>NZ_CADFEC010000023.1:0-94223 GCF_902833195.1 Burkholderia sp. BCC1638
CGGTGTCGGTCAACTCGCGCGTGTCGGGCCAACAACAGGCTCTTTTGCATTGGAAACGCGCCGAAAGCGCTACGCAAGAGCCAGTGCAGACCCTCGTCCAGGCTCCTGTTCCATTGGAAAGCGCTTCGCCCACCGATTTGTCAAAGCTTTGCAGTTTTCCTATGACAATTGCGAAACAATGACACGGCATGGGGGCGCGCATGCGTCGCCGCTCACCCAGACAGGACTTGCACTCAGGGATGAACATTCGTTTCGAACCGCCGCGTCGGGCCATGCCGGCGCGCATCGTGCTGGCCGCGATCGCCACGGCCGCACTGCTGTCCGGCTGCAACTCGCTGTACAGCGAAGGCGCGACCGCCAGCGCCGGTATCGCGGGCGCCGCGATTGCCTCCAAGGTCACCAACAACGCCGCCGTCGCGACGGGCATCGGCCTCGGCGCCGTCGCCGGCGCGCGAGCGGGCGTCCAGTACACGCAGCGCGTCGCGCACCGCTACACCCAGGAGCAGATCGCGAAAGCGGCCGGCCCGCTCGACGTCGGCGGCGTCGCTCCGTGGACGACCCACCACTCGTTCCCGATCGAGGACGACGAGCAGGGCCGCGTGACGGTCAGCCGGATGATCAGCATCGGCCCGCTCGACTGCAAGGAAATCGTGTTCGCGGTCGACACGCCCGCGAAGGCCGACAAGGCCGCCGAATCGGCGTTCTACGTGGCCACGATCTGCCGCGACGGCCCCGTGTGGAAATGGGCGTCGGCGGAACCCGCGACCGAACGCTGGGGCGCGCTGCAATGACCATCGCGATCCGTATCGCGGCGATCGGCGCGCTGTGCGCGGCCAGCGCCGCGCTGTCGGGCTGCGGCTCGGTCGGCGCGGCGAGCGGCGCGCTCGCCGGCGCGGCGACGGGCCTCGTCACCGCGAACCCGGCCGTGGGCGTCGGTGTCGGGATCGCCGTGCAGGCGGCGACCGACGAGGCCGTCAACCGCACGATGAAGCAGCTTCATCAGAATCAGCAGGACGCGATCGCGAAAGCGGCGGGCAGCCTGGCCGTCGGCGAAGTGAAGCCGTGGAAGGTGAAGAACACGCTGCCGCTCGAAAACGGCGAAGGCGAGGTGCGCGTCACGCGTGCGTACTCGACGGCGCTCGCGCTGTGCAAGGAATTCGCGTTCTCGGTGAAGGACGGCGACAAGGCCGACTGGTATTTCGCGAATGCGTGCCAGCAAGGCACGCACTGGAAGTGGGCGTCGGCCGAACCGGCCGTCGACCGCTGGGGCAACCTGCAGTAACGAGGCGATGCGCGGCGCCCGACACGCGCGGCGCATGCGAATGCCGGGCCCTGCGGCCCGGCGCGATGGCTCAGGACTCGACGTCCTCGAGACTGAAGATTTCGGTCTGGTCGTTGTACGAGAAGATCTCGCCGTAACGGCCCCAGTCGATCACCGCATCGAGCGTTTCCTCGGCCGCGCCGTCCGACAGAAAATCTTCCAGCTCCTGCTCGAAGCGCACGCGCGGCGCGCGATGGCCGGGGCGCTCGTTCAACACCTTCTTGATCCGCGCGGCGAGCGGCACGTGCTTCAGCAGATGATCCGCGAACATCAGCTTGCGCTCCTGCGTGCCGAATTCCGCGAACACGCGCCCCGGCGGCGTCAGGAACACGTCCCCTTCGCGCACGTCGGCGAAGCCGAGGTATTGCAGCACTTCGGCGATCGGGAACAGGTCGTCGACCTCCAGATGCAGCGTGCGTGCGATTTCCGGCATGTCGGCGCGGCCGTGGTACGGCGCCATCGCGAGCGTCTCGATCAGGCCGGCCATCAGGTTGGTCGACACCTGCGGCAGCCAGCTGCCGAGCTCGAGCCCCTTCTTCGTCGCCTCGCCGGTCTGGCGTGCGGTCATCTTCGCGTAGATGTCGTCGACGAGCTTGCGGAAGGCCGGGTCGAGGCGGTTGCGCGGATGCTTGAACGGCACCTTGATCTCGGCGATCACGCGGCCCGGGTTCGACGACAGCACCAGAATGCGGTCGCACATGAACACCGCTTCCTCGATGTTGTGCGTGACGATCAGCACCGACTTGATCGGCATGCGGCCTTGCGTCCACAGATCGAGCAGGTCGGTGCGCAGCGTTTCGGCCGTCAGCACGTCGAGCGCCGAGAACGGCTCGTCCATCAGCAGGATCGTCGGGTCGACGACGAGCGCGCGCGCGAAGCCCACGCGCTGACGCATGCCGCCCGACAGCTCGCGCGGATACGCGTTCTCGAAGCCGTCGAGACCGATCAGGTCGATCGCGGCGAGCGCGCGCTCGCGCCGCTCGCGTGCGCCGACGCCAAGCGCTTCCAGCCCGGCCTCCACGTTCTGCAGCACGGTCAGCCACGGGAACAGCGCGAAGGTCTGGAACACCATCGCGACGCCTTCGGCCGGGCCGGTCAGCGGCTTGCCGAGGTAGGTCACTTCACCGCCGGTCGGCTCGATCAGCCCCGCGATGATCCGCAGCAGCGTCGACTTGCCCGAGCCCGAACGGCCGAGCAGCCCGACGATCTCGCCTTCGCGCAGCGACAGGTTCGCGTCGTCGAGCACGAGCAGTTCGCCCTGCGTCTTGTTGAAGCCGCGGCAGACGTGATCGACGCGCAGGATTTCCTCACCGAGTCGCGGCGGCTGGGACGTCTGGACGGGGGCGTTTACAGCATTCGGATTGTGCATCGCGTTTCGCTCTCAATCGGTCTCAGTCGAGCCGCAGCTTCGCTTCGGCGAAGGCATACAGCGGGCGCCACAGCAGGCGGTTGAACAGGGTAACGAACAGGGACATCACGGCGATGCCCAGGATGATCTTCGGAAAGTCGCCGGCGGCGGTGGTCTGCGCGATATAGGCGCCGAGGCCGTGCGCCTCGATCCGGGTCGTGCCCCACTGCACCGCTTCCGATACGATGCTCGCGTTCCACGCGCCGCCCGATGCGGTGATCGCGCCGGTCACGTAGTACGGGAAGATGCCGGGCAGGATCGCCTGACGCCACCACTGCCAGCCGCGGATCCGGAAGTTCGTCGCGGCTTCGCGATAGTCGTTCGGATAGGACGTCGCGCCCGCGATCACGTTGAACAGGATATACCACTGCGTGCCGAGCACGATCAGCGGCGACAGCCAGATGTCGGCGTTCAGGTGGAAGCGCGCGATCACGATCACGAACACCGGGAACAGCAGGTTTGCCGGGAACGCGGCGAGGAACTGCGCGAGCGGCTGCAGCTTCTCGGCGAGTTTCGGGCGCAGCCCGACCCACACGCCGACAGGCACCCAGATCACGGACGCGATCGAGATCAGCACGACCACGCGCAGCAGCGTGATGAGCCCGAGCACGATCACGTGGCCGACTTCGGCCATCGTCACGCCGGTCGACACGAAGCTGACGACACGCCACACGATATAGGCCGTGCCGAGCAGCACGAGCACCGCCCACGCGATGTCGACCGTGCGCGACGCCTTCTTCTCGACCTTGGGCAGCGTGAAGCGCATCGCGCCCGACACCGGCAGACGCAGCGGAATCCGCGCGGCCTTCGCGAAGAACCAGCCGGCCGGCACGAGCAGTTGATGGATCAGGCGCGTACGGCGCACGAGGTCGAGCAGCCAGGATTGCGGCGCGTCGCCCGACGCGGTGTTCTCCATCCGGAACTTGTCGGCCCACGCAATCAGCGGGCGGAACAGGAACTGGTCATAGGCCAGGATCACCACCGTCATCGTCAGGATCACCCAGCCGATCGCGCCGAGGTTCTTGTCCGAGATCGCCTGCGCGAGATACGCGCCGATCCCGGGCAGCGTGATGGTCTGGTTGCCGACGGTGATGGCCTCCGATGCGACGACGAAGAACCAGCCGCCCGACATCGACATCATCATGTTCCAGATCAGCCCCGGCATCGAGAACGGCACCTCGAGCTTCCAGAAGCGCTGCCACGACGTCAGGTGGAAGCCGCGCGACACTTCGTCCAGATCGCGCGGCACCGTGCGCAGCGACTGGTAGAAGCTGAACGTCATGTTCCACGCCTGGCTCGTGAAGATCGCGAAGATCGCGGCCAGTTCGGCGCCGAGCACGCGGCTCGGGAACAACGCGAGGAAGAACGTGACCGTAAACGAGATGAAGCCGAGCACCGGCACCGACTGCAGGATGTCGAGGATCGGGATCAGCACCATGCCGGCGCGGCGGCTTTTCGCGGCGAGCGTGCCGTAGACCAGCGTGAACGCGAGCGACGCGACCATCGCGGCGAGCATCCGCAGCGTGGTGCGCAACGCGTATTCGGGCAGGTTCGACGAATCGAGCGAGATCTTCTGGGTTTGAAGGGTCCCGATCGGCGCCATCGTTTCATGAAAACCGACGACCGCCATCGCGATCAGGCAGATGATCAGCGGGAACGCGATGAAGTCCCACCGGTTCGGCAGAACGCGCCACGCGGACGCGTTGGCGGTCCGGTTCGGATTGAAGAATCCGACGTCCATCAGGCGCCCTCCCCGGTAAGGCCGAACGAAGCCGGCAGACGATGTTGATTCATGGCAAAGCGCACGGGCGCGGTAATTCGACGCGGTAATTCGATTGATTCACGATCTGACGCCGGCGCGAGGCGCCGTGCGTGCAAGCTGCGCCCCCGGCGCGGCGAGTCAGGCCGCGACGGCACGACACTACACCAACCTGTATTTCAGGTTCAACCGTCCGGGGCCGGCGCGGTGCCATGCGACGCGCGGACGGCGCACGGATCGTGCCCGGCACGCGGGTGAACGGCAGGCGTGCGATGCGGAGCAGCCCGGCCGCAGTCCTCCGGCCGGCACGCAGGCCCCGAATTATGCCGTGATCCGGGCCGGCCGGGAACCCGCCAGCCGCATGCGGACGCAAACCATGCCGGACGTCATCGGACGATTGCGGCGAAGCAGGTATGATCGGGGCTAGCCCCTGGCGTCGGTGTCGACCACTGCCGCCAGGGATCGACCGACCAGCGGGAGGAAGGGAATGGCAGGAAACTTGGTGATCGTCTGCCGCGATCAGGATGCCGATGCGTTCTACGAGCTGATGCAGGAATATGGGTCGTTCCAGACGCGGCTGTCGTCGACGGCATGGTACCTGAACATGAACGTCGTGCCGGAATCGCTGCAGGACGAGATTCTGGAGCGCCTTGGCCGCTATACGACCGTCTATATCTTCGAGGCCACGAGCGTGACCTACAACACCATCGACAGCAACGCCGCCGAGACGCTCGGCACGCTGTTCGGCGAATGATGCCGCGCGGCGCCTGCCCGGCAGGCGCCGCATCCGCCGCTTACGCGGCCTGGGCGTGCAGTTCGTCCTTCGGCACCACGTCGAACGGGAACGTCATCGCCACGCGCAGGCCGCCCTCGGGACGATTGCCGATCTCGCACGCCCCGCCCAGCCTCAGCACCAGCCGCTCGACGATAGCAAGCCCGAGCCCGCTGTGGCCATTGCCGCCGCGCGCAGGGTCGAGCCGCACGAACGGCCTTGTCGCGGCCGCCAGGTCGCGCGGCGCGATCCCGCCGCCGCTGTCGCTGACCGACAACACGTAACCCGTCGGCGTACGCAACGTCTCGATGAGCACGGGTGGCGCGCCGTACGCATGCGCATTGTCCAGCAGGTTCGACAAGATCCGGTCGAGCGTCGCGGTCGGCAGGCGGAAACCTTCGTCGGCGGCCAGATGCGTCTGGACCGCCGGCGCGTTCGGTGCGACCGCGCGATAGCTGCGCGCGATCCGCTCGCAGGTCTGGTCGACCGGCACGGGCTCGCTGCGGTCCGCCCCGCCGTGCGCGAACACGAGGAACTGGTCGACGATGTGCGACATCGAGTCGACATCGCGCACCACGCCGTCGCGCAGCCGCGCGTCGTCCATCATTTCCGCGCGCAGGCGCATCCGCGCGAGCGGCGTGCGCAGGTCGTGCGCGACGCCAGCCAGCATCACCGCGCGATCGCTCTCGGCCTGCGACACCTGTTCCACCATCTGATTGAAGCCATGCGTGAGCTGACGCAGCTCGCGCGGGCCGCGCTCGCGCAGCGGCGGCACCGGCTGGCCGCGGCCGAAGCGCGCGACCGCGCGCGCCAGCGAACGCAGCGGCTGCTGCAGCTGCCAGGCCGCGAACAGCGCGGCGATCACGCCTGCCGAGAAGATCGTGCCGAGCCACAGCAGCATCCGGTCGAGCGAGCGCGGCGGGCGCAGCGGCTGCACCGGCACCACGATCCAGTTGCGGTCGGTCGGCTCCTTGACCCACAACACCGGCGGGTGGCCCGGCGCGCCGATCTCGACCAGGGTGCCGGCCGGCATGCGCTCGCTCACGTCGTCGCGAAATCGCTTGAGCGGCGCCGGCAGATTCGAGCCTGCGCTCGTCGGCACGTCCGGACTGTCCGGCGACACCAGCCGCACCCGCGACGGCAGCGGCTGGTCGGGCGTGCGCTCGACGTGCTGGCGCACGGCATCGACGAGGAAGGCAGCCTCCTCGACCGCGTAACGCGTCTGCATCTGGCTGCGCTCGAGGCGCATCGCGAAGAACCACGCGAAGTGCGACAGGAGCAGCACGCCGACGACCAGCAGCGCCAGCCGTCCGAACAGTGAATCAATGGGTTTGCGCATGGGCCTCGCCGTCGGGCACGAACACGTAGCCGCGCCCGCGGACCGTCTGGATGAAGCGCGGCGTCGACGGATCCGTTTCCAGGATGCGGCGCA
Organism: Burkholderia sp. BCC1638; assembly: GCF_902833195.1. NCBI lineage: Bacteria > Pseudomonadati > Pseudomonadota > Betaproteobacteria > Burkholderiales > Burkholderiaceae > Burkholderia > Burkholderia sp. BCC1638. The sequence continues at coordinate 6,693 of NZ_CADFEC010000023.1, forward strand.
GGCGCCACACCTGGACGTCGATGCCGCGGTCGGTGCCGTCGTACTCGGGCCCGTGCAGCAGCTCGAGCAACCGCTCGCGCGTGAGCGTGCGCAGCGCGTGGTTCACGAAGATCTTCAGCAGCGCGAATTCGCTGCTCGACAGCGTTGCCGGCTTGCCGTCGACCGCCAGCGTGCGCGCCTGGAAGTCGAGCACGAAACGGCCGAACGCGAACGGCTCGCGCTGCTCGGGCGCCGCCGCCGACGGCGTCGCCCGGCGGCGGCGCAGCACGGCTTGCACACGCGCGAGCAGCTCGCGCGGGTTGAACGGCTTGCCGAGGTAGTCGTCCGCGCCGAGTTCGAGCCCGACGATGCGGTCGACGTCGTCCGCGCGCGCCGTCAGCATGATCACGGGGATGTCGTCGCCGGCCGCGCGCAGCTGGCGCAGCGCGGTCAGGCCGTCGACGCCCGGCATCATCAGGTCCAGCACGATCAGGTCGGGCCGCTCGCGCTCGAGACGCTTCTCGAGCGTCGCCGCGTCGTGCAGCACGGACACTTCCATCCCTTGGCGCACGAGATAGTCGCGCAGCAGGTCACGGAGTTCTTGGTCGTCGTCGACGATGAGGATCTGGGTAGTCATGGCTCGAAGTTTACCGCGCGAGTGCGGAGTCGAAGAACGAAACAAAGGAACGAAAGGGTTACTGCGGGTTACGGCGCAAGGGAACTGTAATGCACCGTAACCCGGCAGCCACCCCGCGTAACACCCGCCGGGGCACGCACCGCTAACCTGCGTCTTACCGGATGCGGCACACGGGTCACCCGCGCACCGCATCGCCGGACCCTTTGGATACAGGAGTTTCTGAAATGTATAAGAAGACTTCCCGCGTGGCCATCGCGGCCGCCACCGTGCTCGCTCTCGCATTCGGCACCGCGCATGCCGCGCAGCCCAACGACATGCCGCCGCCGGGCGGCCCCGGCATGCACCAGATGCACGGCGGCCATGACGGCGGCCCGTTCGGCGTGATCATGAAGCTGCACGATCAGCTGAAACTCAACGCATCGCAGGAGCAGCAATGGCAGACGGCCGTCAACACGATGAAGCAGAACCATGAAGCGATGCGCAAGAGCCAAGAGCAGATGCGCGAGCAGTTCAAGGCGCAGCAGAATCAGCCGATCCTCGACCTGAACGCGATGCACGCCGCCCGGCAGCAGGCCGAGCAGCAGAATGCGCAGCTGCGCGAGCAAAGCTCGGCCGCCTGGCTCGCGTTCTACAACGGACTGAACGACCAGCAGAAGACGACGGTCAGCACCGCGCTGAAGCAGCAGTTCGCGCGGATGGAACAGCGTCACGAGAAGATGAAGGAACGCTGGCAGGAGCACCGCGCGGCCAAGGCCGCGTCGGCGCCGGCGCAGTAAGCCGGCGGGCCGCCTCCCCGGGCGGCTTCGCAGGGGACGCGGGTACTCGGCCCGCGCCCCCTGTTTCGCTTCAGGCGACGTCGAATAGCAGCACCTCGGCCGCCCGGCCGCGTGCGAACGCGATCGCTTCCACCCCGGCGATCCGCGCGCCGTCGCCCGCGGCCAGCGCGTGGCCGTTGACCTCCACGTCGCCACGCGCCACGTGCACATAAGTGCCACGTCCGGCCGGCACACCGAATACCGCCTCCTCGTCGCCGTCGATCAGCCCCGCGAAGATCCGCGCATCCGCACCGATCGACAGCGCGCCGTCGCCGCCGTCCGGCGACGCGACGAGCCGCAGGCGGCCGCGCTTCTCGTCGTCGGCGAAATGCCGCTCCGCGTAACCGGGCCGCCCGCCGCGCTCGGCCGGCTGCAGCCAGATCTGCAGCAGATGCAGCACCCGGTCGCGCGACGCATTGGTTTCGCTGTGCATGAGCCCCGTGCCGGCACTCATCCGCTGGATGCCGCCGGCTCGCACGATGGCGCCGTTGCCAAGGCTGTCGCGATGCGCGAGCGCGCCGTCCAGCACGTAAGTGACGATTTCGAGGTCGCGGCGCGGCTGCATCCCGAAGCCGCGCGTCGGCGCGATCCGGTCCTCGCTCAGCACGCGCAGCGCGCCGAACGGCGGATGGGCGGCCTCGGCGTCGCCGACAAGCGGAAAGCTGTGACTCGACTCGAGCCAGCCTTGGCGCGTGTGGCAGCGGTCGGCGGCGCGAAGGATCTGGAACATGGGGCGGGCACTCCGGCAGGCAGACATTCTTTCTTCGGGTTTACCTGCACTGTAGGGGCGCGCCAAGCGCGCCACAATCCGCCGCCCGCGCACCGCATCGTTGCACCCACGAGTCCAATCGGCGCAATGCTCGTTGTGAATACCACGATTGCCGCAACGCCCGGATCGAAGAATCCATCGGTCGCGCCGGATTGCCGTTTTCCGGGTATCGCGTTCGGGTAAAATACCGCCCTTTTGGCGTTCGCCCGTCCGGCGAGCGCCGTTGCCCGCGCGCCGAAACACGAATTTTGGCCGTCTAGAATACGCCGCGGCGCCCGGCCCGACCGGCCGCGAGCGCCCACCGGAAGTGAGCGACAAAAGGATGGAAATGAAGAAGGCCGCCCTGTGCGCCGCCCTCGCCCTCGTGGCGGGCAGCGCCTTCGCGAAAGAATGGAAGACCGTGCGGATCGGTGTCGATGCCAGCTACCCGCCGTTCGAGTCGACCGCGCCGAGCGGCGAGATCGTCGGTTTCGACGTCGATCTCACCAAGGAAATCTGCAAGCGCATCAACGTAAAGTGCGTGTGGGTCGCGCAGGATCTCGACGGGATCATTCCCGCGCTGAAGGCGAAGAAGTACGACGTCATCGTGTCGTCGCTGACCGTCACGGACAAGCGTCGCGAGCAGATCGACTTCTCCGACAAGGTGTACGACGCGCCCGCGCGGATGATCGCGAAGGCCGGCTCGCCGCTGCTGCCGACGGTTGCGTCGCTCAAGGGCAAGCGCGTCGGCGTCGAGCAGGGTTCGACGCAGGAATCCTACGCGAAGGCGTACTGGGAACCGCAAGGCGTCACGATCATTCCTTACCAGAACCAGGACCAGGTCTATGCCGATCTCGGCTCGGGCCGCCTCGACGCGACGCTGCAGGATGAACTGCAGGCCGACTACGGCTTCCTGCGCACGCCGCGCGGCAAGGGCTTCGCGTTCGCCGGTCCGGAAGTGAAGGATCCGAAGACGATCGGCGACGGCACCGCGATCGGCCTGCGCAAGGAAGACACGGACCTGAAGCTCAAGATCAACAAGGCGCTGGCCGACATGCACAAGGACGGCACGTACGACCGGCTGTCGCACAAGTATTTCTCGTTCAGCGTCTACTCGGCTCGCTGAGCGCAGACAATGACGGGAAGCGGATGCGGGGGCGCCCCGCGTCCGGCAGTACAGGCAGTCCACCACGCGCCGCCCGCCCCTCGCCCGCCGCTCCCCGCGACGGGCTGGCCCGGCACCGTTGCCGGGGCGGACGGTCATGATACGCACGGGGCGTTCCGCGCAGCTTGGCGGGCGCGTCTTTCGCGGCGCACCGCGTGCGCCGTCCGGGACCACACCAGGGACCACATATGTTTCTACAAGGCTACGGCCCGCTGATCCTCGCAGGCACCTGGCAAACCGTCAAACTGGCGGTGCTTTCGCTCGCGCTGTCGTTCCTGCTTGGCCTGCTCGGCGCGGGCGCGAAGCTGTCGCGCAACCGCTTCACGAACGGCGTCGGCACCGTCTACACCACGTTGATCCGCGGCGTGCCGGACCTCGTGCTGATGCTGCTGCTGTTCTACAGCCTGCAGATCTGGCTGAACATGGCGACCGACGCACTCGGCTGGGACCAGATCGACATCGATCCGTTCCTCGCCGGCGTGCTCGTGCTCGGCTTCATCTACGGCGCGTACTTCACCGAGACCTTCCGCGGCGCATTCCTGTCGGTGCCGCGCGGCCAGCTCGAGGCCGGCAGCGCGTACGGGATGACCAACTGGCAGGTGTTCACGCGGATCATGTTCCCGCAGATGATGCGCTTCGCGCTGCCGGGCATCGGCAACAACTGGCAGGTGCTCGTGAAGTCGACCGCACTGGTGTCGATCATCGGCCTCGCGGACGTCGTGAAGGCGTCGCAGGACGCCGGCAAGGGCACGCTGCGGTTCTTCTTCTTCACGCTGATCGCCGGTGCGGTCTACCTCGCCATCACGACGATCTCGAACTTCGTGCTGATTTGGCTCGAAAAGCGCTACTCGACCGGTGTCCGCAAGGCTGACCTATGATCGAACTCATCCAAGAATACTGGCGCAACTACCTCTACACCGACGGCTTCCGGATCACCGGCGTCGCGATCACGCTGTGGCTGCTGGTCGTGTCGATCGGCCTCGGCTTCTGCCTGTCGGTGCCGCTCGCGGTGGCCCGCGTGTCGAAAAGGAAGTGGCTGTCGAGCGCCGTGTGGCTTTACACGTACGTGTTCCGCGGCACGCCGCTCTACGTGCAGCTGCTGCTCTGTTACACCGGCCTCTACAGCCTGCAGGTCGTGCGCGGCACGCCGCTGCTCGACGCGTTCTTCCGCGACGGGATGCACTGCACGCTGCTCGCGTTCACGCTGAACACCTGCGCGTACACCACCGAGATCTTCGCGGGCGCAATCAAAGCGACGTCGTACGGCGAGATCGAGGCCGCGCGCGCATACGGGATGTCCACCTTCACGATGTATCGCCGCGTGATCCTGCCGTCGGCGCTGCGCCGCGCGCTGCCGCTCTACAGCAACGAAGTGATCCTGATGCTGCACGCGACCACCGTCGCGTTCACCGCGACCGTGCCGGACATCCTGAAGATCGCGCGCGACGTAAACTCGGCGACCTACATGTCGTTCCACGCATTCGGGATCGCCGCCCTGCTCTATCTCGCGATCTCGTTCACGCTCGTGTGGCTGTTCCGCCAGGCCGAGCGTCGCTGGCTCGCGTATCTGCGCCCGCAAGGCAAGTAAGTTTTCGCAGGACTATTGATGAATTCCCAGACTCAAAAGCTTTTCGTCGACGATCTGCACAAGCGGTACGGCGACAACGAGGTGCTCAAGGGCGTGTCGCTGAAGGCGAACTCGGGCGACGTGATCAGCGTGATCGGCTCGTCCGGTTCAGGCAAGAGCACGATGCTGCGCTGTATCAACTTCCTCGAGCAGCCGAACGCGGGCCGCATCATCGTCGACGGCGAGGAAGTGCGCACCACGCCGGACAAGACGGGCGCGCTGCGCGCGGCCGATTCGAAGCAGCTGCAACGCGTGCGCACCAAGCTGTCGATGGTGTTCCAGCATTTCAATCTCTGGTCGCACATGAACGTGATCGAGAACGTGATGGAAGCGCCCGTCAACGTGCTCGGCATCTCGAAGAAGGAAGCCGAAGACCGTGCGCGCGAGTATCTCGAAAAGGTCGGCCTCGCGCCGCGCGTCGAGAAGCAGTATCCGTCGCATCTGTCGGGCGGGCAGCAGCAGCGTGTCGCGATCGCGCGCGCGCTGGCGATGCATCCGGACGTCATGCTGTTCGACGAGCCCACGTCGGCGCTCGACCCGGAACTGGTCGGTGAAGTGCTGAAGGTGATGCAGAAGCTGGCCGAGGAAGGCCGTACGATGATCGTCGTCACGCACGAGATGGGCTTCGCGCGCAACGTGTCGAATCACGTGATGTTCCTGCACCAGGGGCGCGTCGAGGAGGAAGGCGTGCCGTCCGAGGTGTTCGCCAACCCGAAGAGCGAACGCCTGCGCGGGTTCCTGTCGGGCAGCCTCAAGTAACGCGCGCGACGCGCGACGACACGCGGACGGGCGCCATGCGGCGCCCGTTTTGCGTTTACACGGCGTCCACCGGTACGCCGTCGGCGAACGCGCGCAGCGCATCGCCCGCGAGCCGGTAGCGCACCCATTCGCTTTGCGGCGCCGCGCCGACGCTTTCGTAGAAGCGGATCGCCGGCTCGTTCCAGTCGAGCACGCTCCATTCGAAGCGCCCGCAGCCGGTGTCCACGGCGATGCGCGCGAGCGCCTTCAGCAGCCGCAGCCCGGCACCCGCGCCGCGAAAGCGCGGCGATACGTACAGATCCTCGAGATACAAGCCCTGGCGGCCGAGCCACGTCGAGTACGACGAGAAATACACGGCGAAGCCGGCCGGCTCGCCGTCGACCTCGCAGATCAGCGCGCGCGCCGGCGTTCCTTCGCCGAACAGGCTGCGCTCGAGCGACGCAGGTGTCGCGACCACTTCATGCTCCGCCTTCTCGTAGATGGCCAGCTCGGTGATGAAGCGCAGGATTTGCGGCACGTCGGCGACGGTGGCAGAACGAATGTCGATTTGCACGGTGAGGAGCCCTCCTTCGGCCCGGACTGAAAACGGAATGCGGCGCCCGCGCAAGCGCGCCTGGCACCGGACAGATCGACATGCTACGTTCGCGGTTCAACTGCAGGAAGTGCAGTTTCTTCATCCGGACATGAACATGATGCATCCCGACCTGCGCCGTCTCGACCTGAACCTGCTGCTCGCGTTCGACGCGTTGTACCGCCACAGGTCGGTCGCCGCGGCCGCGCACGAACTGGCGATGAGCCCGTCCGCGCTGAGCCACGCGCTCGCCCGGCTGCGGGACGCGATCGGCGATGCGCTGTTCGTGCGGCTCGGCAACGAGATGCAGCCGACCGTGCGCGCCGACGACATCGCCACCTGGGCCGGCGATGCGCTCGACACGATGTCGAAGGGGCTCGCCCGCGCGCGCCGGTTCGATCCCGCGCAAAGCGACCGCACGTTCGTGTTCGCCGCGAGCGACTACACGGCATTCGCCGTGCTGCCGGCGTTGCTCGCGCGCATCGAGCAGGTCGCGCCGCGGCTGCGGATCCGCGTCGTCCACTCCGATCGCAAGATTTCGACCGACGAACTCGCGGCCGGACGCATCGACTTCGCGCTCGGCTATCACGAGGAGTCGGCCGCCGACGCGCCGGGCATCGAGGATTTCGACTGGTTCTCGGACGACTACGTGGTGATCGCGAGCGCCACGCATCCGGACATCCGCCGGCGGCTGACGCTCGACCAGTACCTCGAGGCACGCCACGTGGTCGTCACGCCTTGGAACGAGTCGCGCGGCGTCGTCGACTACGTGCTCGACCGGCTCGGCCTCGCGCGGCAGGTCGCCGTGCAGTTGCCCAGCGTGCTGGCCGCGCCGTTCGTGATCGCGGAATCGGCACTCCTGATGACAGTGCCGAACCGTGCCGCGCAGGCGCTGCGCCACGCGGCGCCGATCCGCATCTTCCCCGCGCCGTTCGAGATCCCGCGCTACACGGTGAAAATCTACTCGCACGCGAAGCACGCGCGCACCGACGCGCACCGATGGCTTCGCGCGCAGTTGCTCGACGCCCGGGCGGCATCCGCTTGAGCCTGGCGCGCTTCCGCGGCGGGCGGCGGTCAGCCGTTGCCGGACAAGCGTTTCGAGCCTCGCCCGGCAACGGCTGACCCCCGCCAAATCATTACGAAATACTTACCAATTTCGTCTCTGCGGCGCCTACGCTCGCGCCCCGATGGCGTCAATAGTGGCAATCCTTGACCCATGCGTATCGAATCCGTGTCTCCCTTGTGTGACAAGGGTTTTCCGGGAATCGACGCCCCTTTGTGCACTCATCGCGCACGGTGTTGCATGGCAAATTGGCGACAGCTGTTAGTCAAACAACGATTTCCATCGCCACAAAATTGTATTTTTGCTAAATTAGTAACCAAAGTAGCAAAACGAAGTTCGTGAAATGTAGTTTAGCTTCACGACACAACAAGGAGACCCCGCAAGCCGACCCGGCCGCGCGGGACCGCTCAACGGTTTTCCGTCCGCTTGCCCGCGTGCCGCGCTTACCGGCTCTGCACGAGGTCTCCCTGGTTATCCCGCTTTTCGCTTTTGCCCGGCGTTCGCTGCTCCGGGCATCTCGTGCAGTCTGGGTTGACTTTTTGACAGGGTATGGAGGAGATGATGAAGAAAGCTTTGGTCGCGGCCGCGCTGATGGCTGCTGGGGTGGTTACGGCGCACGCGCAGAGCAGCGTCACGCTGTATGGTCGCCTGGATGCCGGCCTCGAGTACATGAACGGGCTGCAGGATGGCCATCGCGTTCGCGCAGAAAGCGGCGACTGGGGCACGAGCCTGTGGGGCTTGAAGGGCAGTGAGGACATCGGCGGCGGCAACAAGGTCCTGTTCCACCTCGAAGGCGCGTTCAACACGATGAACGGCGGTCTCGGCACGTCCGGCTCGATCTGGGATCGTTTCGCGACCGTCGGTATCTCGAACGACCGCTACGGTACGCTGCTGCTGGGTCGCGAACTCGCGATCGCAAACGGCGTGTGGGACTTCGATCCGCTGGGCCAGTCGAGCTGGTCGTCGGCATCGCTGGTGCGCGGCCGCAACTGGAACAAGACCAGCAACAACGTGTCGTACCAGTCGCCGTCGCTCTACGGCCTCGACTTCTACGGCCAGTTCGCGTTCTCGAACTCGACCAGCTTCAACGGCAACACCGACCCGAAACAACCCGGTCGTGCAGCCGGCGCTCAGATCACGTACACGAACTCGCTGTTCCAGTTGCGCGGCATCTATGACGAAACGCGCGATAGCAACGGCCGCTTCTCGGACGTGTTCAATTACTCGCGTGAATACTTTGCCGGCTTGAACGTGTTCCTCGGCCAGTTCAAGCTGCAGGCAGCTTACCAGGCATCGCATGCAGACGGCAGCGGCGGCCCGCCCGCGAACAATGGCGTGACCGGCACCCAGCAAGTCTGGGGCGGCGTGACGTGGCAGGCAACGCCAGCGGCAGCGCTGATCGCGGCCGTGTACCACGTGAATGCCAACCACGGCGGCGGCAACGCGAACATCTACACGGTCGGCGGCTCGTACAACATCTCGAAGCGCACGCTGTTCGACGTGCAAGTCGCGACGGTACGCAACAGCAAGACCGCAAACTTCGGTCTGAACGCAAACGGCGCGGGTACCGACGTCTCGACGGGCAACCCGCATCCGGGCGGCAGCCAGACCGGCGTCTACGCCGGCATCCAGCACCTGTTCTGATCAGGCGCCGTCCAGAGAACGATTCGACAACACTTTCCACGCTGCTGCGAGAGGCGCGTATCGGTGCGGTACCCTTCCGGGTATCCGCACCGTTTTTTATTGGCGGGCCGGGATCGTACGATCCACGGCCCGATCGACCGTTGGGTCGACCGTGCCCGAAGCGGCGCTCAGACCGCCGCTTCGTTCTCTTCGCCGGTGCGGATGCGGATCACGCGTTCGACGTCCGACACGAAGATCTTGCCGTCGCCGATCTTGCCGGTGCGCGCCGCGCCGATCACCGCGTCGATCACCTGGTCGACCTGCGCTTCCGCGACGACCACCTCGATCTTCATCTTCGGCAGGAAGTCGACCACGTATTCGGCGCCGCGATACAGTTCGGTGTGCCCTTTCTGGCGGCCGAAGCCCTTCACTTCCGTCACGGTCAGGCCGGTGAGGCCCACTTCGGCGAGCGCTTCGCGGACTTCGTCCAGCTTGAACGGCTTGATGATGGCGGTGATGCGTTTCATGATGGTTGTCCCTCAATGCTCGTTTGGATGCAGAATCGCGATCCCGATTGTAAGCCGGCCGGCCGCGTACGGCCCAGCGCGGCTCAGTCGAGACGTTCGGTAAAGCGTGACGTGATCGGATAGCGCCAGTCGCGCCCGAATGCGCGATGCGTGACGCGAATGCCGATGGGCGCCTGGCGGCGCTTGTATTCGTTGACCTTGATGAGCCGCGTCACGCGCGCGACGTCGGCCTCCGCATAGCCGGCCGCGACGATCTCCGCGAGCGGCCGGTCCTCCTCCATGTACATCCGCATGATCGCGTCGAGCACGTCGTACGGCGGCAGGCTGTCCTGGTCCGTCTGGTTCTCGCGCAGCTCGGCCGACGGCGCACGCGTCAGGATCCGCTCGGGAATCACGTCGCGCAGCCCGTAGTCCGTCGTTGCGTTGCGATAGCGGCACAGCCGGTAGACCAGCGTTTTCGCGATGTCCTTGATCACCGCGAAGCCGCCGGCCATGTCGCCGTACAGCGTGCAATAGCCGACCGCCATCTCGCTCTTGTTGCCGGTCGTCAGCACGATCGAGCCGAACTTGTTCGACAGCGCCATCAGCAGCGTGCCGCGGATGCGCGCCTGGATGTTCTCTTCCGTCGCGTCCTCCGCGCGGCCCGCGAACTCGCCCGCGAGCGCCGCACGGAACGCGTCGAACATTGGCGCGATCGCGATCTCGTCGTAGCGCACGCCGACGCGCCGCGCCATCTCCGCCGCGTCGGTGGTCGAGATGTCGGCCGTGTAGCGCGACGGCATCATCACCGCGCGCACGCGCTCGGGCCCGAGCGCGTCGCAGGCGACCGCGAGCACCAGCGCCGAATCGACACCGCCCGACAGCCCGATCAGCACGCCGGGAAAACCGTTCTTGCCGATGTAGTCGCGCACGCCGGTCACGAGCGCGCGATAGACCTGCGCGTCGACCGGCAACTCGGGCGCGATCGCGCCGGGCAGCGGGCGCGCGCCGTCGAACTCGACGATCGCGTGCCCTTCGTCGAACTGCGGCATCTTCGCGACGAGCGCGCCCTGCGCGTCGAGCACGAACGAGCCGCCGTCGAACACGAGCTCGTCCTGGCCGCCGACGAGGTTCACGTACACCATCGGCAGCCCCGTTTCGCGGATCCGCGCGCGCAGGATGTCGATGCGCAGCGCTTCCTTGTTCATGTGGTACGGGGAGCCGTTCGGGATCAGCAGCACCTGCGCGCCGGCGGCCTTCGCGATCTGCGCGGCCGACGCATGCCAGGCGTCCTCGCAGATGATCACGCCGTATCTGACGCCGTCCAGCTCGAACACGAGCGGCTCGGTGTCCGTCGCGAAGTAGCGCTTCTCGTCGAACACGTCTGCGTTCGGCAGATCCTGCTTGCGGTACGTCCCGACGATCTCGCCGCCGACGATCAGCGACACCGCGTTGTAGGTGTCGGTCGGCGGCACGCCGCGCTCGATCGGGCGGTTTGCATTACCATCGACGGCTGGCGCGTGCGGATCGCCGCCCGCGCTCCGCAGCGGATGGCCGACGAGCACCGCGAGCCCGTCGAACGCGCGCAGCGCATCGGCGAGCGTGTCGAGCGCGGCAGCCGCCGCCGTGTAGAACGCGGGCCGCAGCAGCAGGTCTTCCGGCGGGTAGCCGGACAGCGCGAGTTCGGGCGCGATCATCAGGTGCGCACCGTCGTTGTGCGCGGCGCGGGCAGCGGCGATGATCCGCGCGACGTTGCCGGCGAAATCGCCGACGGTGACGTTGATCTGGGCGAGAGCGAGTCGGGTCTTCATGACGGGATCGGCGCAGCCCGGTGGCGCGCCCTGAACGGCTGACGAAATCGTCCCGGACGCGGGCCACGGCGGCACGCATCCGGCGGCATCCAACAGTACGGATTCACGCTTGAAACACGAACGCATCGATTATCGCACGGGCATCCTGTCGTCCCCCGCGGAGGTGCCGGCCGACGAATGGAACGCGCTGCTCGAGCGCGACGCGCAGCCGACGCCGTTCCTGCGCCACGAATTCCTCGACGCACTGCACGTCGCGCGCTGCGCGGTCGACGACACCGGCTGGTCGCCGCACTTCGTCACGCTGACCGACGCGCGCACGGGCCGGCTCGCGGCCGCTGCCCCCGTCTACGCGAAACAGCATTCGTACGGCGAATACGTGTTCGACTGGGCGTGGGCCGATGCATATCAGCGCAACGACCTGCCCTATTACCCGAAGCTGCTGTGCGCGGTGCCGTTCACGCCCGTGCAGGGCACGCGCCTGCTCGCCGCCGACGACGACGCACGCCGCCAGCTCGCAGCCACGCTGCTGGCGTTCGCCGAGCAGAGCGACGTGTCGTCGCTGCACGTGCTGTTCCCGACCGGAGACGAAGCGCGGCTGCTCGAGTCGATGGGAATGATGCTGCGCGAAGGCGTGCAGTTCCACTGGCTCAACGACGGCTATCGCGATTTCGACGACTTCCTCGGCACGCTCGAGCAGAAGAAGCGCAAGAACATCCGCGCGGAACGGCGCAAGGTGCGCGATGCCGGTGTCACGTTCCGGCGGCTTACCGGCGAGCAGATCACCGACGCCGACTGGCGCTTCTTCACGCGCTGCTACCGGCAGACCTACCGCGAGCACTATTCGAGCCCGTACCTGAACCTCGACTTCTTTCGCGCGATCGGCGCGACGATGCCGGAGAACCTGCTGCTCGTGATCGCCGAAGCCGACGGGAAGCCGATCGCGAGCTCGCTCGCCGTGTACCGGCGCGGCGCGAACGGCAGCGGCGGCACGCTGTACGGCCGCTACTGGGGCGCGCTCGAACACGTGCCGTGCCTGCATTTCGAAACGGCGTATTACCAGTTGCTCGAGTTCTGCATCGAGGCCGGGCTCGACACGTTCGAGGGCGGTGCACAGGGCGAGCACAAGCTCGCGCGCGGCTTCCTGCCGACCGTCACGCATTCCGCGCACTGGCTCGCGCATCCGGCGTTCTCCGATGCGGTCGCGCGCTTTCTCGAACGCGAGACCGAGCATATCCACGCGTACGTCGACGAGCTGCGCGAACACGATCCGTTCCGGCGGAGTGCCGGGTAGCATTGGCCGGCAGGCACATCCGCTTCGGCGACGGTCACGGCGATCGGTGGCGTTGACGCCCGCCATTTCTGAGACACTGACGGCTTCGCATCCCGCCGCCTTCCCATGTCCTGGTTTCTGTATCTGATCGAGTGCGCCGACGACAGCGTCTACACGGGCATCACGACCGACGTCGCCGCGCGCTTCGACGAGCACGCGTCCGGCAAGGGTGCGCGCTATACGCGCTCGCGCAAGCCGCGCGCCGTGCTCGCATCGTTCCCGCTGCCCGACCGGTCGATCGCGTCGCGCGCCGAATACTGGGTGAAGCGGCTCACGGCCGCGCAGAAACGCGAGCTGGCGGCCGGGATCCGGACGCTCGAATCGGTGTTGCCGGCAGGGATGTCGATCGACGGAAACGTCGACGCCGCAGGGCCGCAGGACGGCACACGCGAAAAGAAGAAGGTGAAAGCGAAGCCCGCCGACATTGCGAACGAGCCGGCCGAAACTGAAGAGGCTCGCGATAAGGCCGCGAAGAGCCGAACTGCCGGAAAAAAGACCGCGTCCGCGAAAACCGCGAAGACCCGACGCGCCGCAACGGCGCCAACGTCGGCAAAAGCCTCGCCTGTTTCCAGGAAACGTGCCGGGACCGCCGACGACACGGAAGGGAAAAAGACCGCCTCGCGAGGCACGCCGGCAAAACTGAACAAGCCGGCCACGAACGCATTGCCGAAGCGGAAAGCGTCGGCAGCCGGCGGCAAGCCTGCTGCGAACGGACTCGCCGCCCCTGCTTCCGCCCCGGCGCGCGGCCGTCCGTCGGCAAGGAAAGTAACCGCCGAAGTCATCGAGGCCGCCCCGGCCCCCGTTGCCCCGGCGCGCAGCGCAACGGGCGCGAAACGTGCGAAGGCCGCGGCGAGTGCTGGCGCCCAGCCGGCGCCGGCCCGCAAGAAAACCCTCGCACGCGCCACCGCGCGCACAAAACAAAACCGCGCGGCCTCCTGAGGAGACACGCGCGGTTTGCGTTCCGAACGAACCGGCCGCGAGGCCGGCGTGCCGGCTTACTTCTTGTAGTTCGCGGCGCCGTCGGCGATTTCCTTGTGCGCGGCGTCGATGCCGGCCCAACCTTCGACCTTCACCCACTTGCCCTTCTCGAGCGCCTTGTATTGCTCGAAGAAGTGCTTGATCTGGTCCTTCAGGTACTCGGGCACGTCGTCGATCGACTTCAGGTTCGCCGTCATCGGGCAGACCTTGTCGTGCGGCACGGCGACGAGCTTCGCGTCGACGCCCGACTCGTCGGTCATCTGCAGCATGCCGAGCACGCGCGAACGCACGATCGAGCCGGCCAGCAGCGGGAACGGCGTGATCACCAGCACGTCGACCGGATCGCCGTCGCCCGACAGCGTCTGCGGGATGTAGCCGTAGTTCACCGGGTAGCGCATGCCCGTGCCGATGAAGCGGTCGACGACGAGGAGACCCAGCTCCTTGTCCGCCTCGTACTTCACCGGATCGCTTTGCGCGGGGATCTCGATGATCACGTTGAAATCGTGCGGCAGGTCCTTGCCGGCCGGAACATGATTGAAGCTCATAGCGCTCTCTGTTGGTCGATGGGAATTCGGGACAGGGCGCCGCAGCCGATGCACCGCCGCGGGCGTCCCCGCAGGGAATGCGCCATTATAGCCAATCGACCGGTGGCGTCCGGATGACGATCGGCGCGATAATCGTTCCGGATGTCCGGCCATCGAACCGCGGGCGACGTTGCATGGGATCCGCGTAACCGCTGAAGCACCAACAGATTTGCATGGGACCCGAGCAAGCGCCGAAGCGCCAACCCGGGTCGACAGGAGCAGGCATGGAAGAGGCGAAGCACTTCATCGCGGGCGAATGGACGTTGCCCGCGCAACTGGAGACGATTCCGGTCGTCGACCCATCCGACGGTCAGCCGTTTGCGACGATCGCGCGCGGCACCGCGCCCGACATCGAGCGCGCCGTCGCCGCGGCCCGCGACGCGTTCGCGGGCCCGTGGGGCGCGGCGAGCGCCGCCGAGCGCGGCCGCGTGCTGATGCGGCTGTCCGCGCGCGTCGCCGACCACATCGAGGAACTCGCCGCGATCGAGGCGCGCGACACCGGCAAGCCGCTGAAGCAGGCACGTGCCGACGCCGCCGCGCTCGCGCGCTACTTCGAGTTCTACGCGGGCGCCGCCGACAAGCTGCACGGCGAGACCCTCCCCTATCAGGCCGGCTACACGGTGCTCACGGTGCGCGAGCCGCACGGCGTCACCGGCCACATCGTGCCGTGGAACTACCCGATGCAGATCTTCGGGCGCAGCGTCGGCGCGGCGCTCGCGGCCGGCAACGCATGCGTCGTGAAGCCGGCCGAGGATGCGTGCCTGTCCGTGCTGCGCGTGGCCGAGCTGGCCGCCGAAGCCGGGCTGCCGTCCGGTGCGCTGAACGTCGTCACCGGCTACGGCCATGAAGCAGGCGCCGCACTCGCGCGCCATCCCGGCATCGACCACATCTCGTTCACCGGCTCGCCCGCAACCGGCAAGCTGGTCACGCAGATGGCGGCGGAGAATCATGTCCCCGTCACGCTCGAGCTCGGCGGCAAGTCGCCACAAATCGTATTCGCCGACGCCGATCTCGACGCGGCGCTGCCCGTGCTCGTGTCGGCGATCGTGCAGAACGGCGGGCAGACCTGCTCGGCCGGCAGCCGCGTGCTGATCGAGCGCGCGGTGTACGAGCCGCTCGTCGAACGGCTCGCCACCGCCTTCAACGGGCTGCGGGTCGGCCCGAGCCGCGCGGATCTCGACTGCGGCCCGCTGATCAACGCGAAGCAGCAGCAGCGCGTGTGGGATTTCCTGTCCGACGCGCAGCACGACGGCATTCCGATGGCCGCGCACGGCCAGGTCGTCGCCGAGGCGCCCGAAAGCGGCTTCTATCAGGCCCCCGCGCTGCTGCGCGACGTGCCGCCGTCGCACCGCCTCGCGCAGGAAGAAGTGTTCGGCCCGGTGCTTGCCGCAATGCGTTTCGTCGACGAAGACGAAGCGGTTGCGCTCGCGAACGGCACGCCGTACGGCCTCGTCGCCGGCATCTGGACCCGCGACGGCGCACGCCAGCTGCGTCTCGCGCGCCGCCTGCGCGCGGGCCAGGTGTTCATCAACAACTACGGCGCGGGCGGCGGCGTCGAGCTGCCGTTCGGCGGCGTCGGCCACTCGGGGCATGGTCGCGAGAAAGGCTTCGAGGCGCTGTACGGCTTCACCGCGCTGAAGACGATCGCGATCCGGCACGGCTGAACCGGACGAACGCGGCCGGCGATGACCGGCCGCGCACCGAAACACCACGCACGCTTCCAACATAGGAGACACATCATGCGGCTGAGCGGCAAGACGGCCATCGTCACAGGCGGCGGTTCGGGCTTCGGCGAGGGCATTGCGAAGACCTATGCGCGAGAAGGCGCGAACGTCGTCGTCAACGACCTGAACGGCGCGGCGGCCGAGCGCGTCGCGAGCGAGATCGCGCTGGCGGGCGGCAAGGCGATCGCGGTCGCGGGCGACGTGTCGAAGGACACCGACTGGCGCGCGCTGCTGCAAGCCGCGCTCGACGATTTCCATTCGGTGCAGATCGTCGTGAACAACGCCGGCACCACGCACCGCAACAAGCCGGTGCTCGACGTGACGGAAGCCGAGTTCGACCGCGTGTATGCCGTCAACATGAAGAGCCTGTTCTGGAGCGTGCAGACCTTCGTGCCATATTTCCGCACCCAGGGCGGCGGCGTGTTCGTGAACGTCGCGTCGACGGCCGGCGTGCGGCCGCGCCCGGGCCTCGTCTGGTACAACAGCACGAAGGGCGCGATGATCACCGCGAGCAAGTCGCTCGCGGCCGAGCTCGGCGCCGACCGGATCCGCGTGAACTGCATCAACCCGGTGCTCGGCGAGACGGGCCTGATGACCGAGTTCATGGGCTGCGAGGACACGCCGGAGAATCGCCGCCGGTTCCTGGCGACGATTCCGCTCGGCCGCTTTTCGACGCCGCAGGACATCGCGAACGCGGCGCTGTACCTTGCATCCGACGAAGCCGAGTTCATCACCGGCGTCTGCCTCGAAGTCGACGGCGGGCGCTGCATCTAGCCGCGCCGCCGTGAATTGCGCGCATCGGCATCGCCCGCCGGCGCCGTATCCAAGCATCATCATTGCTTCGCACGACACCGGATCGGGCGCCGACGCGCCAGGTCCGGACAACGACAAGAACTGGAGACAACATGGCAACATCGACGCAGTCGCTGCCGGGCTCGTCCGGCGCATTCGAGGAAGCAACCTACCGCAAGGTGTCCTGGCGGCTCACGCCGCTCCTGCTGCTGTGCTACGTGGTCGCGTATCTCGACCGCGTGAACGTCGGCTTCGCGAAGCTGCAGATGGCGAGCGACCTGAATCTCAGCGACACGGTCTACGGGTTGGGCGCCGGGATTTTCTTCTTCGGCTACTTCCTGTTCGAAGTGCCGAGCAACATCATCCTGCACAAGGTCGGCGCGCGCGTCTGGATCGCGCGCATCATGGCGACGTGGGGCGTGATCTCGATCCTGACGATGTTCGTCACGACGCCCGCGATGTTCTACGTGATGCGCTTCCTGCTCGGCGTCGCCGAAGCCGGCTTCTTCCCCGGCGTGATCCTGTACCTCACCTACTGGTATCCCGCGCATCGGCGCGGCCGGATGACGACGTTCTTCATGACGGCAGTCGCCTTGTCCGGCGTGATCGGCGGGCCGATCTCCGGCTTCATCCTGAAGGCGTTCAACGGCGTGAGCGGCTGGCACGGCTGGCAATGGCTGTTCCTGCTCGAAGGGATCCCGTCGGTGCTGGCCGGCGTGCTCGTGTTCTTCGCGCTCGACGACCGGATCGCGAAGGCCAAATGGCTCACCGACGACGAAAAGGCGCTGCTCGCGCGCAACGTCGACGCGGAAGAAGCAACGAAGGAAGACCTGCCGCTCGGCGCGGTGATGGCGAGCCCGCGCGTGTGGCTGATGGCGCTCATCTACTTCTCGTTCGTGATGGGGCTGTACGGCGTCGGCTTCTGGCTGCCGACCATCATCAAGGCGACCGGCGTGACCGACACGTTCATGATCGGCCTGCTGTCGGCGGTTCCGTATGCGGCGGCGGTGGTCGCGATGATCCTGATCGCGCGCAGCGCGGACAAGCGCCGCGAACGACGCTGGCACCTTGCGATTCCAGCCGCGTTCGGCGCGCTCGGGCTCGTGCTGTCGGTGATCTGGGCGCACCAGACGGCGCTCGCGATGCTCGGCCTCACGCTCGCGACGATGGGCATCCTGACGACGCTGCCGCTGTTCTGGAGCCTGCCGACCGCGTTCCTCGGCGGTGCGGCCGCTGCAGCGGGCATCGCGATGATCAATTCGATCGGCAACCTCGCGGGCTTCCTGAGCCCGTACATGATGGGCTGGCTCAAGCAGGCGACGGGCGCCAACGATGCAGGCATGTACATGCTCGCCGGGTTCCTCGTGCTCGGCGGACTGCTTGCGCTGTCGGTGCCGAAGCGGCTTGTCGACAGGTGATGCCGCACGTGACGACGTGCCTGCCGCAGTGAAATGCATGAAAAAGCCCCGAAGGCCGATTGGCGTTCGGGGCTTTTTTACGCGCGACGGGCAAGCGCCGCCGCGTCAGACCACGGTGATCGCGAGCGCGCTTTCGCGGTAATGCTTGGCCGCCTTGTCGGTTTCGCCGAGATGCTCGAACAGGCGGGCGAGCGCACGGTGCGCACGCACCTTCAGCGCCTCGTTGTCGGCCTGCTTCAGCGCGGCTTCGAGGAACGACTGCGCCTTGCCCCACAGCTGCTGCTGCTGGCAGAGACGGCCGAGCGCGAACAGCAGGTCGGCATCCTCCGGGTGATCCTTCTTCCACCCTTCGGCCTTCTGGATCAGCGGCAACGCATCGCCGCCGGCCGTGTCCGGATAGCGGCGCAGGAGGCGCGCATCCCAGTTGTGCGCGAGCGCTTCCTCTACGATGCGGCGCGCTTCGGTGCGGCGCTCGAGCGTCACCAGCAAGTCGGCCGCGAGATCGGCCAGGCGCGGCGACTGGCGCTCGAGCGGCGACAGCGACTGCCACACCTCGAGCAGCGCGTCCGGGTCGTGCCGGCGTTCGCGCAGCAGATTCTCCGCCGCCTGCTGGCGCAGCCGCACGGCGGCGGCCGGATGCAGCGCCTCGCGCTTCTCGAGCGCCTTCGCGAGCTTCAGCACCTCGGCCCAGTTCTTCAGCTGCTGCTGAGCGCGCAGCGCGACCTGCTGTGCATGAATGCGCTTGCCGCCCGCCTGCAGGTCGGCCAGCGCGGCGAGCGCGCCGTCGGCGTCGCGCGCATCCGCGCGCATGTCGGCCGCGGCAAGCAGCCGTGCGTCCTGCCATTCGGGCGCGTCGACCTTCGACAGCCAGTCGTCGCGGCGCGTGTATTCGTGCATCCGGTGCGCGGCGGTCGCCGCGACGAGACTCGCGGCGCCCTGGTTCGCATCGACCGCGAGCGCGTCGCGCGCGGCCTTCTCGGCGCGCGAGAAGCGGCCTGCGTACAGGTTCGCGATCGCATCGCGCAGCGACGCCTGTGCCTTCTCGTTGCGCGAGCGCGCACGATATGCGGCGACCCGCTGCGGCATGCGCCAGATGTTGCGCACGATGCGCAGCAGCGCGTACACGACGATGAACAACACGACGATGGAGATCACGAACAGGTTCAGCGACACGTCGACCCGGTACGGCGGATAGACGAGCAGCACCTGCCCCGCGTCGAAATGGCCGACGGTGGCGAGTGCCGCGGCGATCGCGAACAGGATCGCGAGCCAGACGATTCCTCGAAGCGTCATCGTTACCCCCGGCTCTTGAACTGCTGAACGGCGTTCAGGCTCGTGTTCAGGTTCGGCACCGCGACCGTCAGCGATGCGCCGTCGACCTGCTTGAGCAGATCCTCGACGGTTTGCGTGTCCCTCGATGCCTGGTCGAAATACTTGCCCAGCGACGCCTGCGCTGCATGCAGGTCGGCCTTCATCGCGCCGTCATTGCGCGCGAGCAGCGACAGCCGCGCGGTGAGCAGGCGCAGCTTCACGTTCTCGCGCACGAAGTAGCCCTGGTCCGGCGATGCGAGCATCGCGTCGGCGTTGTCGATCCGGCGCACCTGCACGAGGCCCTTCAGCTGCTGACCGAGCCCGGCCGAGAAGTCATGCCACCACACCTTCCAGCGCGGCTCGCCGGCCACGGCCGCGGCCGACGAAGCAGCGTCGGCCGGCACGGCCTTCGGTGCCGCATGCGGGACAATCGCCTCGCCGGACAGCGGCAGCGCGTCGATCTTCGCGATCGCGTCGTCGAGCTTGATCGCGAGGCCCGTGAGGTCGGCCGACGGTGCGGCCTTCAGCTTCTCGATGTCCTGCGCGAGCGCCTTGCGCACCGTGACGGCCTGCGCACTCTGCGACGTCGCGAGGCGCGCATCGGCATTCTGCAGCGCGATCAGCGCGAGTTGCGTGTTCCCCGTCAGCTGCAGTTGCTGGCTCGCGCTCGACAGCATCTGGTCGACTTCCTCGAGCATCCAGGCGTCGCGGTTGCGCGACAGGTCCTGGTATTGCTGCTGCAGCGCCTGCTGCGCGCTCTGCGCGTCGGCGAGCTTGCCGTCGAGCTGCGCAAGCTGCGTGTCGACCTGATGCGTGCTCGCGAGCGCCTGCTCGGTCTTCGTGCGGGTTTCGGCCGTCTGCGCATCGAGCGCCTTCTGGCGCGCGACGAACGACTCGTCGAGCCGGTCGACCTTGCGGTTCAGCGCGTAGCCGCCCACACCCGCCGCGCAGCCGAGCACGACGACGACGAACCACAGCGCCGCGCTGCCGCCGCGGCGCGCATGCGGTTCGGACGCGAGATAAGGAGGACTGGACGGCGGTGCGGATGCAGCGGCCGGCTGGGAAGCGACGCCTTTGGAATCGTTGGTATCTGTCATGCGTTTAGTCACCGGTGCGGCTGTCGCCGGTTGGACGGCCTCGTCGGCCATCGTTCGAAACGCGCGGACGATGCGCTCATCGCCCGCGCCGGTCAGCGTAATCCTATCAAAACCCAGTGCGCGCGCGGTCTGCTCGATGCGCGGATGCGGCGTCACGAGCGGCGCATGCTTCAGCGCCTCGATCTCGGCGTCGTTCAGATGCGCGCGAGAGAGTTCGTGCAGGTTGCGCACGCCCTCCGAGCTCGTGACGAGCCACGCGTGCGGCGCGCCGGCGAGCAGCGCATGCACGCGCTCCCACGCGCCGATGCGCGGCTCGGGCACGACGCGCCGGTAGGCCGCGACCAGCGTGACCTCCGCGCCGGCTTCGCGCAGCCGCTCGGCGAGCCATTCGCGGCCGCCGTCGCCGCGCACGATCAGCACGTGCCGGCCGACGAGCGCGTGCGCGCCGCCGAACGCGGCCTCGATGCTCGCGAACAGGCTTTCCGAATCGTAACGCGGGACGCCGCCATCGGCGGGCGCCTGCGGCGCGATCACGCGATGCGCGGGCGCCGCGATGCCGTGGCGCTCGAGCGCCGCGACGCTGCCGGGGCCGACGACGCCGACCGGCAGCGCATTCGGCCAGATCGCGCCATACTGCGCGAGCGCGCGGTCGATCGCGTTCGGCGACACGAAGATCACGAGCGCGTAACGCTCAAGCGCCGCGAACGCGGCGTCGAGCGGCGCCGGGTCGTCGACCGGCGCGATGTCGATCAGCGGGAATTCGAGCACGTCGCAACCGGCCTCGGCCAATTGGGCCGCAAGCCCGGCCGACTGACCGTCCGGGCGTGTCAGGACGGCGGTGAATGCGCGCGCGCCGCCCGCCATCAGGCGTCGCCCTTGCCGGCCTGCGAGCCGGCGAGCAGTGCGTTGACGATGTCGCGTGCGCCCTGCGCCTCGAGCTCGTCGGACACCGCGCGGCCGAGCGCGAGCGCATCGGCGACGGTCATGACGGCACCGCACTCCTCCGCGGTCAGCACGCGCTGTCCGTCGGTCGTCGACACGCGGCCCGTCAGGTAAAGCTCGCCCGCGCGCCACACCGCGTGGGCGGCGAGCGGCACCTCGCAGCTGCCGCCGAGCGCGCGCGACACCATTCGCTCGGCCTCGACCGCGAGCGCGGTCCGCGGGTCGTGCAGCGGCGCGAGCCATCCGGCGACGTCCGTGCGATGCGCGGCGATTTCGATGCCGAGCGCGCCCTGGCCGGCGGCCGGCGGGCTGTCCTCGACGCCGATCAGCGCGCGGATTCGCGCTTCGAGGCCAAGGCGCTTCAGGCCCGCGGCCGCGAGAATGATCGCCGCGTAGTCGCCGCGATCGAGCTTCGACAGGCGCGTGTCGAGGTTGCCGCGCAGCGGCAGCACGTTCAGGTGCGGATAACGCGCGCGCAGCATCGCCTCGCGGCGCAGGCTCGACGTACCGACGACCGCGCCGGCCGGCAGCGCGTCGAGCGACGCGTAGTCGTTCGACACGAACGCGTCGCGCGGATCCTCGCGCTCCATGATCGCGGCGAGCGTGAAGCCGTCGGGCAGCGCCATCGGCACGTCCTTCAGCGAATGCACGGCCAGGTCGGCACGGCCGTCGGCGAGCGCATTCTCCAGTTCCTTCACGAACAGGCCCTTGCCGCCGACCTTCGACAGCGTGCGGTCGAGAATCTGATCTCCACGGGTCGTCATCCCGAGGATTTTCACGTCACAAGCTGGATATAATTTGCGCAGCGCATCACGCACATGTTCGGCTTGCCACATCGCCAGGCGACTCTCGCGCGAAGCAATCGTCAGCGTCACGGGGGCTTGTGCCGACCGCGGCCCGGCCGAAGAGATCTCGGAATTCATTGCAGGAACAATCGAAGGACGGGATTGAAGATCGAACAATGGTAGCACGCACGCCCCGGCCCGCCCGGGCCCGGCGCCTGCGCCCGCCGCGCTTCGGCGCCGGCGGCGACACCGATGCGCGGATGTGCCGCACGTAGCTGGTTGCTTGACCGTAGTTCCCGTAGTTTCCGCAGTCCCCGCAGTCCCTTTTGACTCGAGCTTTCCCAAGGAAACCCATCGTGAAGTCTTCCGGATCGGCGCGTACGACGCGCCGCAATGCTGCCTTGCCCTCCTCCGACGCCCAGACGGGCTCCATCGCCACCGCCGCGAACGGCCGTGCGAAAACGGCAACGAAACCGAAAGACCCGATACGTCAGACAAAACGCGCGATCAAGACCGCCGCCCCGGCTAACGGCAAGGCCGGCGCGGCGAAGCCCGGCGCCCGCACGCGCGAGGACAAGGACGGCCCGCTGTTCGAGGACATTCGCTACCTCGGCCGCCTGCTCGGCGACGTGGTGCGCGAACAGGAAGGCGACACCGTGTTCGACGTCGTCGAGACCATTCGCCAGACGGCGGTGAAGTTTCGCCGCGAGGACGACAGCGAGGCCGCGCAAACGCTGGAGAAGAAGCTGCGCAAGCTGACGCCGGAGCAGACGGTGAGCGTCGTGCGCGCGTTCAGCTATTTCTCGCATCTGGCGAACATCGCCGAAGACCGCCATCACAACCGCCGCCGCCGCATCCACGCGCTGGCCGGCTCCGCTGCACAGCCGGGCACCGTCGCGTACGCGCTCGAGCAGCTGAAGACGACCGGCAACGCGTCGAAGCGCCTGCTCCAGCGCTTCTTCGACGATGCGCTGATCGTCCCGGTGCTGACCGCGCACCCGACCGAAGTGCAGCGCAAGAGCATCCTCGACGCGCAGCACGACATCGCGCGCCTGCTCGCCGAGCGCGACCAGCCGCTGACGGCGCGCGAACGCTCGTACAACGAATCGATGCTGCGCGCGCGCGTGACCGCGCTGTGGCAAACCCGCATGCTGCGCGACGCGCGCCTGACGGTCGGCGACGAGATCGAGAACGCGCTGTCGTACTACCGCGCGACGTTCCTTGACGAGCTGCCCGCGCTGTACGGCGACATCGAGGCCGCGCTCGCCGAGCACGGCCTGTCCGCGCGCGTGCCCGCGTTCTTCCAGATGGGCAGCTGGATCGGCGGCGACCGCGACGGCAATCCGAACGTGACCGCCCCGACGCTCGAAGAAGCGATCAACCGCCAGGCCGCAGTGATTCTCGAACACTACCTGGAACAGGTGCACAAGCTCGGCGCCGAGCTGTCGGTGTCGAATCTGCTGGTCGGCGCGAACGATGCGGTGAAAGCGCTCGCGGCCGCGTCGCCGGACCAGTCGCCGCACCGTGTCGACGAACCGTATCGCCGTGCGCTGATCGGCATCTACACGCGGCTCGCCGCAAGCGCGCGCGTACGACTCGGCGAAGGCACGGTGCCCGTGCGCAGCGCCGGCCGCGGCGCGCCGCCGGTGCGTGCGGTGCCGTATGCCGATTCCGAGGCGTTCGTCGCCGACCTCAAGGTGCTGACCGCCTCGCTCGACGAACATCACGGCACGTCGCTCGCCGCGCCGCGCCTCGCACCGCTCGTGCGCGCGGCCGAGGTGTTCGGCTTCCATCTCGCGAGCATCGACCTGCGCCAGAGCTCCGACATCCACGAAGCCGTGGTTGCCGAGCTGTTCGCGCGAGCCGGCGTACACGCAGACTACGCGTCGCTCTCCGAGGACGACAAGCTGATCGCGCTGCTTGCCGCGCTTGCCGATCCGCGCCCGCTGCGCTCGCCGTACATCGAATACTCGGCGCTCGCGCAGAGCGAGCTGGGCGTGTTCGAGAAGGCACGCGAGGTGCGTGCGCAGTTCGGCCCGCGCGCGGTACGCAACTACATCATTTCGCACACCGAGACGGTCAGCGACCTCGTCGAAGTCCTGCTGCTGCAGAAGGAAACCGGGCTGCTCGAAGGCGCGTTCGGCGCCGCTCACGACAGCGCGCGCAACGGCCTGATGGTGATTCCGCTGTTCGAGACGATCCCCGACCTGCGCGACGCTGCGCGCATCATGCGCGAATACTTCGCACTGCCGGGCATCGACGCGCTGATCGCGCACCAGGGCGCCGAGCAGGAAGTGATGCTCGGCTACTCGGACAGCAACAAGGACGGCGGCTTCCTGACGTCGAACTGGGAGCTGTATCGCGCGGAGCTCGCGCTCGTCGACCTGTTCCGCGAACGCAAGATCACGCTGCGGCTGTTCCACGGCCGCGGCGGCACGGTCGGCCGCGGAGGCGGCCCGACTTACCAGGCGATCCTGTCGCAGCCGCCGGGCACCGTGAACGGCCAGATCCGCCTGACCGAACAGGGCGAGGTGATCGCGAGCAAGTTCGCGAACCCCGAAATCGGCCGGCGCAATCTCGAGACGGTGGTTGCCGCGACGCTCGAGGCGTCGCTGCTGCCGCAATCGAACGCGCCCGCCCAGCTGCCCGCGTTCGAAGCCGTGATGCAGACGCTGTCCGACGCCGCGATGGCGTCGTATCGCGCGCTCGTCTACGAAACGCCCGGCTTCACCGACTACTTCTTCTCGTCGACGCCGATCACCGAGATCGCCGAGCTGAACATCGGCAGCCGCCCGGCCTCGCGCAAGCTGCAGGATCCGAAGCACCGCAGGATCGAAGACCTGCGCGCGATTCCGTGGGGCTTCTCGTGGGGCCAGTGCCGGCTGCTGCTGACGGGCTGGTACGGCTTCGGCAGCGCGGTGAGCGCGTATCTCGACGGCGCGCAGGACGCGGCCGAACGCACGAAGCGCGTCGCGCTGCTGAAGAAGATGAACAAGACCTGGCCGTTCTTCGCGAATCTGCTGTCGAACATGGACATGGTGCTCGCGAAGACCGATCTCGCGGTCGCGTCGCGCTATGCGCAACTGGTCGCCGACCGCAAGCTGCGCAAGCACGTGTTCGAGCGGATCGTCGCGGAATGGGAGCGCACGTCGCAGGCGCTCGCGGAAATCACCGGGCACGCAGGCCGCCTCGCGACCAACCCGCTGCTCGCGCGCTCGATCAAGAACCGCTTCCCGTATCTCGATCCGCTGAACCACCTGCAGGTCGAGCTGATCAAGCGTCACCGCGCGGGCGACACGAACGCTCGGCTGCGCCGCGGGATTCACCTGACCATCAACGGGATCGCGGCCGGCCTGCGCAATACGGGCTGATCCGTGCGCGGCGCGGGCCTGCCCGGCACCGCGCCGGCATCGCGAAGCGAAAGCCGCAAAACGAAAGCCGCGATACGCAACCACGCGTATCGCGGCTTTTTTTCATGGAGCGGCACGACGGCGCCGGCCGCCGTGTCGCCTCATACGCTCATTGCGCGTCGATCAGCAGCGCGTCGTGCTCGAACGAGCCGTCCGTCCGCACCGCGTAGTAGCCGCGCACCTCGTCGGGCGCATGCGCCCACAGCGCGCGGATGCCCGCGACGCTGTCGGCCGGCGTGCGGATCCGCTCGACCCATGTATCGAAATCGATCGGCAAGCGCCAGCGGCTCTGCACGTGCGCGTCGAACCCGGCGTCGCGGAACATCGCGAGCCATTCGTCGGCACGGTAGTCGCGCACGTGCGACGCGTCGCGCAGCACTTCGGCGGCCTGCAGATAGGTGTCGAGCAGCGGATGGTCGTTGCCTGCGATGTCGATCATCAGCACGCGGCCGCCCGGCTTCAGCACGCGACGCACCTCGGCGAGCGCCGCGCGCACGTCGTGCCAGTGGTGCGCGCTCATCCGGCTGACCACCCAGTCGAACGTGCCGGCTTCGAACGGCAGCCGTTCGGCCGGCCCCTGCTGCGTGCGGATGTTCGCGAGCCCGCGCTCGCGCGCGGCGGCGTCGACGGTCGCGAGCATCGGCGCCGCGAGATCGTATGCGACTACCTCGCGCACGTGCGGCGCGACCGCGAAGCTCGCGTGGCCCGCACCGCAACCGAGATCGAGTACCGCGGCGTCGGGCGTCGCGCGCACGGCGTCGGCCAGCGCCTGCAGATCGGCGCCCGTCGCGTGGACAGTGCTCGTCAGGTAGGCGGCGGCCGTCGTGCCGAATGCGTCGGCGACCTGGTCGTGGTGTTTCATCGTTCGCTCCTTCTTTGGGTGGGGCGCTCGCTGCCTGTCAGCGCGCGAATCGCTACAATAGGGCCGCGCTTGTACCAGTACAAGTTAAGCAGTTATTCTGGTATTTGTTACACCTGCCTGATCCTTGTCGCGCCTTCGGCGCCCCTTTTCAGCCGTTTCCGCATGAACCTGCCGTCCTCCGCCCCCACCCCGCCCCTCGACGCCACGCCCGCCCGCGCACTCGGCGAATTCATCCGCGCGCACCGCGAACGGCTGTCGCCGCAGGCCGTCGGCCTGCCGCCCGGCCCGCGCCGCCGCACGCCAGGGCTGCGGCGCGAGGAAGTCGCGCAGCTGTGCGGCGTCAGCCCCACCTGGTACACGTGGATCGAGCAGGGCCGCCCGGTGTCGGCGTCGGCCGATGCGCTCGCGCGGATCGCCGTCGCTCTGCAGCTGTCGAAGGCCGAACGCGCTTACCTGTTCGAACTGGCAGCGCAGCGCGATCCGGCCGAGCCCGACGTCGCGGCCGGCGACCTGCCGCCGACGCTCGCGGCAACCGTCGCCGCGATCGCCACGCCCGCCTACGTGCTCGACCGGCAATGGAACGCGCTCGCATGGAATGCACCGGCCGCCGCGCTGTTCACGGGCTGGCTCGACGGCGAACACGACCGCAACCTGCTGCGCTTCACGTTCATGGCGCCGGCCGCGCGCACGCTGATCGTCGACTGGGAAACCCGCGCGCGGCGACTCGCGGCCGAATTCCGCGCCGACTCGATCCGCCACCTCGCCGATGCGCCGACCCGCGCGCTGATCGACGCACTGATGGCCGGCAGCGATGCCTTCGCGCAGTATTGGGCGTCGCAGGACGTGTTCGAGCGCGAAGGCGGCCTGCGCGAATTCGACCATCCGACCGACGGCCGCCTCGTGTATCAGCAGATCACGCTGAAGCCCGCGCATCGCGAGGACCTGAAGCTGGTCGTGCTCGTGCGCGATTGATGCCCCTCAGAAGCTGATCGTCGCAGTAATGGTGTCGCTGTAGTTGCCGGGCGCCGGTGTCGTCTGCGCGGGTACGCGGCCGTATATCGTGATCGCCTGCGCGAACCCGCTCCCGGTTCCGGTCGCCATCGTCGTGCCGCCGGTGCCGTCGCCCCACGGTTGTGTAAAGGCGCTGTCCTGATAGAGCTGATAGCCGACCGAACCGCCGCCCGTGCGCTGCATCGTGCGTGCGCTGACACTGCCGCTGGCGCCGCCGTTCAACGCAATCTGGAACGCATCGCCGTTCGTGCATCGCGCACTGATCGAGCCGCTCGCGGTCAGCGCCGACGCCAGCACGCCCGACGCCGGAAACGCAACGCCGGTCGCGCTGATGATGCAGTTGTTGATGACGGTGGCGGTGGCGGTAAAACTCGTCGTGCCCGCCGTTGCCTGCGATGCGCACGGCGTCGGCAGCACGCCGAGCAGCGAAAAGCTGTAGCTGTAGGCGGCCTGGTTGCCGCTGAAGCTCTGCGTATAGACCGTGCTGGCATTGTTCACGGTCGGCACGGTGGGCTGGTTCGCCGCGATGCGGCCGTAGATGGTCACGTTCGTACTCGCGGACGTGCCGAGCCCCGGTTTCGTCAACGAGACGGATATCGGCGTCGTGCCGGCACTGACCGCGCCCCAGGGCTGCGAATAACCCGAGTCCTGATACAGGTCGTACTGCATCTGGTTCGCCCCGTTGGTCAGGTAGCGCGGGCTCGTGCCGGCGAGGTTCACGCAAACGAGCACACCTGTGTTCAGGCTCAGTGTGTCCCACGTGCAACTCACGGTCATCGTGCTGTTCGTCGTATAGGCCTGCTGCGTAATCGGACTGACCGAGCCGAAGCTCGGCACCGGCGGCGTCACCGAACACGAATCCGCGCGGGCCGACATCCACGGCAAGCCGAGCAGCACGACCAGCAACAGGCACGATAGCGCGCGCAACCAGCGGCGCGCCGTGTGGAGTCCGTGATCCGCCATGCATTCCCCCGAAAATGCCCGTCCGTTCGACCCGGCTTCCGGCCCGGGCAGCGCCCTCATGGTATCCGTCCGCGCACCAATCATTCGCACTGTTACTTGATCCATGTCAAAACCGCCGATGGCCATCGATCTCGAACCCCTGACAATGCGCTCCGAGTCGGCGTTTTCTCCATTGCGCGCGAGCGAATCCGTGGAGTAGTCTTCCACCAACGACAGAGCGGTTACGGCGACCGGCAACAGACCACGCGGCGGGCACTCCGCGGCCGGGCGACCCCATTGAACGGCAGGAGATAATCATAATGAACGCTTCCCGACGTCGTATTCTTTCAGCCACGCTCGCGGCCATCTTCGCATTCGCGCCCGCGCTGCAGCCCGTCACCGTTGCCGCAGTCTATTCGAACGGCACGGCCACCGCCCAGTTCAACGTCACGCTCACGATCCAGGCAAACTGCGCGATCGCCGCGAATCCGCTTGCATTCGGCTCGTCCGGCGTGCTCACGGCGGCGATCAACCAGCAGACCACGGTCTCCGTCACCTGCTCGAACTCGACGCCGTACAACATCGGACTCGATGCCGGCTCGGTAAGCGGCTCGACGGTCTCCAGCCGGCTGATGGCCGGGACGACGAGCGGCAATACCAGCACGACGGTCGGCTACCAGCTCTACCAGGACTCGGGCCACACGACGGTCTGGGGCAACACGCAAGGCACCGACACGGTCGGCGGCACTGGCACCGGCTCCGCGCAAGTGCTGAACGTGTACGGCCAGGTGCCGACGCAAGCGACGCCGAAGCCGGACACCTACCAGGCCGCCGTCACCGCCACCGTGTACTTCTGACGCGCCGTGGCATCGATCCCGCGCGCCCTGGCCGCGCTGTGCGTCGCGTCGGCGTCCGCGGCCACGTGCGCCGCCACACTGCAGATCACGCCCGTGACGATCGAGCTGCCGCCGTCGGCGGCTGCGGCGAGCATGACGCTCAGCAATCCGGGCGGGCAGCCGATCTACGGCCAGGTCCGCGCCTATCGCTGGACGCAGGAAAACGGCGATGACGTGATGACGCCAACCGATGCGCTCGCCGCCTCGCCGCCGCTGCTGCAGATCGGCGCGAACGCCGAGCAGTTGATCCGGCTCGTACGCACGGGACGCGGCGCGCCGGCCGCCGAGGAAAGCTATCGCGTGCTGATCGACGAACTGCCCGCGCCCGGCACGCCGGCCGAGAACGGCATCACGATCCGGCTGCGCTATTCCGTGCCCATCTTCGTCGAGTCCGCCGGCACACCGCAAATGCCACGCCTCGACTGGCGCGTCGAGCGCGACGGATCCAGCACGCGGCTCGCGGTCGACAATCGCGGCGGACGCCGTGCGCAGATTTCCGCGGTCCGTCTCGTCGACGCGCGCGGCACCGTGCACGACGTCACGCGCGGCCTGCTCGGCTATGCGCTCGCGGGCAGCACGCGACGCTGGCCGCTCAAGCTGGACGCGGGCGCGGCCGGGTTCGTCAGGATCCAGGCGACCGTCAATGCGCAGCCGGTCGAAGCCCGGCTGGCACCGCCCTGATCCACGCCGGAGGATCGCACGACGTTGCCCGTTCCGACAACGAGCACGGCCCTCCGGGCTGCCTGCCCCGCCCGATACGCCCGGCCCGCCGCCGCGGTGCTGGCACTCGCGGCGGCGCTGGCACCGCATGCCGGCGCCGTCCGTGCTCAGCCGGTGCCGATGCCAATGCCGGGGGCAGCCGCACCCGCGCCTGCCCCCGACACGCTGTTTCTCGACGTGTCGCTCAACGGTGAACCGACGCACCGCATCGCGCGCTTCCAGCGAATCGACGGCCGGCTGTACGCTGCGTCCGCCGACCTGAACGACCTGGGCATCGCGACCGGCGACCGGGCGACCGCGCCGTCGAACACGCTCGTCGCACTCGATACGCTCGCGGGGCTGCGCTACGACTACGACGCGGGTCGGCAGACGCTCGACCTGCGCGTGTCCGATGCGCTGCGCATCCCGCATACGTTCGATACGCGCGCACTCGCGGCCGCGCCGCCCGCCACCTCCGGCCGCGGCTTCGTGCTGAACTACGACGCCTACGCGCAGACCGTCGCCCACGCCCCGCTCGCGGTCTGGAGCGAGGCGCGCTATTTCGATCCGGCCGGCGTGTTCAGCAGTACCGGCATCGCGTACCTGTACGACGACCGCCGGCGCTACGTGCGCTACGACACGTCGTGGAGCCACTCGAATCCCGGCACGCTCACGACGACCCAGATCGGCGACACGATTTCGTCGTCGTTGTCATGGACCCGCTCGCTGCGCCTCGGCGGCGTGCAGTGGCGCAGCAACTTCGGCCTGCGCCCCGACCTCGTCACGTTTCCGGTACCGGCGCTGTCCGGCAGCGCGGTCGTGCCGACTTCCGTCGACCTGTACGTGAACAACGTGCGCCAGTTCAGCGGCGACGTGCCGAGCGGGCCGTTCGTGATCAACAGCGTGCCCGGAATCACCGGCGCGGGCAACGCGACGGTCGTCACGCGCGACGCGCTCGGCCGCTCGATCGCGACGACCATTCCGCTGTACGTCGACACGCGCCTGCTCGCGCCCGGCCTCGCCAGCTATTCGGCGGAAGCCGGGTTCCTGCGCCGCGCGTATGGCAATGATTCGTTCGACTATGCGCGCACGCCGGCGGCGAGCGGCTCGCTGCGCTACGGCATCAGCGAGCGGCTGACCGTCGAGGCGCATGCGGAAGCGACGGCCGGCGTCTATAACGCGGGCGCCGGCGCGCTCGCGCGCCTCGGCGAGCGTGGCGTGGCGAACGCATCGCTGGCGCTCAGCGCGCCGGGCCGCGCGGGCGTGCAGGCCGGCGTCGGCTACCAGTACGTGACGCCGCGCTTCTCGATCGATGCGCAGACGTTGCGCGCCTTCGGCGACTACGGCGACCTCGGCAGCCGCGAAGGCGTGCCGGTCTCGCGCGCCACCGACCGCGTCACGGTCTCGTTCCCGTTCCTGCGCGCGCAGACGCTGTCGTTCAGCTATCTCGGCCTCAAGTATCCGGGCGTCGCCCCGTCGCGGATCGGCTCGATCGCGTACCTCGTCAATCTCGGCGGGCTGAGCTCGATCACGTTCAGCGGCTTCCAGGATTTCCGGCAGCACGACGCACGCGGCTTCTTCGTGAGCCTGAGCATCGGGCTCGGCGGCAACACGTCCGTCTCGGCGAACGCCGGCCGGCAGAACGGCGACTCGACCTACACGCTGAACGCGACGAAGCCGCCCGATTACGGCGGCGGCGTCGGCTGGAACGTGCAGGCGGGCGCCAACGCGGGTATCCGCTACGCGCAGGGGCAGTTGCAGTATCTCGGCCGCGCCGGCCAGGTCACGCTGCTCGCGCAATCGTTCGACGGACGCGGCAACGCGTCGGTCGACGTCACGGGTGCGTTCGTGCTGATGGACGGCCGGCTGATGACCGCGCGCCGCGTCGACGACGGTTTCGCGCTCGTCTCGACCGACACCGGGCGCGTCCCCGTGCTCCACCAGAACCGGCTAATCGGCGAGACCGACCGGGCCGGCTACCTGCTCGTGCCCGACCTGAATGCGTACCAGAGCAATCGCGTCGCGATCGACGGCACCGCGCTGCCCGCCGACGCGCGGATCGCCGACACGACGCTCGACGTCGTGCCGCAGGCGCGCTCCGGCGTGCTCGCGCACTTCGCAGTGACGCGCTACAGCGCCGCGTCGATCGCGCTGCGCGCGCCGGACGGCACCCCGCTGCCGCCCGGGCTCGAGGTTCGCCACGTCGAAAGCGGTCAGCGCACGATCGTCGGCTACGACGGCCTGACCTTCGTCGACGGCCTCGGCGCGAACAATCATCTCGAAATCTCGGGCGGCGGCCGCGACTGCGCCGTCGAATTCGCGTACCGGCGCCCGGACGACGGCACGCTGCCGCGCATCGGACCGCTGACCTGCGGCCCCCGGTAATCCGCGCCCGTTCGCGGCCGACGCGCACGCCGGCCGCCAGCCCCGCGAATGCTAGAATTGCGGGATTCCCTCGGCGGCGCACGCCGCCCAACTCCCCTTCGAAGAATCGCCATGACGTCCCAACTGCACAAAAAGGGCGAGGCCTGGTCGGCCCGCTTCTCGGAACCGATGTCGGAGCTGGTCAAGCGCTACACGTCGTCGGTGTTTTTCGACAAGCGCCTCGCGCTCGTCGATATCGCCGGCTCGCTCGCGCACGCGAGCATGCTCGCGGCGCAGAAGATCATCAGCGCCGACGACCTCGCCGCCATCGAACGCGGGATGACGCAAATCAAGGGCGAGATCGAGCGCGGCGAATTCGAATGGCAGCTGGATCTCGAGGACGTCCACCTGAACATCGAGGCGCGCCTGACCGCGCTGATCGGCGACGCCGGCAAGCGCCTGCACACGGGCCGCTCGCGCAACGACCAGGTCGCGACCGACATCCGTCTGTGGCTGCGCGGCGAGATCGACCGCATCGGCGGCCTCCTGAACGACCTGCGCGGCGCGCTGATCGACCTCGCTGAACAGAACGCAGACACGATCATGCCGGGCTTCACGCACCTGCAGGTCGCGCAGCCGGTGACGTTCGGCCACCACCTGCTCGCGTACGTCGAGATGTTCACGCGCGACGCCGAGCGCATGCGCGACTGCCGCACCCGCGTGAACCGCCTGCCGCTCGGCGCGGCCGCGCTCGCCGGCACCAGCTATCCGATCGACCGTCACGCGGTGGCGAAGACGCTCGGCTTCGACGGCATCTGCGCGAACTCGCTCGACGCGGTGTCGGATCGCGACTTCGCGATCGAATTCACGGCGGCATCCGCGCTCGTGATGACGCACGTGTCGCGTTTCTCCGAAGAACTCGTGCTGTGGATGAGCCCGCGCGTCGGCTTCATCGACATCGCCGACCGCTTCTGCACCGGCAGCTCGATCATGCCGCAGAAGAAGAACCCGGACGTGCCCGAGCTCGCGCGCGGCAAGACGGGCCGCGTGAACGGCCACCTGATGGCCCTCCTCACGCTGATGAAGGGCCAGCCGCTCGCGTACAACAAGGACAATCAGGAAGACAAGGAACCGCTGTTCGACACGGTCGACACCGTCGCCGACACGCTGCGGATCTTCGCCGAGATGGTCGCCGGCATCACGGTGAAGCCGGACGCGATGCGCGCGGCCGCGCTGCAGGGCTTCTCGACCGCCACCGACCTCGCCGACTATCTCGTGAAGCGCGGGCTGCCGTTCCGCGATGCGCACGAAGCCGTCGCGCACGCGGTGCGGATCTGCGACGATCGCGGGATCGACCTCGCCGACCTGACGCTCGACGAAATGAAGCAGGAACTGCCGAACGTCGCGCACCTGATCGGCGACGACGTGTTCGGCTACCTGACGCTCGAAGGTTCGGTCGCAAGCCGCAACCACCCGGGCGGCACCGCGCCCGATCAAGTGCGTGCGGCGGTCAAGGCCGCTCGCGCCGCGCTCGGCAAGTAAGCCAGCCGGCACGGACCGGCGCCTTCGGCGTCGGTCTTTCGCTCGGGCGGCCGCCGCGCCGCCCGACGCCCTTCCCGCTTCCCGGATACCGCCGATGACCTTCTCCGCCGCGCTCTTCGACATGGACGGCCTGCTCGTCGATTCCGAGCGGACCATCATGAACACGTGGATCGACGTGTCGACCGCACATGGCGTCGTGCTGACCGAGATCGACTACCTGCAGATCGTCGGCCGCTCGTTCGCCGAGGGCCAGGTCATTCTCGCTCGGCTGATCGGCGACATCGACACGTTCGACGCCGTGCGCACCCTCGTGCGCGAACGGCTCGCCGCGCCCGAACCTCATCCGAAATTTCCGCTGAAGTCCGGCGCACTGGCGCTGCTCGAGACGCTCGCGCAGGCCGGCATTCCGTGCGCGGTCGCATCGTCGTCCGCGCGCGACGTGATCCGTGCGCGGCTCGATGCGGTCGGCGTGCTGCCGTTCTTCCGCGCGATCGCGGGCGGCGACGAAGTCGCGCGCGGCAAGCCCGACCCCGCCGTGTACCGGCTCGCGGCCGAACGCCTCGGCGTGCCGGCGCACGCGTGCGTCGCGTTCGAGGACAGCGACTTCGGCGCGCAATCGGCCGCCGGCGCGGGCGCATCGGTCGTCACCGTGCCCGACCTGAAGGCGCCGACGCCCGAGATCGTCGCGCTGAGCCTGCACGTGCTCGCGTCGCTCGACGATGCGGTCGCGCTCGTGCCCTCGTGGTTCGGCCGTCTGGACACGCAGCAGCCCGCGTAGACGTCGCGCGCGGCACGCCACATGCAAAACGGGCACCCTTGGGTGCCCGTTTTCCGTTTCCGCGCCGAATGACCGGCGTCGCGGCGATCGTCAGTCGTTGCCGGCTGTCTCCGACAGACGCTTCATCGTCGCGATGCGCGCGCCGATCAGGTCGACGCGTCCGTCCTCGCCGACGAGCGGCGCCGTCGCATCGCTGAACGCGACCCACGCGCGCTGCGCGCGCACGAGCGTCGCGGCCGAATGCGCGGGCATCTTGCGACGCAGCTTCTGGTAATAGCGGTTCAAATCGAACAGCGCGTGCTCGCACGCGGCATCCTGCACGCACGGCCGCACACGGCGTATGGCCGGTTCGCGCGGCGCGTTCGCCGGCTTGCCGGTGGCCGCCGCGGCAGTGCCCGCACCGCCCTGGGTGTCGCCTTGCGCACCGCTCGTGGCCGCCACCGGCACGGCGGCGGGCGGCGCATAGCGGTCGGCCGCCGCGCGCAGCGCCAATGCGCGATCGCGCACCGGCTGCAACTGCATGTCGGCGCTCGACATCGCGTACGCGGTGCCGCGCGTCGTGTCGTACACGGCCTTCAGCAGATGAACTTCATCCTTGCGCCACGTGACCCAGCGGCGCTGGCTGTC
This sequence comes from Burkholderia sp. BCC1638, assembly GCF_902833195.1. NCBI lineage: Bacteria > Pseudomonadati > Pseudomonadota > Betaproteobacteria > Burkholderiales > Burkholderiaceae > Burkholderia > Burkholderia sp. BCC1638. The sequence goes on from NZ_CADFEC010000023.1 coordinate 42,089, forward strand.
CTGCCAGCCGCGCTTCGCGTCGGCCGGCGCGTCGTTCGACAGGCGCTGGTACGCACCGTCCATCACCGCCTGCCACTGCTGCTGCGCTTCGCCCATGCACTGGATCTGGCCGGCCGTCGACGACCGGTCGCGCCGCGCGAGACACTGCCGCATCGCGACGTCGATCGGGTCGGCCGCCGCCACTTCCGCATGCGCGACGTTCAGCCCCGCCGGCCCTGCCGACCAGCCTGCCCAGACGACGAGCGCGGCCAGCGCCGCACGCATCGTCCGGATTCGTCCCTGCGCCGCCATCAGTCGCGCACGCAATCGACGAAGTACTCGACGCGGCCGTTCACCTCTTCCGCGACGAGGCCGTGGATGTCGGTGTGGAAGCCCGGGAAGCGCTCGTTGAAGTCGCGCGCGAACCGCAGGTAGTTCACGATCGTCTTGTTGAAGCGCTCGCCCGGAATCAGCAGCGGGATGCCCGGCGGGTACGGCGTGAGCAGGATGCTCGTCACGCGGCCTTCGAGCTCGTCGAGCGGCACGCGGTCGATCTTGCGGTGCGCGAGCTTCGCGAACGCGTCCGACGGCTTCATCGCCGGCTCCATGTCCGACAGGTACATCTCCGTCGTCAGGCGCGCGATGTCGTTCGCGCGGTACACGTCGTGGATCTGCGTGCACAGGTCGCGCAGGCCGACGCGCTCGTAGCGCGGATGCTGCGCGACGAATTCCGGCAGCACGCGCCACAGCGGCTGATTGTTGTCGTAGTCGTCCTTGAACTGCTGCAGCTCGGTGACCATCGAGTTCCAGCGGCCCTTCGTGATGCCGATCGTGAACATGATGAAGAACGAGTACAGGCCCGTCTTCTCGACGATGATCCCGTGCTCGGCCAGGTACTTCGTGACGATCGCGGCCGGAATGCCCGTCTCGCCGAACTCGCCGTCGACGTCGAGCCCCGGCGTGATGATCGTCGCCTTGATCGGGTCGAGCATGTTGAAGCCTTCCGCCAGCGGGCCGAAGCCGTGCCAGTGGTCGTTCGGCTTCAGCATCCAGTCCTCGCGCGAGCCGATGCCTTCTTCCGACAGGTCGTCCGGACCCCACACGCTGAAGAACCAGTCGTCGCCGTATTCGGCGTCGACCTTGCGCATCGCGCGGCGGAAATCGATCGCCTCGGCGATCGATTCCTCGACGAGCGCGGTGCCGCCCGGCGGCTCCATCATCGCGGCCGCGACGTCGCACGACGCGATGATCGCGTACTGCGGGCTCGTCGACGTGTGCATCAGGTACGCCTCGTTGAAGCGGTGCTTGTCGAACGTGCGGTTCTCCGAATCCTGCACGACGATCTGCGACGCCTGCGAGATGCCCGCGAGCAGCTTGTGCGTCGAGTGCGTCGCGAACACGAGCGCGCCCGTGCGCGGACGGCCGTCGCCGATCGCGTGCATGTCGCGGTAGAAATCGTGGAAGGTCGCATGCGGCAGCCACGCTTCGTCGAAGTGCAGCGTGTCGAGCAGGTCGCCGAGCAGGTCCTTGATCATCTCGACGTTGTAGACGACGCCGTCGTACGTGCTCTGCGTGATCGTCAGGATCCGCGGCTTCATGTCCGGGTTCTCGCGCAGCGCCTCGCGCGCGAACGGGTTCGCCTCGATCTTCTTGCGGATGTTCTCCGGCTTGAATTCGTCGCGCGGGATCGGCCCGATGATGCCGAAGTGATTGCGCGTCGGCGTGAGGAACACCGGAATCGCGCCCGTCATCGTGATCGCGTGCAGGATCGACTTGTGGCAGTTGCGGTCGACCAGCACGATGTCGCCCGGCGCCACCGTCGCATGCCAGACGATCTTGTTCGACGTCGACGTGCCGTTGGTCACGAAGAACAGGTGGTCCGCGCTGAAGATGCGCGCCGCGTTGCGCTCGGACGCCGCAACCGGGCCCGTATGATCGAGCAGCTGGCCGAGTTCGTCCACCGCGTTGCAGACGTCGGCGCGCAGCATGTTCTCGCCGAAGAACTGGTGGAACATCTGGCCGAGCGGGTTCTTCAGGAACGCGACGCCGCCCGAGTGGCCCGGGCAGTGCCACGAGTACGAGCCTTCGTCCGCGTACTTCACCAGTTCCTTGAAGAACGGCGGCGCGAGCGAGTCGAGATAGACCTTCGCCTCGCGGATGATGTGGCGCGCGACGAACTCCGGCGTGTCCTCGAACATGTGGATGAAGCCGTGCAGTTCGCGCAGGATGTCGTTCGGCAAGTGGCGCGACGTGCGCGTTTCGCCGTACAGGAAGATCGGGATGTCCGCGTTGCGGCGGCGCACTTCGGTGACGAACGCGCGCAGCTCGATGATCGCGGTCGCGAGTTCGGGCAGCTCGCCGTCCGGGCCCGTTTCGCCGAGCATGAGTTCGTCGTCGTCGATCGACAGGATGAAGCACGACGCGCGGCTCGACTGCTGCGCGAACGACGTCAGATCGCCGTAGCTCGTGAGGCCGAGGACTTCGACGCCCTCCTTCTCGATCGCTTCGGCCAACGCCCGGATGCCGGAGCCCGAGATGTTCTCGGAGCGGAAATCTTCGTCGATGATGACGACGGGGAAACGAAACTTCATGGGCGATTCTCCAAAAAGAACGACCGCGGCGCGTCACGCGCAGCGGTCACCCGGAAACTGGTGAGACGTTATGCAACCAGATCAGGTTTTCGGCAGCGTGACACCGCGCTGACCCTGATACTTGCCGCCGCGATCGGCGTACGACACGTCGCACACTTCGTCGCTTTCGAAGAACAGCACCTGCGCGACACCTTCGTTCGCGTAGATCTTCGCGGGCAGCGGCGTGGTATTCGAGAATTCCAGCGTGACGTAGCCTTCCCACTCGGGTTCGAACGGCGTCACGTTGACGATGATCCCGCAGCGCGCGTACGTCGACTTGCCGAGGCAGACGGTGAGCACGGTGCGCGGGATGCGGAAATATTCGACGGTGCGGGCCAGCGCGAACGAGTTCGGCGGGATGATGCACACGTCGCCCTTGAAATCGACAAACGAACCCTCGTCGAAGTTCTTCGGATCGACGATCGTCGAGTTGATGTTCGTGAAGATCTTGAATTCGTCCGCGCAGCGGATGTCGTAGCCGTAGCTCGACGTGCCGTAGCTGACGATCCTGCGACCGTCCTCGGACGCGCGAACCTGATCGGGCACGAACGGCTCGATCATCTTGTGTTCTTCGGCCATGCGCCGAATCCACTTGTCGGACTTGATGCTCATAACGGGGCGCCAGGAAACGCTGCGTGACGGTAAACGACGGCCGCCGGTTCAAGGCGGCGGCCGGGGAAGGCGCACATTTTACGCGATCATCGGCGCGCGCACGCGGCGGCCGTCAACGGATCACGCCGCAGGCGAGCGCGGGGCCCGCTGCATGCTGCGGAAACGCCGGGTCGCTCGGTTCACGGTGCACCAGCACCGCGCGATTCAGCGCGGAGCGCACGCCGTCGAGGGCCAGATCGGGCGCGACGATGAAACCGGCCGCGACGCCGTTCGCATCCGCATGGATGTTGCCGAGATCGCCGGCGACGCGCGCGCCCGCGCGCAACCGGTCGGCGGCCGGCGCGAACACCTGGCCGGCGCTCGAGCCGTCGCCCGCGTTGCAGTCGCCGCGCTCGTGCACCTGCAGCGCGTGATCGCTGTTCGGCGGCAGGCCGGCCAGGTTGTACGTGACCTGGACGCCGTCCGGGCGTTCGACGAACGTCACCGCGCCGCGTGTCTGCGAGCCGACGGTCGGCTGCAGTTGCGCGTCGGCGCGCTTCTCGTGCGACGAGGAAAAAGAGGTACAGCCGGCCAGCAGGCCCAGCGCGGCGGCGGCCAGCAGCGCGCGCCGCGCGCGGCCGGCGTACGCGCCGTGATGTCGTTGGTTCATTCGATCCTCATGCCGGCTGGGGGCCGTTCGATACGGCGGCCATGCCGGGCGGGTAAAGGGACCCGGGAAAAGTCGCCATGATACCGCGCCTCGCGGCGCCGTAAACAGCGTGAGGCCCCGCCCCGCAAGGGTTTTACGTATTTTGAACAACGATCGACGGGAACTTCGACGTCATGTCGCGCGCGCGCTCGGCGATCGCCAGCGCGACCCCGCGCGCGATGTCGCGGTAGCGCCGCGCCAGCGCGCCGTCCGGCTCGGCCGCGACCGTCGGCGTGCCGCTGTCGGCGCGCTCGCGGATCGCGATGTCGAGCGGGAGGCTGCCGAGCACGTTCACGCCGTAATCCTTGGCCATCCGCTCGGCGCCGCCCGCGCCGAAGATGTGCTCTTCGTGGCCGCAGTTCGAGCAGATGTGGATGCTCATGTTCTCGACGATGCCGAGGATCGGAATCCCGACCTTCTCGAACATCTTCAGGCCCTTCTTCGCGTCGAGCAGCGCGATGTCCTGCGGTGTCGTCACGATCACGGCGCCCGTCACCGGCACGCGCTGCGCGAGCGTGAGCTGGATGTCGCCCGTGCCCGGCGGCATGTCGACGATCAGGTAGTCGAGCTCGCGCCAGTTGGTCTGCCGCAGCAGCTGCTCGAGCGCCGACGTCGCCATCGGGCCGCGCCACACCATCGGGTTGTCTTCCTCGATCAGGAAGCCGATCGAGTTCGCCTGCAGCCCATGGCCGACCAGCGGATTCATCGACTGGTTGTCCGGCGACTCGGGGCGCTGGCCGTGAATGCCGAGCATGGTCGGCAGCGACGGACCGTAGATGTCGGCGTCGAGAATGCCGACCGATGCGCCTTCCGCGGCGAGCGCGAGCGCGAGGTTCACGGCCGTCGTGCTCTTGCCGACGCCGCCCTTGCCCGATGCGACCGCGACGATGTTCTTCACGTTCGGCAGCAGCTTCACGCCGCGCTGCACCGTGTGCGCGACGATCTCCTGCGACACGGCGACGCGTGCGTCGCGCACGCCCGGCACGGCCTTCAGCGCGTCTTCAATGCGCGCGCGCACGTCGTCGTGCTGGCTGCGCGCGGGATAGCCGAGCACCACGTCGACCGCCACGGCGTCGCCGTCGATCGCGACGTTGCGCACGCCCTTGTTCGCCGCGTACGGACGGCCGGTATTGGGGTCGACGACAGCCGCCAATGCGGCGTCGACTTGTGCCCGGTCAATGCTCATCGAAACTCCGTGAAAACGTTTTTCTCTCGCGCAAACGTCAAAAAATATCAAATAACGCTGCGAAAATCGGGAAAAGTGAAAGAATCTGTTGCACGCCATTGCGCGAATGCGCGCGTCGGAGCAATCTTCGCGTGCGGCATGCTATGGGGCCAAATCGGCCGCCAACCGCCTATATTGTAGAGGCTGATGCGTCGCCCTGTCCGGAACAGCCCCGCTGGCGAACAGGGCATGCAGCCGCCTCGGCGGCTGCCGCGAGCACGGGCCTGCCCTTCCTTTTTCGGGCGTCCGTGCAGGAAGCCGTAACTGTTGTTTGTCGTTGTCGACTCGTTCAACCAAGAGAGGAATCCAAGATGAACATGAAAATCGCGACTCGCCTGTCCGTCTTCGCACTCGCCGGCGCGCTGCTGGCAGGCTGCGCCACGCAGCAAGGCAACAATACGGCCGTCGGCACCGGCACGGGTGCGGCGCTGGGCGCGGGCATCGGCGCGCTGGCCGGTGGCGGCAAGGGCGCGGCGATCGGCGCGGGCGTCGGCGCACTGGTCGGCGGCGTGACGGGTTACAACTGGCAAGCGATCAAGAACAAGCTCGCGCCGTCGGCAGCCAAGACGGGCACGCAGGTGACCGAGCAGCCGGACGGCTCGCTGAAGCTGAACGTGCCGAGCTCGGTGACGTTCGCGACGAACCAGTACGCGATCACGCCGGCCTTCACGCCGCTGCTGAACGACCTGGCGACGACGCTGAACCAGAACCCGCAAGTGACGGCATCGATCGTCGGCTACACGGACAGCACGGGCTCGGCGCAGCTGAACCAGACGCTGTCGCAGAACCGTGCGCAGAGCGTCGTGAACGCGCTGGTGCAGCGCGGCGTCGCCGGCGGCCGCCTGTCGGCACAAGGCATGGGCCCGTCGAACCCGATCGCGGACAACGCAACCGAAGCCGGCCGTGCGCAAAACCGCCGCGTCGAGATCTACCTGCGCGCAGCACAGCAGTAAGCATCGACGCGAGAGGAGGAAACGGGGGCGCGCGCCCCCGTCGCACAAGGCTTTCCGCGGGGCCCGTAACAAATCGAAAAAAATTTCGAACTTCTGTCGCGGCCCGCGGTCTGTCTTTACGGTACGCGGCTGGCGCAGCCGGCGCGTCACCATTCTCCTCTTGTCGTTGTTGCTCCGGGGCCGTATCCGCCCCGGTTTTTTTTGCCCGGAATTTGTATGCTGCGCCGCAGCAGCATGCCACCGGGCGCGCCGCCACGGCGGCCCCGCCCCTTCCGGCGCCCGGTCCACGGCGCCCGCGCCGGCTGACCTGCCCGCGCCCCTGCTAGAATCGCAGTTTCCGTCGTTTCCCGCCGTTCTTCTACAGACCCTATGTCCGCATCCGACCTCACTTCCGTGCAGGCCGCGGCGCCGCAAGGCAGCCGCCAGATCCTCGTTACGTCCGCACTGCCCTATGCCAACGGCCAGATTCATATCGGCCATCTGGTCGAGTACATCCAGACCGACATCTGGGTGCGGACGCTGCGAATGCACGGCCATGAGGTCTACTACATCGGCGCCGACGACACGCACGGCACGCCGGTCATGCTGCGCGCGGAGAAGGAAGGCCTCACGCCGAAGCAGCTGATCGATCGCGTGTGGACCGAGCACAAGCGCGATTTCGACAGCTTCGGCGTGTCGTTCGACAACTTCTACTCGACCGACTCGGACGAGAACCGCGTGCTGAGCGAGAAGATCTACCTCGCGCTGAAGGACAACGACCTGATCGCCGAGCGCGAGATCGAGCAGGCATACGACCCGGTCAAGGAAATGTTCCTGCCGGATCGCTTCATCAAGGGCGAATGCCCGAAGTGCCACGCGAAGGACCAGTACGGCGACAACTGCGAAGTGTGCGGTTCGACCTACCTGCCGACCGAACTGCTGAACCCGTATTCGGTCGTGTCCGGTGCGACGCCGGTGCGCAAGACGTCGACGCACTACTTCTTCCGCCTGTCGGACCCGCGCTGCGAGTCGTTCCTGCGCGAATGGGTGAGCGGCCTCGCCCAGCCCGAAGCCACCAACAAGATGCGCGAATGGCTCGGCGACGCCGGCGAAGCCCGCCTCGCCGACTGGGACATCTCGCGCGACGCGCCGTACTTCGGCTTCGAGATCCCGGGCGCGCCCGGCAAGTACTTCTACGTGTGGCTCGACGCGCCGGTCGGTTATTACGCGAGCTTCAAGAACCTGTGCGACCGCAAGGGCATCGACTTCGACGCGTGGATCCGGTCGGGCTCGACCGCCGAGCAGTACCACTTCATCGGCAAGGACATCCTGTATTTCCACACGCTGTTCTGGCCGGCGATGCTCGAGTTCTCGGGCCATCGCACGCCGACCAACGTGTTCGCGCACGGCTTCCTGACGGTCGACGGCGCGAAGATGTCGAAGTCGCGCGGCACGTTCATCACCGCGCAGAGCTACATCGACACCGGCCTGAACCCGGAATGGCTGCGCTACTACTTCGCCGCGAAGCTGAACGCGACGATGGAAGACATCGACCTGAACCTCGACGACTTCCAGGCGCGCGTGAACAGCGATCTCGTTGGCAAGTACGTCAACATCGCGAGCCGTGCGGCCGGCTTCCTGCTCAAGCGCTTCGACGGCCGCGTGCAGGACAGCGCGATGAACCATCCGCTCGTCGCGAAGCTGCGCGATGCGATTCCCGCGATCGCCGCGCACTACGAAGCGCGCGAATACAGCCGTGCGCTGCGCCAGACGATGGAACTCGCCGACGAAGTGAACGCATACGTCGACGGCGCGAAGCCGTGGGAACTCGCGAAGGATCCGGCCAATGCGGTCGCCCTCCACGAAACCTGCAGCGTGAGCCTCGAGGCGTTCCGCCTGCTGTCGCTCGCGCTGAAGCCGGTGATGCCGCGCGTGGCCGAAGCCGTCGAGGCCTTCTTCGGGATCGCGCCGCTCACGTGGGCCGACGCCGCGAAACCGCTGTCGTCCACGCAGCCGATCAAGGCGTACCAGCACCTGATGACGCGCGTCGATCCGAAGCAGATCGACGCGCTGCTCGCCGCGAACCGCGATTCGCTGCAGGCCGAGGCCTCCGGCGCCGCTGCCGCGGCCACGGCCAACGCCGCGAAGGAAGGCAAGAACGCCAAGGCGAACGCGAAGGCGGCCGCTACGAACGGCGCCGACGACGGTCCGATCTCGATCGACGATTTCGCGAAGGTCGACCTGCGCATTGCGAAGATCGTCGCGTGCCAGGCCGTCGAAGGCTCGGACAAGCTGCTGCAGCTCACGCTCGACATCGGCGAGGAAAAGACCCGCAACGTGTTCTCGGGCATCAAGTCCGCGTACCAGCCCGAGCAGCTCGTCGGCAAGCTGACGGTGATGGTCGCGAACCTCGCGCCGCGCAAGATGAAGTTCGGGCTGTCCGAAGGGATGGTGCTCGCCGCGTCGGCTGCCGACGAGAAGGCCGAGCCGGGCCTCTACATCCTCGAGCCGCACAGCGGCGCGAAGCCCGGCATGCGCGTGAAGTAAGCCGCACGCACGGCCGCTTGCACGAGAAAGCCCCGCACCGATGTGTGCGGGGCTTTTTTATGTTCGCAACGGGGACCGCGCGACGGCGGTGCGAGCCGGCGCGCGGCATCGTCACCGCTGGCTGAACCAGCGATCGAAGCGCCGCGTGTAGTTCAGGTCGACGCCCTGGAACGTGCCGCCATACGCCGACACCGACCAGAAGCGCGTCAGGTTGATCGTCGCCTTGAACGCGTTGCTCGCCGATTGCAGCCCTTGCTCGTAACCGAGCACGAAGCGCTCGTTGATCGCCTTCGAGATCTGCACGACCTGTGCGTCGGTGAGGCCGACGTCGCTGCGGCCAATCGAGAACTCGTCGAGACCGATGCTTTGCGCGACGCGCCTGCCGGTCGCGCTGCCAAGCAGCCCGAGCGCGGCGGTCATCGCATTCTGCTGGCCGACGTTGTTGCCCTGGTCGGTGCCGTGCCCGAACAGCAGCCACGACAGCTTTTCGTTGTCGGTGACGTTCGGCTCGGACACGAGCTTGACCGTCGGCGACTGAATCGTGCCGGTGACCTGCACGCCTGCCTCGACCTCCTGGTTGCGCCGCATCGCGAGGATGTTCACGCCCGGATTCGACACGGGGCCGTTGAACGTGAAGAAGCCGTTCTCGACCGCGAGCTTGCGGCCGAACGACGTATACGTCGACCCTTCCGTCACGCGCACGTTGCCGACCGCGCGCAGCGGCACGCCCGGCGCGCTCATCACGGTGATCGTGCCGCGCAGCCCGAGATCCGCGCCGTGCCCCTTGAAGCGGAAGCTGTTGCCGAGGCCGATGTCGATGTTCGCGCGCGGCGCGAGCGACGGCGCCGGCTTGTCCTCGACCTTCTGCGGCTTCGCGACCGCCGTGCCGGTCGGCGTCTCGCCGCGCACCGTCCCGTCCGGCCGCACCACGACGACATCGTCGGACAAGTGCGGCGCCGCGTCTTCCGGCAGGTCGAACAACGCACGGTCGACGACGAACTTGCCGTCGATCGACAGCGCGCCGCGCGGCCCGTCGTTCGCGACGGTCGCCTTGCCCGACAGCGACAGCTTGCGGTCCGGCGCCGCGAACAGCTCGAGCTTGTCCGCGACGATGCTCGCGGTCAGGTCAGGCGCCTCGCCGTCGAGACGCACGCGGCCGATCGCGCGCAGCGTGCCGTCGCCGCCGTGGAACTCGACCTGCTGGAATTCGACGAGGTTCTCCGCGAGCTTCACGCGCACGATGCCGTCCTTCAACTGCACGCCCTGGTCGACGAGCGTCGCGGACAGATCGTCGCCCGTCAGCATGCCCGACACGTTCGGCTTCACCGGCGTGCCCGCGATCGTCAGCTTCAGCGCCGCGCGCCCGCCGAGCAGGTAGCTCGGCCCGAACAGGTTGCCGGTCGACTTCAGCGACGGGATGTCGGCGTCGATGCGGCCCGCCAGCGGGCCGTCGTCGACGACGCCGAACACGCCGTCGCGCAGCGCGAACGGCACGGTGACGTTCGCGTCGAGCGTGCCGACCCGGTTCGCCTTCGCGAGCGCCACCACGTTGAGCCGGTTGCCCGGTGCAAAGCTCGCGCGCGCCGACAGGTCGGTCAGCCCGAGCGACGCGATGCCGCGCCCGGTCTCGATCGTCACGTCGCCGCCGCGCCGCTTCACCTGCACGTAGCCCGTCGCGTTCGCGCCGAGCGAGAAATCCCAGTCGGCATCGAGCACGACGTCGGTGCGCACCGGCGGTCGCTGGCCCGTCAGCTCCTGGCGGATCTCGAGGAAGCGCGCGACCGACGCGCCGCGCACGGCGCCGGCCGAGCGCATCTGCCCGTGATCGAACACGAACGACTTCAGGTCGATCGCCGCGCCTTCGAGCGTGAGCCGCGTCGCACCGAGCGTCACGCGGCCGGCGCCGGCCGACACGGGAAGCGGCGCCTGCAGCGCCACCGACGGCGTGCCGCGGTTCGCGAGGCGCGTGACGGTACCGTCCCAGCGCATCCCGTCGCGATTCTCGATCACGCCGCCGTTCGCCGCGAGCGTCAGGTCGATCACGCGGCCGCCGGCGGTCCCGATCGCCGACGCGTCGAGCGTGTGCTTCGCGCGCGTGCCGTCGAGGTTCGCGCGCAGCGATTTCAATTGCAGCGAGCCGAGCGCGATGTCGGTCGCATCGGCCGTGAACACGAGCGCACCGTGCGCGCCGTCGCGGATGTCGGCGCGCCCCTGCGCGGCACCGATCCGGTTCGAGCCGACCACGACGTGCTGGGCCTTGTAGGTGCCCGTCACGTTCGGATGCGCGAAGCTGCCGGTCAGCTCGCCCTGCGCCTGCACGAGCCCCTGCACGCCGAAGCCGAGCCGGTCGAGCTCGGGCGCGTCGACGACGAAGCGCAGCCGGTCGCCCGGCGCGCCGAAACTGCCGCGCAGGTCGACGTGGTTGCCCGCGATCGACAGGTTCGCGTTGCTCGGCAGGATCCGCGCGCCGACGAGCTGCACGACGCCCGCGCCGGTCAGCGGCACGCCGTCGTAGAGGCTGTCGCCGAGCTTGAAGGTCGCCTTCGTCGACACCTGCGGCGCGAACGCGCCGGAGGCCGTCAGCGTGCCCGATACGCGCGTCTCGCCGCGCCTGGCCGGCGCCTTCGCGGTCGCCTTCGCCGCTTTGGCGGCCGGTTTGCCGCCGCCCGCGCCCGGCGCGCGCATCGCGGCGAGCAGCAGCGGATCGAACGCGGTCAGCGTCGCCTTCGCGTCGTAGCTCGAATGCGCGTCGTGGCGGAACACGCCGGTCAGGTCGATACGGCCCTTGCCCGCCGTCACGCGCGCATCGGTCAGCACCGTCTGCTGCTGCGTCAGCGCGACCTTCGCGCGCGCGCCGAGCGCGAGCTTCGGATCGTTCAGGTTGAAGTCGACGGTCGTCACGTCGCCTGCGAGCGTCACGCCGAGCGGGCCGCCGAGGCGCATCGGCCGCAACTCGGCGACGAATGCATTGAGGTCGAGGTTCGCGACCTTCAGGTCGAAGCGGCCCTTGCCGCCGGTCAGCGCGCCGTTGCCGGTCACGCTGCCGTCGCGGATCAGTTTCAGCGCGAGGCCGTCGATCCGCTGCGCGTGTGCGTCGAGATTGACGGTCGCATGTGCGTCGACGACAGGCAGCAGGTGCTCGCCGAGCGTGCCGGGCTTCGCGTTGACGATCGACACCGGGCCGGTCACCGCGAATCCCTTCGCCGGTGCGGCACCGGCCGGCGCGGTCACGGGCGCCAGCTCCGCGCGCACCGCGAGATCGGCGGCCGGCGCGCCCGGCGCGATCGCCTGCGGGTTCACGTGATCGAACGCGAGCGACGCGCGCGTGAGCGGCACCGCGCCGAACGGTGCGGCCTCGACGTGCGCGCGCCCGTTCAGCTTCATCCCGCTCGCGGCGACGTCGGCGACGAGCGCTTCGAGCGAACCCGATACGTTCGCGCTCGCGTTGACCGGTTCGTTCGCGAGCTTGCCCACGTAAGTCGCGTTGCCCGTCAGCGCGAACGGCTTCACGCCGTCGAGCTTCGCGCGCGCGGTCAGCGCGCCGTACGGCGTGTCGACACCGTCGAGCGCAAGTTCATGGTGGCGGCCGTCGCTGCGGCCGTTCAGCGCGAGATGGTCGAGCTGCGTCGTCGACCCGCCTTCGTGAATCGCCAGGTGATCGACGCGCAGATCGTCGATCCGCAACTGCAGCGGCAGGCGCAGGTCCTGCGGCGTCGTGCTCGGCGTCGACGGCCCCGGCGCGATCCGCACGTCGATCGTGCCCGCGCGAAGGTAGTCGACGGACAGCCGCCACGGCGCGCGGGTCAGCGCCCAGCGGCCGTCGAGCCGGTCGATCCGCACTTCGGTGCCGGCGCCGCCGGGGCTCGTCCACGCGAAGCCGCGCAACCGCACGCCCGTCGCGAGCGCGCCGCCTTCCAGCGTGCCCGCCAGCCGGCCGCCCAGCACGCGCACGGCCGTCTGCCACGCGAGCCGCGTGCCGCGCTCGGTCGTCGCCGCGGCCAGCACGAGCCCGGCCGCCAGCACGGCGAGCAGCACGACCGTCACGAGCGTCCACGCGACGATCCGGCCCGCACGCACGCGGCGCGGCGCGCGCGGCGGCGCGTCGGGCGCGCGCTCGGGCGAGTCCGGATCGTGAGGCGGCGGCGTGTCGTTCGGATCCTTCGTCATGCGGTTCGTCGTGGCTCGTGCAACAAGGTCAGAAAGCGATGCCGAGCGTCAGGTACGGGCGCACGCTGTGGTTGCGCAGTCCGTACGCGACGTCGACGTTGATCGGGCCGACGGGGCTGCGCCAGCGCGCGCCGATGCCGACGCCCGGGTAGAACACCTTCTCGCCCCACGCATCGGTCGCGGTGCCGATGTCGAAGAAGGTCGCGGCGCCCCAGTCGCGATTGAACCAGTGCTGGTATTCGGCGGTGCCCGTCATCAGGTACTTGGTCGGCAGCACGGAGCCGTCGACGCTGTTGCCGATGCTCTGGTAGCCGTAGCCGCGTACCGAATTCGAGCCGCCCGCGCGAAACAGCAGCGACGCCGGCACACCGGCCGAGCTGCCGCTCGTGAACACGCCGCCGAGCTCCGCGCGGAACACGAACAGGTCGCGCTTGCCGATCGGCACGTACTGCTGGCCGCGCGCGTAACCGCGGATGAAGGTCTGGTCCGTCAACACGCCCTTGATCGCGAAGCCGGCCTCCGCGTGGATCAGGTTGCCCGAGCGCGGGAACAACGGATCGTCGACGTTGCGGCGCGTCCATGCCCACTGCGGCACCAGCGCGCGGCTGGTGGTCGGGCCGGCGCCGTTCTGGTCGAGCCGGTCCTGGTAGAACATCAGCGAATACGCGTAGTCGATGAACTGACCGGTGCGGGTGCGCTGCGCGCCGATCCGCGCGCTGTAGATCCGGGTGCCGGACACGTTGGTGTTCGTGTACGACGCGAGCACGCTGTTGGTCCAGCCTTTCTCGCCGGGCGGCATCGACAGTTGGACCTGGCCGTACTGCTGGATCTGGTCGAGCCGGCCGGACACGGTGAGCGGCCACGCGGCGCCGAACGTGTCGAGATACGTGTAGGAGCCCTGCACATGCGGGCCCGTATCGGTCGCGTAGCCGACGCCGCCGCGAATGTTGTTGTACGGAAACTCGCTGACCTTCACGTGCACGGGCGTGCGCTCGGGCTTCGTCGTATCGTCGCCGACGTCGATCGCGACGCTCGCGTAGTACGGCGTGTTCTGCAGCTGCCGCTGCAGCTCGGTGATCCGCTGCACGTCGTAGATCTCGCCTTCCGACAGCGGATTGACGTTCGTGACGATTTTTTCCGGATAGCGGCGCACGCCGTCGACGTCGACCTTGCCGATCGTAAAAGTCGGGCCGCTGTCGAACGTGACGGCCAGCGTCGCGCGCTGCGTGCGCGGATCGACGCGCGCTTCCGACGACGCGATCTTCGCGCCCAGGTAGCGGCGCGACTGCAACTGCCGGAGCGCCGCCCCTTTCGCGCCGTCCCAGTCGGACTGCGTGAACGGGTCGCCCGGCTTCAGCGAGAACGCGAAGCGGGTCGCGGCCTCCTGCTTCGGATCCTCGGTCTCGACCGGGCCCTTGAACGCCAGGTCGACCGTCGACACGACGGTCTGCGGCCCCGGATCGACCGCGACGCGCACGTCACGCTTGCCGTCGCGCGTGCGCACGTCGGTGCGCACGACCGGCGAGAAATAGCCGGCCGTCGCGGTCAGGTCGCGCACCTGCTGCGGCGTGGCGGTCACGAGGAAGTCGAACTGGTCGTCGCTGATGTCGTCGCGCTTGGCGAAGCGCGCGATGTCGAGATGGGCCTCGAGGAGCTTGCGGATCGCGCGCGGCGAGTCGATCTCGACGTCGTACTTCGCATACGCCGGCAGCACGAAGCACGCGGCGAGACAGCCCGCGAGGGCCGCCCGGGCCGCCGCGCCGGCGCCACGCCGCGCGCGACGACCGTGGTGACGCGCCGCGCGCGGGCTCGCCTCATGCGCCGTATGTGCCTGCTGGTTCACCTGACCCGCCAAATATGACCTCGTCCTCGGTTGGTGATTTTGTGGAAAACCCCGTATTTGACCACAGGGCGGCGGCGCTGCCCGCACGGGCGCCGCTTTGACGCCTGGACGCAACGCGACGCGCGCGGGGCCGGCCGGACGCGCCGCGGGTGTCGGCCAGCGGATTCGACGCGCGATTGCCGCCGGCTGTTCCCCGCTATGCGGTAAAATCCCGCCATCGCGAACCCGGCGCATCGTGCGCCGCCCGAAACGGAAAGCCAAGCCATGCCGTATCAGTCCGACGTCACGCAATTCCTGAACCAGCTCAAGCAACAGAAGCCGACGCTCGAAGAAGAGCAGCGCAAGGGCCGCTCGCTGCTGTGGGACAAGCAGCCGATCGACCTCGACGAGCGCGCCGAGCAGCAGGAATCGCGCGTGAAGCAAACGTCCTACGTCTACTACCAGAACTTCTGACGACGTGAGCGCCGCCGACGAGGCCAGCGCCGCCCGGCAGGACGACGCGATCGCCGCGCCCGCGGGCGCCGATTCGACGCCCGACACGGTCGACGGTGTCGCGGCGTTCGCACGCCTGTACGGCGAGCCGCTCTTCAAGCTGCCGCAGGATCTCTACATCCCGCCCGATGCGCTCGAGGTGTTCCTCGAGACGTTCGAAGGCCCGCTCGATTTGCTGCTGTACCTGATCCGCAAGCAGAACTTCAACGTGCTCGACATCCCGATGGCGCAGGTCACCGCGCAATATCTGGGCTACGTCGACCAGATCCGCACGTCGAACCTCGAGCTGGCGGCCGAATACCTGCTGATGGCCGCGATGCTGATCGAGATCAAGTCGCGGATGCTGCTGCCGGTCAAGAAGGCCGATACCGGCGAGGAAGCCGAGGATCCGCGCGCGGAACTCGTGCGCCGCCTGCTCGAATACGAGCAGATGAAGCTCGCCGCGCAACGCCTCGACCAGCTGCCGCAGCTCGGCCGCGACTTCCTGCGCGCCGAGGTCTACATCGAGCAGAGCATCACGCCGCGCTTCCCGGACGTCGATTCGGACGACCTGCGCGCCGCGTGGGCCGACGTGCTCAAGCGCGCGAAGCTCGTCCAGCACCACAAGATCTCCCGCGAGGAGCTGTCGGTACGCGAACACATGAGCCTGATCCTGCGCCGGCTGCAGAACGCACGCTTCATGGAGTTCGCCGACCTGTTCGACACGTCGCGCGGCGTGCCGGTCGTCGTCGTGAACTTCATCGCGATGCTCGAACTCGCGCGCGAATCGCTCGTCGAGATCACGCAGGCCGAACCGTTCGCGCCGATCTACGTGCGCCTCGCGTACCTGCCCGCGTAACGCGCGCCGCCGCGCCCGCGTCACCCCCGCACACCGAAACACACTGCATCTCGCCGCCGGGCCCGCTCGCGCGGCTCGCTCGCGGTGCGTCCGGCTAAAAAGTGAACGATCGTACTTTTTTCGATGCGTCCGGCGGCCAAATCCTCTACAATCCGCCGACGCCCGATGCGCCGCCCGCGCGCCGGCGTTCTCCGCTTCGACCCCGACGCCGCTGTTGCGGCGCCAACGCGCGCCTGCGCGAGGAACCCGCTACCCGATCATGAAAGTCATCAGCTCGATCCAGGAACTGCGCGACCAGTTGCGCGGCCAGAACCGCACGGCGTTCGTGCCGACGATGGGCAACCTGCACGAAGGTCACCTGTCGTTGATGCGCCTCGCGCGCCAGCACGGCGACCCGGTCGTGGCGAGCATCTTCGTCAACCGGCTGCAGTTCGGCCCGAACGAGGATTTCGACAAATATCCGCGCACGCTCCAGGACGACATCGAGAAGCTGCAGAAGGAAAACGTCTACGTGCTGTTCGCGCCGACCGAGCGCGACATGTATCCGGAGCCGCAGGAGTACCGCGTGCTGCCGCCCGACGACCTCGGCGGGATCCTCGAAGGCGAGTTCCGCCCGGGCTTCTTCGCCGGCGTGTGCACGGTCGTCACCAAGCTGATGTCCTGCGTGCAGCCGCGCGTCGCGGTGTTCGGCAAGAAGGATTACCAGCAGCTGATGATCGTGCGCCGCATGTGCCAGCAACTCGCACTGCCGGTCGAGATCATCGCCGCCGAGACGGTGCGCGACGAGGACGGCCTCGCGCTGTCGTCGCGCAACCGCTACCTGACGACCGACGAGCGCAAGGAAGCGCCCGAACTCGCGAAGACGCTGCAGCGCGTGCGCGACAGCGTGCTCGGCGGCGAGCGCGACCTCGGCACGCTCGAGCAGCACGCGCGCACGCACCTGGCCGAGCGCGGCTGGGCGCCCGACTACATCGCGATCCGCCGCCGCGCGAACCTGATCGCGCCGAGCGCCGCCGAACTCGAAGCCGGCGAGCCGCTCGTCGTGCTCGCGGCCGCGAAACTCGGCGCGACGCGCCTGATCGACAACCTGGAAATCTGACGGGCCGCCCGCCCTCGCCTCTCACGCATCACGGAGATACCATGCAGCGCCATATGCTCAAATCGAAGATCCACCGCGCGGCCGTCACGCACTGCGAGCTGCATTACGAAGGCTCGTGCGCGATCGACGAAGACCTGCTCGAAGCAGCGGGCCTCATCGAAAACGAACGGATCGACATCTGGAACATCAACAACGGCGAGCGCTTCTCGACGTACGCGATCAAGGGCGAGCGCGGCAGCGGGATGATTTCGCTGAACGGCTCGGCGGCGCGCCGCGCGCAACTCGGCGACCTCGTGATCATCGCGGCGTTCGCGATGGTCGATGAAGCCGAGCTGCAGGCCGGCTGGAAGCCGAAGCTCGTGTTCATCGACGAAGGCAACAAGATCAAAGGCCATCGCGATCACGTGCCGACGCAGAACTGGACCTGATTCACGCGGCGGCCGGCGTGTCGTGCCGCGCCATGACGGCCACCGCGCAGTCGCCCATGCGGGAAGGGCCTGATCCGTCACGATGCCGGATCAGGCCCTTCTTCATTCATCCTGCTGGATTGGCCTCGCCAGTGTTCGGCCGTCGGCGATCAAGACGCCTTGGCGACCTTCTCCGCTTTCGGCGCGCGACGCTCGGCCCATTCGACGATCGGCCGCCACTGTTCGAGATCCTTCTCGACGCGGCTTTTCGCGACGTCCCACAGCGTCAGGCCGTGCGCGGCGATCTGCACGTAGTTCTGCGTGTCGCGCACGTAGCCGAGCACCGGCAGCCCGAGCCCTTCGACGAAACGGTGCAGCTGGTCGGACGAGCGCGTACGCGCGTCGACCCGCATCCCGACGATCCCGACCTCCACGCTGCCCTTGCGCACCGCCTTCTCGCCGGCCAGGCGCTCCAGAAACTGCTGGGTCGCGAGAATATCGAACATCGACGGCTGCAGCGGCACGATCACCTTGTCGGCGAGCTGCAGCGCGACGTTGAGCCGGTTGCCGTGCAGGCCGGCCGGCGTGTCGATCACCGCATATTCGAGGCCGCGCGGCGGCTTCGACGGCGCGTCCGGATCGAGATCCCACGCCTCGATCGCCGGCAGGCCGGCCGGCCGCAGGTCGAGCCACGCATGCGCGGACTGCTGCCGGTCCAGATCGGCGAGCGCGACCCATGCGCCCTGCGCCGCGAAATAGCCGGCAAGATTGGTGGACAGCGTGCTTTTCCCCACGCCGCCCTTCGGATTCGCCACCACGATGACCGTCATGAATTCCCCCGAAAAAGCCACGCGGCGCCTGCCGCCTGGCAAGCGCCGCTCGATTGCGGATACAGGGAGCGATGATATCGGCAAACGGGGTGTCACCGGAACGGGTTGCGCCGATGCCCGCCCTCTTTTATGCGGTTCGCGTCGCGGCACGCGGTGCGCCGAGCGCGAACGCGCCGCCGCCCAGCAGCGCCTGCACGGCCAGCGTGACGGCCCAGAACGCCGGATATTCCCAGCCGCCGTTCGGCGACGCGAAGCTCCAGCCGTTGGGCAGATGCGCGGACACCGCGCCGAGCATGAACGGCAGCAGCACCAGCGCGGCGATCCGTACGCGGAAGCCCACGAGCAGGGCAAGGCCGCCGGCCAGCTCGACGAACGTCGTCACATACGCGAGCCAGCCCGGCAGGCCGATCGACGCGAAGAACTGCGCGGTGCCGGGCAGCGTGAAGACGAACACCTTCTGCGCGACGTGCGCGAGGTACAGCACGCCGAGTGCGACGCGCAGAAGCGTCGCGCCGAGATCGTTGAGACGTTGGGAGTTCATGGCGAATTCCTTCATGAGTGGATGAGAATGGATCGCACTCTATTCGAATCGATTCGACCAATAAACACGCGATATGGCTTTAACTGATTCCCAAAAAGAACGAATTGGGTCGTAAAAAAGGGCATGACCGATCATGCCCCGCTGCCCGTACCCGGCTACGAACCTCAGCCGCCGCTTTTGCCCTGCGTGGCGTCACCCGAACCGGCCGGCCCACCGCCCGGTGCGTACGAGTCACATGCGTGCGCCGCCGCCGACGCGCCCAGCAGCGCCGCGAGCAGCACGCCCAACCACCATCGAGCCTTCATCGTCGCGCTCCTTCGGGCGGACCTCCGCCCATCTGAGTTGTACGCGATCCGCCGCAAAATGCCAGGCCGGGCACGCCCTGCGTCAGCGGAACTCGGCATACAGCGCGCGCAAATCGAGATGCTCGGCGAACGAATCGGCCAGCCGCTCCAGCGACGCCTCGCGCAGCGCCGGGTAGTCGATGCGCTCCGCGCCGTCGAGCCCCGCCCACGCGAGCAGTGCCGCGCACGCGTCGGGCGCGTCGAACAGCCCGTGCACGTAGGTCGCGAGGATCTGCCCGTCGGCCGACCGTGCGCCGTCCGCGCGCACGCCGCCCGGAGCGTCGCCCGTCGCCAGTTCCAGCGCGGGCGTCGCGAGCGCGGGCCCGCGCGTATCGCCCATGTGGATCTCGTAGCCGTGCACGGCGGCCGCGCCGGGCAGCGCGAGATGCCCGGTCACGTTCTTCAGCGTCTTGTCCGGCTGCAGCGTCGTATCGAAATCGAGCAGTCCGAGCCCCGGCACGCTGCCGGGCGCGCCTTCGAGGCCGAGTGGATCGTCCAGTGTGCGGCCGAGCATCTGCATGCCGCCGCAGATACCGATCACCTTGCCGCCATAGCGCAGATGCCGGCGAATTACCGCGTCCCAGCCCGTGTCGCGCAACCACGCGAGATCGCGCTGCACGCTCTTCGAACCGGGCAGGATCAGCAGGTCGGCATCCGGCACCGGGCCACTCTTCCAGTACGTGAACTCGACCTGCGGATGCGCGCGCAGCGGATCGAAATCGGTATGGTTACTGATCCGCGGCAGCGCGGGCACGACCACGCGCAACACGCCGGCGTCGCCGCGCAAGGCGGCGCTGCGCGCCTGCGACGGCAGCATGTCCTCGGCATCGAGCGTCAATCCGTGCAGGTACGGCAGCACGCCGAACACCGGCTTGCCCGTCTGCGCGCGCAGCCAGTCGAGGCCCGGTTCGAGCAGCTTGATGTCGCCGCGAAAGCGGTTGATCACGAAGCCGCGCACGCGCGCGCGCTCGCTGTCCGACAGGCACGCGAGCGTGCCGACCAGATGCGCGAACACGCCGCCGCGGTCGATATCGGCCACCAGCACGACCGGGCAGTCCACGCGTTCCGCGAAGCCCATGTTCGCGATGTCGCCTTCGCGCAGGTTGATTTCGGCCGGGCTGCCCGCGCCTTCGACGAGCACCGTGTCGTAGCCGGCACGCAGCCGCGCGTACGACTCGAGCACCGCGTCGAACGCGACCGGCTTGTAGTCGTGGTACGCACGCGCATCGAGGTTCATGCGCGCCTTGCCGTGGATGATCACCTGCGCGCCGCGATCGCTCGTCGGCTTCAGCAGCACCGGGTTGAAATCGGTATGCGGCGCGACACCCGCGGCGAGCGCCTGCAACGCCTGCGCGCGGCCGATCTCGCCGCCATCGGCCGTCACCGCGCTGTTCAGCGCCATGTTCTGCGGCTTGAACGGCGCGACGCGCGCGCCCGCGCGACGCGCGAGGCGGCACAGGCCCGCGACGAGCGTGCTCTTGCCGGCGTCGGACGTCGTGCCCTGGATCATCAACGTGCCGCGCGGCTGCGGTTCGGGTGCATTCATCGTATGCAAGGTCGTGGCGAAGCAAAGGCCGCATTATCGCCCGCGCCGCCACGCGTGCGCCGTTACAATCACGCGATGATTCCGCACGACCTCACTTTCGTCCTCGGCGGCGCGCGCTCGGGCAAGAGCGCGCACGCCGAGCGGCTCGCCGCCGACAGCGGCCGCCCCGTCACCTATATCGCGACCGCGGCCGCGACGGCCGCCGATGCCGAATTCGAACGGCGCATCGCGCATCACCGCGCGCGCCGGCCGGCCGACTGGGGCTTCGCCGACGCGCCCGTCGACCTCGCCGGCACGCTCGCGCGGCTCGACGATCCGCGCGCGTGCCTGCTCGTCGACTGCCTGACGCTGTGGCTCACGAACCTGCTGTGCCCGCTGGACGGCGAACCGCTCGACGACGCGCAGTATGCTGCGCAGGTCGAGCGGCTCGAGCACGCGTTGCGCGGTGCGCGCGCGAAGGTGATCGTCGTCAGCAACGAAATCGGGCTCGGCGTCGTGCCGCTCGGGTCGGTCACGCGCCGCTACGTCGACGAACTCGGGCGCCTGAACCAGCGCATCGCCGCGCTCGCGACGCGCGTGACGCTGCTGGTCGCCGGGCTGCCGCTCGAACTCAAGGCCGGAGCCCCGTCATGCTGATGCTGTCGCTGCCGGTCGTCGCGATGCTCGCGGTCGCGGCCGCGATCGTCGATCGCATCGTCGGCGAACCGGCCGGCTGGCATCCGCTCGTCGCGTTCGGCAGGCTCGCCGCGCGCATCGAAGGCGCGCTGAACACGGGCCGGCGCGGCCGCATGGTCGGCGTCGCCGCCTGGCTCGCGGCGGTGGTGCCGCCGGTGGCCGTCGCCGCGTGGCTCGCGGCCGTGCTGCCCTGGCCGCTCGCGGCCGCGCTGCACGTCGCGCTGCTGTGGTTCGCGCTCGGCGCGAAAAGCCTCGCCGACCACGTCGCACCGATCGCCGCCGCGCTGCTGCGGCACGACCTCGACGCCGCACGCGCGCTGACCGCACGCATCGTATCGCGCGACACGAGCGAAGCCGACGAAGGCGCGCTGTCGCGCGCGGCCGTCGAATCGGCGCTCGAGAATGGCAACGACGCGATCTTCGGCGCGCTCTTCTGGTTCGTCGTCGCGGGCGGCCCCGGCGCGCTGCTGTTTCGGCTCGCGAACACGCTCGACGCGATGTGGGGCTACCGCACGCCGCGCTTCCTGACGTTCGGCTGGGCCGCCGCGCGCCTCGACGACGCGCTCAACTGGATTCCCGCGCGCCTCACCGCCACGAGCTACGCGCTGCTCGGCGACACGGCCGCAGCATGGCGCTGCTGGCGCACGCAGGCGCGCCACTGGGACAGCCCGAACGCGGGCCCCGTGATGGCCGCGGGCGCCGGCAGCCTGAACGTGCAGCTCGGCGGCCCGGCCGTCTATCACGGCGAAATCGAAGACCGTCCCGCGCTCGGCACCGGCGCGCCGGCGACGGCCGTGCACGTCGTCGCCGCGCTGTCGCTCGTCACGCGCACGCTCGCGCTGTGGCTCGCGCTGCTCGTCGCGGGCGGCGCACTCATCCTCGCTACCCATCATGTCTGACGCACGCATCCCGCACGGCGGCAACCTGCACGAAGCCGCGCGCCGCCACGGCATTCCGTACGACGCGTGGCTCGACCTGTCGACCGGCATCAATCCGGTCGGCTATCCAGTGCCGCCGGTCCCGGCCGACGCATGGCGCCGGCTGCCCGACGACGGCGATACGCTCGCCGCATGCGCGTCCGGCTACTACCACGCTCCCGATGCCGCGCACGTGCTGCCGGTCGCCGGCAGCCAGGCCGCGATCCGCGCGTTGCCCGCGCTGCTGCCGACCGGCGACGCCGGTGTCGCCGCGCTCGCGTACGGCGAATACGCCCCTGCATTCGCGCGCCACGGTCATCGCGTCGTCGCGCTCGACATCGGTTCGGACGTGCTGCCCGCGTCGCTGCGTCACGTCATCGTCGGGAATCCGAATAATCCGACCGCCGAATTCGTTCCGACCGAACGGCTGCTCGGCTGGCATGCGCAGCTGTCGGCACGCGGCGGCACGCTGATCGTCGACGAGGCATTCGCGGATACGGGCGCCACGCCGTCGCTCGCGCAGTTCACCGATCGTCCGGGCCTCGTCGTGCTGCGCTCGGTCGGCAAGTTCTTCGGACTCGCCGGCATTCGAGCCGGCTTCGTGCTCGCCCGTCCCGAGCTGGTCGCCGCGCTGCGCGACATGCTCGGCGCGTGGACCGTCAGCGGCCCCGCGCGTCACGCGGTCGCCGCCGCATTCGCCGACCACGCATGGCAGACCGCCGCGCGCATGCGGCTCGCGGCCGACGGCGAACGCCTCGCCGCGCTGCTGCGCATGCACGGCTTCGCGGTGCACGCGACGCCGCTGTTCAGCTGGACCGACGACCCGCGCGCCGCCGCGCTGCACGCGGCGCTCGCCGCGCACGGGATCTGGACGCGATACTTTGCACGACCGTCGAGCGTGCGCGTCGGCCTGCCGGGCAACGAAGCCGAATGGCGGCGCTTCGCCGACGCACTCTCGCAGTGTGTCCCGACGCTGCCACAGGCATCCGCATGACCGCCTGCCTGCTCCGCCGGCTGCCGGCCCTCGCGTCGCTGATCGCGCTCGCGCACGCGCCCTTCGCTCGCGCCGACGTAACGACCCGCGACGATGCCGGCAATACCGTCACGCTGCCCGCACTGGCGCAACGCGTGATCAGCCTCGCGCCGCATGCGACCGAGCTGGTCTACGCGGCCGGCGGCGGTGCGAAACTGGTCGGCACGGTCACGTACAGCGACTACCCGCCCGCCGCGCAGGCCGTGCCGCGTGTCGGCGACAACAAGGCGCTCGACCTCGAGCGAATCGCCGCGCTGAAGCCCGACCTGATCGTCGTCTGGCGACACGGCAACGCCGAGCGGCAAACCGATGCGCTGCGTGCGCTGCACATTCCGCTGTTCTTCAGTGAACCGAAACATCTCGACGACGTGACCACGTCGCTGCGCCGGCTCGGCACGCTGCTCGGCACCGAGCCAGCCGCCGACGCGGCCGCGGCATCGTTCTCGCGCGACATCGCGGCGCTGCGCGCGCGTTACGCGGCACGCCCGCCGGTCACGATGTTCTTCCAGGTATGGGACCGCCCGCTGACGACGCTCAACGGCGCGCATCTGTTCAACGAAGTCATCTCGCTGTGCGGCGGCCGCAACGTGTTCGCGGCGCTGAAACCACTCGCACCGACCGTCACCGACGAAGCCGTGCTCGCGGCGAATCCGGAAGCGATCGTGACGACGAGTGCCGGCGCGACACGTTCGGACGCACCGCTGCCGAGCCTCGCGCGCTGGCGTGCATGGCCCGCGCTGACGGCCGTAGCGCGCAACAACCTGTTCGCGATCGACGGCGATCTGCTGACCCGGCCATCGCCGCGGATCGCGCAAGGCGCGGCCGCATTGTGCGAGGATCTCGACGCCGCGCGAGCGCGGCGGCCGGCGCGCTGATTTCGGGCTTCGATGCCCTTCCGCACGTCAGACGAGCAAGCGGTCGCCTAAGCGTCCCAGTGGACGACGTCCCATGTGCGGGCGGCGTCCTCCGTCCGCAACCAGACGACGCCGCCCGCCGGTACCGGCCGCGACAACAGCGTATCGAGCGGCACGCGCAACGCATGCGACGCGAATGCGCGAATCACGCCTGCGTGCGTGAGCGCCCATTGCGGCGCGTCGGTCCGCGCGACCGCGTCCGCAGTCCGTGCGACGCGCGCGGCGAACCGCGCGACGCTTTCGCCGCCATGCGCGCACGCATGCATCAGGTCGGCCGCCCACGCATCGAGCGCCGCGCGGTCGATATCGTCCCAGCGCCGCAGCTCCCACGCGCCGAAGTCCATTTCCTGCCAGCCCGCGTCACGCCGCAGCGGCACGTCGAACGCCTGCGCGAGCCGCTCGGCGACCGACGCGCAACGCGTCAGCGGGCTCGTCCAGACCTGCCCGGGCAACGGCGCCCCGAGCGCCGCCAGACGCTCACGCACGGCCCGCGCCCCCGCCTCGGCCGATGCGGCGAGCGGCACGTCGCTGCGTCCGTAGCAAACGCCCGGTTCGACATCGACGGCCGGATGGCGAATCAGGACGAGATCCATCCGAGCACCACGAGATAGATCGCCAGTTCGCTCAACTGCTGCGCGAAGCCGAGGCAGTCGCCCGTATACCCGCCGATCCGCTTTACGAAATAGCGGGCCGCCCATGCGCGCACGAGCGCGAGCGCGACGAGCGCCGCGAGGCCCGCGCGCCAGTCCGGCCAGAACAGCCACGGCAGCCCGAATGCGGCCGCGATCCAGGCCGCGCGTGCGCCCATGCGTTGCGCGACCGGTTTTGCCTTGCCTTCCGGCCGGACATAGTCGAGCGACATCAGCAGGCTCACAGCCCCCGCGCGGCTCGCCGCATGCGCGGCGATCATCGTCCACGCGGCGCGCAGCGGCGGCATGGCCGCGAGCGCCTGCCATTTCAGGCCGAGCGCGATCACGAGCGCGACCGCGCCGAACGTGCCGATTCGCGAATCGTGCATGATGCGCAGCACGTCGTCTCGCGCGTAGCCGCCGCCGAACGCATCGCAGCTGTCGGCCAGGCCATCCTCGTGGAACGCGCCCGTCGCAAGCAGCGTCGCGGCCATCGACAGTCCGACCGCGATCGACGCGGGCAACACGCGCAGTGCCGCGAGATAGACGAGCGCGCCCCACGCGCCGACGCACGCGCCGACCAGCGGGAAGTAACGTGCGGCCTGGTCGAGATCGCCGGCGGCGTAGCCGATCGCGCGCGGCACCGGCACGCGCGTGAAATAGCCGAGCGCGACGAAGAAATAGCGCAGTTCGGCGCGTATACCGTTCGCGCGCTCAGGCGTCACGATTGTCGACGCCCGCGGATTCGAAGCTCGCCATCTCGGTAAGGAACGCGACCGCCGCGCGCACCAGCGGCAGCGCGAGCGCGGCGCCCGTGCCTTCGCCGAGGCGCAGGTCGAGCGCGAGCAGCGGCTTCGCGCCGAAATGCTCGAGCATGCGCCGGTGCCCGGCCTCGTGCGACGCATGCGAGAACACGCAGTAGTCGCGCACGCCGGGCGCGATGCGCTCGGCGACCAGCAGCGCGGCCGTGGCGATGAAGCCGTCGACGAGGATCGTCATCCGCTCGCTCGCGGCCGCGAGATACGCGCCCGTCATCATCGCGATCTCGAAACCACCGAACGTCGCCAGCACATCGAGCGGCGCGATCGCATGCGAATGCCGGACGAGCGCGCGGCCGAGCACCGCGCGCTTGTGCGCGAGCCCCTGGTCGTCGAGGCCCGTGCCGCGCCCGACGCACGCGTCGATCGGCACGTCGAGCAGACGGCTCATCAGGCATGCGGCCGATGACGTGTTCGCGATCCCCATTTCGCCGAAGCCGATCACGTTCGTGCCGAGCGAGGCGTGCAGGCGCACGCGCGCCGCACCGGCGGCGAGCGCCGTCTGCGCCTCGTCGGGCGTCATCGCCGGTTCGGCCGCGAAGTTTCGCGTACCGCGCGCGACGGGCAGCGACACGAGCCGGTCGGACACCGGCAACGGTGACGCGACGCCCGCATCGACGATCTCGAGCACGCTCTGCGCGACGCCCGAGAACGCGTTGATCGCCGCGCCGCCGGCCAGGAAGTTCGCGACCATCTGCGCGGTGACCGCCTGCGGATACGGGCTCACGCCCTCGGCCGAGATCCCGTGGTCGCCCGCGAACACGATCGTCACCGGACGCTGTACGTGCGGCTTCTCGGTGCGCTGGATCAGGCCGACCTGCAGCGCGAGCGCCTCGAGCTGGCCGAGACTGCCGGGCGGCTTGGTCTTGTGATCGATCACATGCTGCAGGCGCTTGCGCAGCGTCTCGTCGAGCGGCGCGATCGCGGGCGGGAAGTCGGTCGGATTCGTCATCGGAAGGTTGCCTCGTTGGCGCGGCCGGTGCCGCGCATCGAAAGAAGGAAGTTCATCGTCGCTCGGGCCACGCGGGCAGCAGCGCGTCGCGGCCGTTCTCGCGGATCAGCACGAGCGGATAGCCGAACGCGTCGCTCGCACGCGCCGGCGTCAGCACGTCGTGCACGGGGCCCGCCCACGCATGGCCGCGGCCGTCGAGCAACAGCGCGTGCGTTGCGTAACGCCGCGCGAGATTCAGATCGTGGCATGAGAACAGCACCGTGCGCGGCCCCGCGTCGAGCCATGCGCTCAGCGCGGTCAGGCCATCGATCTGGTGATGCAGGTCAAGGTGGGCGAGCGGTTCGTCGAGCAGCATCAGCGGCGCGTCCTGGCACAGCGTCGCGGCCAGCGCGACGCGCTGCCGCTCGCCGCCCGACAGCGACAGCACGTCGCGCGACGCGAGTGCGGTCAGCCCGAACGTCGCGAGCGCGTCGCGCGCGGCCGCGCGGTCGCCGTCGCGCTCCCAGCCCCAGCCGCCGAGATACGGAAAGCGGTTGAGCAGCACCGTGTCGAATACCGTCGCGCTGAACGCGTCGTGCAATTGCTGCGGCATCAGTGCGCGGCGCCGTGCGAGCTGTTCGGGCGGCCATGCGGCGAGCGGCCGGCCGTCGATCTCGACGTGGCCGCCGGCCGGTCGCTGCAGGCCCGCGAGCGTCGCGAGCAGCGTCGTCTTGCCTGCGCCGTTCGGCCCCGCGACACACCAGATCTCGCCGGGACGGAACGCCTGCGTGAAGCCGTCGAGCAGCGTCCGTTCGCCGGCCGTCAGCGTGAGGTCGATCGCCGCATAGGTCATTTCGCCGGCAGTGTGCGGTGCTGCGTGCGTCATCGCATCGGTCTCCTCAGCAACATCCACAGGAACACCGGCACGCCGATCAACGCGGTCATCACGCCGACCGGCAATTGCGCGGGCGCGATCGCGGTGCGCGCGAGCAGGTCGGCGGCCATCACTCCGCCGCCGCCCGCGAGCATCGCGGCCGGCAGCAGCATGCGCTGGTCGTTGCCGAACGCGAGCCGCAGCGCGTGCGGCACGACGAGGCCGACGAAACCGATCGTGCCGGCCGTCGTCACCGCGGCCGCTGCGGCCAGCGACGCGACGAGGTAGATCCGCACGCGAACTCGCGCGACCGGCACGCCAAGCGCGAGTGCGGTCGCGTCGCCGCGCAGCAGCACGTTGAGCTGCGGCGCGGCCGGCAGCGCGACGCATGCGGCCACCAGCAGCGCCCCCCATGCGAACCACGGCGCCGTCACGCCGTTCAGGTCGCCCGTCAGCCAGAAGATGATGCCGCGCAGGCGCGCATCGGGTGCGAGCGACAGCAGCAGCGTGACGAGCGCGCCCCACCCGGCCGCGATCACGACGCCCGTGAGGAGCAGCCGCGGCGACGCGTCGCGCGAGTCGCCGCGCCACAGCTCGCGGCGAGCAAGGCCGAGCACGAGCGCGACCGACACGAGCGCGCCGGCGAATGCGGATGCATCGACGAGCCACCACGCGCCACCCGCGATCATCGCGACGAGCGCGAAGCCGGCCGCGCCGCCGGATACGCCGAGCACATACGGCTCCGCGAGCGGATTGCGCAGCAGCACCTGCAGCAGTGCACCGGCCAGCGCAAGCAACGCGCCGCACGCGAACCCCGCGAGCGCACGCGGCAGCCGCAGCGTGCGCACGATGTCGGCGAACAATGCGTCGCCGCCGTGCGGCACGAGCGACGCGAGCGCCTGCCACGGCGACATCGGCACGCTGCCGATCGACAGCGATGCGACGAACAGCAACGCGACCACGGCCGCGAGCGCGGCCCAGATCGCGGTGGCACGCGCGGCGCTCATGCGCCGCACGGCGTCGCGCACGACGCACGATACTTCCGCTGACCGTCGTGGCCGGCCGGGCGCGGCACCGGCGTCGCGCTGCGACGTGTGGCAGGTATACGCAAGCTCGTCATCCTCGTCGAACAGGTTGTTGATGCATGCACGGGCGACCCGCGACCCGGTGATATCGTCGCGCGCGCGGCGCGGATGCCGTGCCCGTGTGCGGCAAAGCGAGCGATGCTCGGCCGATGGCACACAATAGCGCGCGCCACGAACGGCACCCCGATTCCCGCGTTTCGCCGATCGTATCCCGCAAGCGATCGGCCGGCCGAACGTCGGTCGCACCGGCGTGACACGACCACGCCCCATCGAGCCGCACCTGCGTGCGGCCGACATTCTGCGCAATATAGTGGAAGCCGCCGCATCGGGTCGATCGGCATCGCGGTTGCGTCGCCGTCACGCATGATCGGCGCGGTGATCGCGACTTCCGGCGGCAACGGTGCGTCGGCGCGCCGCGCGACAGGTCCCGGCGCCGCAACGACCTGCGTCGTCGATCCGGGCGAGCCAGCCGCCGCCGCGATGCGCACGACGGCGGGATGCGGCACGCCGCGACGTGCGCCAGAGGCCGTGCGGACGATTGGGGTCAGCATCGAAGACAAGTCCCGTGAAGCACTGCGCGCCCCGCTTCCCCGCAGGCCGCGCGTCATGAAGCCGTGCAGGCTCCTCGCCTCGGCCGGTATCCGGGCTGGCGGCGTACCGGCTCGCCTTCCCGCGCGAATCACGCGCAGTGGCCCGCGCCCGCGTGCGACCTGCACGCGAAACGCGCCCGAGCCGGCCTGCGTCGTCCGACGCGGCCGCTTACCGTTGCGGGGGCAGCGCAGGTTGGCGATCTCCATGCGGAGCGCGCGCCCTGCTTCCCGTTTAACCGCGCGACGCACGCGCGAGCACCGAGGCGGCGCCAGTTTAGGAGCGGGTCGCGCGAGCGTCAAGAAAGCGGCCGAACGTATGCCGGGAGCGCGCGGCGAACGCGCCGCAGCCGCGTATTCGCGGCAAGAAGCCGGGGTGTTACGACTGGAAACGTTACAGATGTCGGAATGCGCGTTATTCCGCGCTAAAATGCTGGGTCTTTAGAGGACGCAGCAAATGCTCAACGAACTCGAAACCTTATCTCAAAATATTGGCCGTCTGATCTCGCTGAACAAGCGCTATCACTCGGAACGGCTCGCGCTCGAGGAGCAAGTCGCGCAAATGCGCGCGGAAGCGGACACGGTCCGCGCGGAACTCGCGCAACTGCGCGACGAACGCAACGCGCTCGCGGCCGAGCGCGACACGCTGTCGGCAAAGATCGATGACGCCCAGGTCAAACTGAACGCGATTCTCGAAAAACTGCCGCGCACGAAGAGCGCGGAGCAAGCCGACAACCAGCTCGACCTGCTGGATGCGCAGGCGCGCACGGATGGCGACGACGCGGCCAGCCACGGAGAACATGCATGAGCACCAAGCAGATCGAAGTCTCGATTCTCGGTCAGCCCTATCGGCTCGCCTGTTCGGCCGAGACCGAAGCGGCGCTGCTCGAGGCCGTCGCACGCGTCGACGCCGAAATGTCGAAGATCCGCGCGAACAGTTCGGTGCGCGGCACCGACCGTATCGCGGTGATGGCGGCCCTGTCGCTCGCTTCCGAATTGCTGCGACTGCAAACGAGCGTGCGTCACGGTGAAGCATTTCCGGCGGAAGAAATCCGTCGTACAATGCACCAGATGAACGAACAGCTCGGCGCGGTGCTCGCACAGCACGAGACGCAGTAACGTTTGATCGATGCGTCGATTCCCCTTGATCTCGGCGATCAACGGTGGTCAAATTGGCGCAACGAAACACAGTTCAGTCAGCTTCCCTGCCTGGTTCGCCAAGGTCATATATTCCTTGAACCAATGCCATGTGCACGGTTGCGGAAATTTGTAGCACGGGCGCGCGCGTCACTCTGTCTGATGTACCCGAAGTGCTGCTAACTGCGACCAATTCTGAACCTCAGGTTCAGGATGCCGGCCTAGCGGCCAAGGCGGGGGCCTATCCAACGGCATCGGGGAACCCCGATGCCGTTTCCTTTTTCAGGGTCTGTTTGCATGCGAAACGCGCATGCAAACAGACCTTCATGCCCTTTCTGCGTCGATTACGATCCATGCAATACTGGCTCATGAAGTCCGAACCGGACGAAGCAAGCATTGACGATCTCGCGCACGCGCCGCAGCACTCGCTGCCGTGGACCGGTGTGCGCAACTATCAGGCGCGCAATTTCATGCGCGACACGATGAAGATCGGCGACGGCGTGCTGTTCTATCACTCGAGCTGCCCCGAGCCGGGCATCGCGGGCCTCGCCGAAGTCTCGTCGACGCCCTACCCCGACCCCACCCAGTTCGATCCGAAAAGCCCGTATTACGATCCGAAGTCGACGCAGGAATCACCGCGCTGGCTGCTCGTCGACGTGCGCTTCGTGAAGAAGTCGCCGCTCGTGCCGCTCGCCGCGCTGCGCGAGCATGACGAACTCGCCGACATGCGCGTGCTCGCGCGCGGCAACCGGCTGTCGATCACACCCGTCACGCGCGCCGAGTGGCGCTTCATCACCGAAAAGCTGATGAAGTAGGCGCACACAGTCGGCGCACGCGTCGGTCCACGCAACAGACACACGCCAAAGGTCAAATCCGGTCAACGCGCCGCCGCCACGGAACTCGCGGCGCGTTCGTGCAGCCTAAGCAACCGCTGTCGCCCGATCGGGACGACGGCTGTTTTTTCGTCGCGCGGTACGCCCGCGTCGCGCACGCGTGATCCGCATGCGCGCCCTCGCACAAGGAGTCCAACAATGACCAAGAAATCCGCACTCGCGCTGTCGCTCGCCCTCGCCGCCGCCGTGCCCGTCGCGCTGACGCTCACGTCACCGGCCGCGCACGCGCAAACCGCGAACCCGCACTTTCCGGAACCGGCGGGCGTGCTGTCGCTGTCGTCGCAGGCCAGCGCCGACGTGCCGCAAGACATCATCCACATCACGCTGTTCTACGAACAGCAGGCGAAGGACCCGGGCAGCCTGACGTCCGCGCTCAACCAGTGCGCCGACGCGGCGCTCGCGCAGGCGAAGGGCGTATCGGGCGTCACCGCGCACACCGGCGCGTTCTCCGTGTATCCGAGCACCGATCGCGACGGCAAGATCTCCGCATGGCGCGGCCGTACGGAAGTCGTGCTCGAATCGCGCGATTTCGCGGCGGCGTCGAAGCTCGCGGGCCAGCTGTCGAACCAGATGCAGGTCGCGAACGTCGAGTTCTCGCTGTCGCCCGAAGCGCAGCGCGCGGCCGAGCAGAAGCTCACGACCGAAGCGATCAAGTCGTTCCGCGCGCGCGCGGACGAAGCCGCGAAGGCTTTCGGCTACAACAGCTACTCGATCCGCGACGTGAACGTCGGCGGCAGCCGCAACATGCAGCCGTACCCGCGCATGATGGCGATGGCCGCGGCACCGATGGACAGCGCGAAGATGAGCGCGCCGATCGCGGTCGAAGGCGGCAAGGCGACCGTGTCGGTCACGGTCAACGGCTCGGTGCAGATGAAGTAACGCACGTCCCGCAACGCGCGGCAGATGTGAAGACGCCGGCCTTCGGGCCGGCGTTTTTCGTTCGGGATCCTGCAATCGATGCGCACGCCGATCGTGCGCATCCGCATCGCATCACGCGTCCTGCATCACACAGCTCGCGCATGACGCGACCGCATGACGCATGCAACATCAAGCCGCCACACTCGCCGCGCGGCGACGATACGCCCACACCAGCAGCGCGATGCCCGCGAGAATCATCGGCAACGACAGCCACTGCCCCATCGACAGCCCGAGGGCGAGCAGGCCGAGGAAGTCGTCCGGTTCGCGCGCGAATTCCACGGTGAAGCGCGCGAGCCCGTAGCCGATCAGGAACAGCGCGGATATCGCGCCCATCGGCCGCGGCTTGCGCGAGAAGACGAACAGCACGAAGAACAGCGCAATGCCTTCGAGCGCGATCTCGTAGAGCTGCGAAGGATGGCGCGGCAGCATCTGGTACTGCATGAACACGTCGGCAAGGTGCCACTGCTCGACGAGCGCCGGATGCTTCGGCAGCCATGCCGCGTCGTCGCGCATTGCGCCCGGGAACAACATCGCCCAGGGCGCGTTCGGATCGGTCACGCGGCCCCACAGCTCGCCGTTGATGAAATTGCCGAGCCGCCCGGCCGCGAGCCCCGTCGGCACCATCGGCGCGACGAAGTCGGTGACCTGCAGCCAGTGGCGCTTGCGCTGCCACGCGAACAGCGCCATCGCGAGCGTCACGCCGAGAAAGCCGCCGTGGAACGACATGCCGCCTTCCCACACCTTGAACACGTCGAGCGGATGCGAGAAGTAGAAGTCGGCCTTGTAGAACAGCACGTAGCCGAGCCGGCCGCCGAGCACGGTGCCGAGCACGCCGTAGAACATCATGTCGTCGATGTCCTTGGCGGTCCAGCCCTGCGCCGCGACGTGCGGCAGCTTCAGGCGGATCCGGCCGACGACGATCGCCGCGATGAAGCCGACGAGATACATGAGGCCGTACCAGCGCACGGCCAGCGGCCCGAGATGGATCGCTACGGGGTCGAAATTCGGGTGAATGATCATGGGTTAGCGATGAAGTTTTCGAATGCGGTACGGCGCGCCCACCGGCGCCGCACCGCGCATTGGACGGCGCCGGCGCGCCATCGTTCGCATCATGCGGCGAGACCGTGCGCGCGCACGACGTCGATGAAGCCGGCGAGCACGGGGCTGACATCGCCCGTGCGCCACACGAGGCCCGTCTCGACGACCGGCGCGTCGCCGGCGAGCGGCCGGTAGACCACGCCGGTGCGCCGCAGGTTACGCAACGACTGCGGCACCAGTGCGACGCCCATGCCTGCCGACACGAGGCTGACGATCGTCTGCATCTGGATCGCCTCCTGGCCGATGCGCGGGGTTTCCCCCGCCGCGCCGTAGCAGCCCGTAATGATGTCATAAAAGCCGGGCGCCAAACGACGCGGGAAGATGACGAGCGGCAGCGCGGCCAGGTCGGCCAGACGCACGGGTTCGTCTTCGGGCACGCCGGGCGCCGCGGCCGCCGGCATCGCGACCACCAGCGGCTCGCGCACGACCGGCAGGTACGACAGCCCGGCCGCGTGGCGCGGCGGTACCGGTGGAATCACGAGCCCCGCGTCGATGCGGCCCGCGACGAGTTCGTCGATCTGCACGTCGCTCGTCGCCTCCGCGAGTTGCAGCCGCACCTGCGGATAGCGTGCGCCGAACGCGCGCAGCAGCGACGGCAGCAGCCCGTAATCGGCGGTCGACACGAACGCGAGCGACAGCGAGCCGGCTTCGCCGCGCGCGAGACGCCGCGCGAGCGGCGGCAGCGCGTCGGCCGACGCCAGCAGCCGGCGGACGTCGGGCAGCAGCGCCGCACCGACCGCCGTCAGCGCGACCGAGCGCTTGGTACGCGCGAACAGCGCGACGCCGAGCGCGTCCTCCAGCGCCCGAATCGCTTGCGACAGCGGCGGCTGCGTCATCGACAGGCGCTCGGCCGCACGGCCGAAATGGCGCTCGTCGGCAACGGTCACGAAATAGCGCCACTGGCGCAGATCGGGCGTCGGGTCAGCCATATTTCACTCATTCGCAAAACGACTTAATAAGCGACAAATAATATATTGGACATCCCAAACCGGAAACTCCATTCTTGATTGATCCGAACCGGCGCGCCGTTCGCGGGCGTCGCCAATACAACGATGGAGTCCCCCATGCCGTACAACCGTCGCTCGAAGCACATCACGCAAGGCGTGGCCCGCTCGCCGAACCGCTCGATGTATTACGCCCTCGGCTACCAGAAGGACGATTTCGACAAGCCGATGATCGGCATCGCGAACGGCCATTCGACGATCACGCCGTGCAACTCGGGCCTGCAGCGGCTGTCGGACGCGGCCGTCGCGGCGGTGAAGGCGGCCGATGCGAACCCGCAGATCTTCGGCACGCCGACGATCTCGGACGGCATGTCGATGGGCACCGAGGGCATGAAGTACTCGCTCGTGTCGCGCGAAGTGATCGCCGACTGCATCGAGACCTGCGTGCAGGGCCAGTGGATGGACGGCGTGGTGGTGGTCGGCGGCTGCGACAAGAACATGCCCGGCGGGATGATCGCGCTCGCGCGCCTGAACGTGCCGGGCATCTACGTGTACGGCGGCACGATCCGCCCCGGCCACTGGAAGGGCCGCGACCTGACGATCGTGTCGTCGTTCGAGGCGGTCGGCGAGTTCACCGCGGGCCGGATGTCGCAGGAAGATTTCGAAGGAGTCGAGCAGAACGCGTGCCCGACGTCGGGGTCGTGCGGCGGGATGTACACCGCGAACACGATGAGCTCGTCGTTCGAGGCGCTCGGCATGTCGCTGATGTACTCGTCGACGATGGCGAACCCCGATCAGGAGAAGGTCGACTCGGCCGCCGAATCGGCGCGCGTGCTGGTCGAGGCCGTGAAGCGCGACCTGAAGCCGCGCGACATCATCACGAAGGCATCGATCGAGAACGCGGTGTCGCTGATCATGGCGACCGGCGGCTCGACCAACGCGGTGCTGCACTATCTCGCGATCGCGCATGCGGCCGAGGTCGACTGGACGATCGACGACTTCGAGCGCATCCGCAAGCGCGTGCCGGTGATCTGCGACCTGAAGCCGTCGGGCCAGTACGTCGCGACCGACCTGCACCAGGCCGGCGGCATCCCGCAGGTGCTGCGGATCCTGCTCGATGCGGGGCTGCTGCACGGCGACTGCATGACGATCACAGGCCGCACGATCGCCGAGGAGCTGAAGGATGTGCCGGGCGTGCCGCGCGCGGACCAGAAGGTGATCTTCCCGATCGATCGCGCGCTGTACAAGGAAGGGCATCTCGCGATCCTGAAGGGCAACCTCGCGGAAGACGGCGCGGTCGCGAAGATCACCGGCCTGAAGAACCCGGTGATCACGGGCCCGGCGCGCGTGTTCGACGACGAGCAAAGCGCGATGGACGCGATCCTCGGCGACCGGATCCGCGCGGGCGACGTGCTGGTGCTGCGCTATCTCGGCCCGCAGGGCGGCCCCGGCATGCCGGAAATGCTCGCACCGACGTCGGCGATCATCGGCAAGGGGCTCGGCGAATCGGTCGGCTTCATCACCGACGGCCGCTTCTCGGGCGGCACCTGGGGGATGGTGGTCGGGCACGTCGCGCCCGAGGCCTTCGTCGGCGGCACGATCGCGCTCGTGCAGGAAGGCGACTCGATCACGATCGATGCGCACCGGCTGGTGCTGCAGCTGAACGTCGACGACGCCGAGCTCGCGCGCCGGCGCGCTGCGTGGAAGCAGCCGGCGCCGCGCTACACGCGCGGCGTGCTCGCCAAGTACGCGGCCCTCGCGCGCCCGGCGAACAAGGGTGCCGTCACCGGCTGACGCGGCACGCGGGTCATGCGACCCTATTTCGGACGGCCGCCGGGAAAACGCGCAAAACGCGCTTTCCCTTTGCTTTTATAATGCGCGGACCGTGAAGCCGGCCGTTCCCGCCGGCGGAGAACCGCATGAAACAGACGATATCGCGTGCGCTGCTCGTGGCGCTGCTGACCGGCAGCGCGGCGGCGGCACACGCCGACCAGGCCGGCGACGGACTCGTGCTCGCGCAGCGCAAGAACTGCATGGCCTGCCATGCGGTCGGCAAGCCGCTGATGGGCCCGTCGTTCCATGACATCGCCGGCAAGTACACCGCACGTGCCGACGCCGTCGATTACCTCGCGCAATCGATCGTGAAAGGCAGCGTCGGGGTGTGGGGCGGCGTGCCGATGCCCGCCAATACGCAACTGACGAGCGGCGAAGCGCATACGCTCGCGCAATGGGTGCTGTCGCTGCGCTGAACCGAATGACCGGGCGCGTGCACGCGCGCCATGCTTCTCGTTGCGACAGGAGCCGCGCCCGCGGCACCCGCGCACGAAACGCGCCGTGCGCTCAGGCTGAACGTCCGATCCGGCGGCGAGCGATCTCTTCGTCGACCGCGTCGCGAACCCATTCCATCACTTCGGTTTCGAGCGCCAGCGCCACTTCGCGCGTGATCTGGCCGACCAGCCAGGCCGTATGGTCGTGCAGCGCGTCGCGGCAGCGTGCCTCGATGGCCTCGCGTCCTTCCCCGGTCAGATAATTCGTCAGCCGATTGCGCAGACGCTCGGCGATATGTTGCGCGTCCTCCGGCGTCAGCGCGGCGGCCGCATGCGACTCCGGGGGCACTGCGCGAGCCAGATGATCAGTGGCCAGTTCGTCGGCAGCCGGTGCGACCGCGTGAGACGGCATCGCTTCGCCGGCGTCGCGCGGCATCGCGGCGGCGCCGGCCTGCTGCCCCTCGCCCTCGGCCAGCGCGGAGCGCAACGGCGCCTGCGCCGCAGCCGACTCCTCGGCGACGACGTGCCCGGCGGCACCGGGTTGCGCCGGCGCATCGCTGTCGCCCGGCAGTTCGACGGCCGTGACGTCCGGCGTCGGCACCGGCTCAACCACCACGAATTCGGGGTCGGTTTCCGCGTGTTCCGGCGCGGCGGCATCGTCGCGCGGCTGCGCATCGGTCGCGGACGAACGCGCCGGCACCGGCTTGCCCGGCACCAGCACGTCGGTCAGCGTCGGGATCGAAGAGGAATCGGCTTGTGTCACGGGGACGCTCCGTCGACGGTTTCGGCTAGCTGCCTTGCTTGTAGTTGTTCAGCGCGTATCCGCGATCGCGGTAGAAGCGATAGCGATCGCGGCCCGCGGCCAGCTCGTCCGGCGCATTGCCGACCACCTCGAGCAGGCGCTCGAAGCGGGCGAACTGCGCGGGCACGGCCGCGCCGAGGTTCAGCAGCACGTGGTGATGCGGCGCCTGGTCGAGATCAGCGGTCAGCACGATCGGCGTGCCGGCCGCGTGCGCGCTGTCGACGCCGCAGTGCGGAATGAAATCGAGCGGCGAGAACGTCCAGAGCCGCTCGTCGAGCGCGCGCAGGCGCGCGGGTTCCGCCAGCACGACGACCGGCTGCCCGGCCAGGTAGGCCTTGCGCAGCAGCCGGCATGCGTACGCGAGCGAATCGCCGACGTTCGAATGGAAATCGATTCGCGTCATTGCCCGCGCACCCGCATCGTCGTGAGACCCGCCATCACTGGCCGGCGCGGTCGATCAGGAACTGCGCGAGCAGCGGCACCGGACGGCCGGTCGCGCCCTTCGCCGCGCCGCCCTTCCACGCCGTGCCGGCGATGTCCAGGTGCGCCCACGGATAGCTGTCGGTGAAGCGCGACAGGAAGCACGCCGCCGTCACGGCGCCGGCCGGACGCCCGCCGATGTTCGCGATGTCCGCGAAATTCGACTTCAGCTGTTCCTGGTATTCGTCGTCGAGCGGCATGCGCCACGCCGGATCGTTCGCTTCGCGCGAGGCGTCGAGCAGCTCGCCCGCGAGCGCATCGTCCTTCGAGAACAGGCCGCTGTTGTGGGCGCCGAGCGCGATCACGCAAGCGCCCGTCAGCGTCGCCACGTCGATCACGGCTGCCGGCTTGAAGCGTTCCGCATAAGTGAGCGCGTCGCACAGGATCAGGCGGCCCTCGGCGTCGGTGTTGAGCACCTCGATCGTCAGCCCCTTCATGCTGGTGACGATATCGCCCGGCTTCGTCGCATTGCCGCCCGGCATGTTCTCGCAGGTCGGCACGATCGCGACGACGTTGATCTTCAGGCCCATTTCGGCGACCGCACGCATCGTGCCGAGCACCGAACCCGCGCCGCACATGTCGTACTTCATCTCGTCCATGCCCTCGCCCGGCTTCAGCGAGATGCCGCCCGTGTCGAACGTGATGCCCTTGCCGACCAGCACGACCGGCGCGGCCTTCGCGGCGGCGCCCTGGTAATGCAGCACGATGAACTGCGGCGGCTCGACCGACGCGCGCGCGACCGACAGGAACGAGCCCATCTTGAGCGCCTGGATCTGCTTCAGGCCGAGCACCTCGACCTTCAGACCCCAATCCTTCGCGATCTTCTTCGCGGTGTTGCCGAGATAGGTCGGCGTGCACACGTTGCCGGGCAGGTTGCCCAGGTCGCGCGTGAGGTCCATCCCGTTCGCCAGCGCGACGGCCTGCTTGGCCGCCAGCTTCGCCGCCTTTTCATCGGCCGGATCGACGCTGAACACGACGCGCTTGAGCGTATGCGACGCCGGTTCCGGCTTGCTCTTCATCTGCGTGAAGCGGTAGGTCTCGTTGCGCAGCGCGAGAATCGCCGCACGCACGCCCCAGTCGGAGCCGCGCTCGTCGACCGGCAGCTGAGCGAGCGAGAACGTGACCTGGACGACCTTGGTCGCCAGCAGCGCGCGCCATGCGGCCGTCGCCGCGTCGTTGTAGGCTTTCTGATTGAAAGCATCCTGCTTGCCGAGGCCGACGAGCAGCACGCGCGACGCCCCGATGCCCGAAACCTCGTGCAGGAACAGCGTCTTGCCGCGCTTGCCGTCCATGTCGCCGGCCTTCACCACGCGCGAGATCAGCCCCTTGGTGGCCGTGTCGATGTCGAGCGCCGCGCCCGAGAGAGTCTGCGCCTCGAAGATGCCGAGCACGATGCAGTCGGACTTCCCGGTCAGGAACCCCTTGGCCTCGCCTTTGCTCCAATCACAGCCTTTTATGCTAAAGTCCATCGCGCTTGTCCTCGGATAAAATCTGGGCTAAGGATGAAAGCCGCAATTATCCGCTATTTTTCCCGTGGCGGCGCGAGCGCTCCACCACGCGTGCGCAGCCTCCCGCCCTCTTCTCATCAAGAATGATCTTCGAACGCTCCCTCCAGCGCGAGCTTGCGTATACGGCTGGCGCCGTGTTCATGGTGCTGCTCACGATCATGCTCACGACGATGATGATTCGCATCGTCGGCTATGCCGCGTCCGGCGAAATCGATCCGCGCGACGTGCTCGTGCTGATCGGTCTGACCGTGATCGGCTATCTCGCCGTGATGCTCGTCGTCACGCTGTTCGTGTCGATCCTGTTCGTGCTGACCCGGTGGTACCGGGACTCCGAAATGGTCGTCTGGCTCGCGTCGGGCGTGAGCCTCACGCGCCTGATCAAGCCAATCGGCGTGTTCGCCACGCCGATCGTCCTGCTGATCGCGTTCTTCGCGTTCGTCGGCTGGCCGTGGTCTAACCAGCAGAGCAAGATGATCAAGGCGCGCTTCCAGCAGCGCGACGAAATCTCGCTGCTCGCGCCCGGCCAGTTCCGCGAATCGGCGTCGAACCATCGCGTGTTCTTCATCGAGAAAATGTCGCCGGACCAGAGCAAGGTGCAGAACGTGTTCGTCACGTCGACCGAGAACGGCAAGGTCAACGTCGTGGTCTCGCACACGGGCCACACGGAAACGAAGGACGGCGATCGCTTCGTCGTGCTGGAGGACGGCCGCCGCTACGACGGCACGCCCGGCCAGCCGAACTTCAAGATCATGGAGTTCCAGCGCTACGGCGTGAAGATCACGAGCACGCCGGTCACCAACGTGCCGACTACCAACAGCACGCCGACACCCGACCTGCTGCGCAATCCGACGCGCGACAACCTCGCGGAATTCGCGTGGCGCGCGGGGCTGCCGCTGATCGCCATCAACCTGATGGTGCTCGGCATTCCGCTGTCGTACCAGAACCCGCGCCGCAGCCGCACGATCAACCTCGTGATGGCCGTGCTGATCTATCTCACGTATTCGAACCTGCTGAACGTCGTGCAGGCGCAGATCGAGCAGGGCAAGATGTCGTTCGGCGTCGGTCTCGTCGGCCTGCACCTGGTCGTGGCGGCGATCGTCGCGGTCATCTTCTGGTTGCGCGTGCGCAATCGTCCGCTGTTTACACGCGCGCTGTTCGGCCGCTCGGGAGCATGATCGATGCGGCTCTATGAAAAATACTTCGCGCGGCAGATCTACGTCACGTTCATCTTCATCCTGTTCGCGTTCTCGGGCCTGTTCTTCTTCTTCGACCTGATCAGCGAACTGAACTCGGTCGGGCACGGCAACTACAAGTTCGGCTACGCGGTGCTGCGCGTCGCGCTGCAGACCCCGTCGCGCTTCTACGAGATCATCCCGGTCGCCGCGCTGATCAGCGCGATCTACGTGTTCGCGCAGATGGCCGCGAACTCGGAATTCACGATCTTCCGCGTGTCGGGCCTCGCGACCAACCAGGCGCTGCGCTCGCTGCTGAAGATCGGCATTCCGCTCGTGATCATCACCTACCTGATCGGCGAATTCGTCGGCCCGTACGCCGACCAGCTGTCCGAACGCGTGCGGCTGCAGGCGCTCGGCGCGTCGGTGTCGTCGAACTTCCAGTCGGGCGTGTGGGTGAAGGACACGCTCGCGGCCCGCGAGAACGGCGAGCAGGTCACGCGCTTCGTCAACGTCGGCAGCCTGTCGCCCGATTCGACGATCAGCAACGTGCGCATCTACGAATTCGACTCGAAATTCCAGCTGCAGAACGTGCGGATCGCGGAAACAGGCCGCTACGAACCGCCCGGCCACTGGCTGCTCAAGGGCGTGACGGAAACCGAACTGACGCCGATCAAGCCGATCAGCGGCGAACCGGCCGACGCGCTGAACCCCGTGTACCGATCGCAGCAGGTGACGCTGCCCGAATACCGGCTGCGCTCGGACCTGACACCGCAGATCCTGTCGGTGCTGCTCGTGTCGCCGGAACGGATGTCGCTCATCAACCTGTTCCGCTACATCCAGCACTTGCGCGAAAACCAGCAGGACACGCAGCGCTACGACATCGCGCTGTGGCGCAAGCTGCTCTACCCGTTCGCGGTGTTCGTGATGCTCGTGCTGTCGCTGCCGTTCGCGTACCTGCATACGCGTGCCGGCGTGGTCGGCGTGAAGGTGTTCGGCGGCATCATGCTCGGCATGAGCTTCCAGCTGCTCAACACGCTGTTCTCGCACATCGGCACGCTGAACACGTGGCCCGCGCCGCTGACCGCGGCGACACCGGGCCTGATCTATCTCGCGCTCGGCCTGTTCGCGCTCAAGTGGGTCGACCGGCACTGAGCGCCGTCACGACGGAGGCTTCGACATGAGTTCGCACGGCATCGTCCTGTTCGGCCACGGCGCACGCGATCCGCGCTGGGCCGAGCCGTTCGAGCGGCTCGCCGCGCGGCTGCGCGCGGCCGGCTCCCCTGCCCCGCACGTGTCGCTCGCGTTTCTCGAACTGATGACGCCGTCGCTCGATACGGCCGTTGCCGCGCAGGTCGCGGCCGGCTGCACGCGCATCACCGTGGTGCCCGTGTTCTTCGGCCAGGGCGGCCATGTGCGCCGCGACCTGCCGCAGCTCGTCGACGCGTGCCGCGCCGTGCATCCGGGCATCGA
Source organism: Burkholderia sp. BCC1638 (assembly GCF_902833195.1). Classification (NCBI taxonomy): domain Bacteria; kingdom Pseudomonadati; phylum Pseudomonadota; class Betaproteobacteria; order Burkholderiales; family Burkholderiaceae; genus Burkholderia; species Burkholderia sp. BCC1638. Next base: position 83,964 of record NZ_CADFEC010000023.1, read on the forward strand.
GATCCGCTGCGCGACGGCCGTCGGTGAAGACGACGGCGTGCTCGATGCGATCGCACGCTACTGCATCGACCAGGTCGGCCCCGACGCGTAAGCGAATCGGCGAGCCCAAACAAAAAAGCGCTGGCTTCGGAAGCCAGCGCTTTTTTTACGCCTGCGAACCACGCGCTCGACTCAAGCGGCATCCTGCAGCGCATCACCCTCTTTCACGTGCCGCACGCGTTCGGCGAACGCATCGCCGATCATCAGCAGGCTCGGCTCCGCCGCGTCGAGCCACGCCTGTGCGTCGCCCGCCGCCATCTGCGCAAGCGTGAGCGTCAGCGTGCGTTCGCGCGCGGTGCTGCACGCCTCGACGATCGCGACCGGCGTCGCGGGCGCACGGCCCGCGTCGATCAATTCGCGGGCGATGCCCGGCGCGCTGTCGCGGCCCATGTAGTAGACGATCGAATCGGCGCGCGCGGCCTCGCGAATCTCGTCGCTGCCCGGTGCGCGGCTGTGCGTCGCGAACGCGACGCTGCGCGACACGCCGCGCAACGTCAGCGAGCGCTTCAGCGTCGCCGCGCCTGCCAGCGCCGCGGTGATGCCCGGCACGACCTCGTAATCGATGCCGGCCGCCTCGAGCGCGCGCATTTCCTCTTCGGCGCGCCCGAACAGCATCGGATCGCCGCCCTTCAGGCGCACGACGCACGCATGCTCGCGCGCCGCGTCGACGACCTGCTTGTTGATGAAGTGCTGCGCGGTCGAACGCTGCCCGCAGCGCTTGCCGACCGCGATTTTCCGCGCGTTCGGCGCATAGTCGAGCATCGCCGGCTCGACGAGCGCGTCGTGCAGCACGACGTCGGCTTGCTCGAGCAGCCGCGCGCCACGCACCGTGATGAGGTCCGCCGCGCCCGGCCCTGCTCCGATCAGATACACCTTGCCCATGTTTGTCGCTTCGCTTGTCCTGCTCGTGAACGGCGACCGGCGCGCGCCGCCCGCACGGGCGGCGCTAAACGCCGGTTACGCCGAGAACGCCCGGATCATGCCGGCGGCGACCGTATGATGCGTCGCCTCGTCGATCAGCACGAACGCGCCCGTGCCCGGATGCGCGTCGTACGTGTCGCAGACGATCGGCTTCTGCAGCGTCAGCGACACGCGGCCGATGTCGTTCATCTTCAGTTCCTGGCGGTCAGTCGCGTGCGACAGCGTATGCACGTCGAGCACTTCCTTGACCGCGCCGATCTTCGCGAACACCGTGCTCGTGGTCTGCTTCAGCAGGTATTTGCGCTGCGGCGACAGCGGCGTCTCGTCGAACCAGCACAGGTCCGCCTCGAGCTTCTTCGCCGGCGCGACCGTCTCGGCGGTCGTGACGAACATGTCGCCGCGCGACACGTCGACGTCCTGTTCGAGGCGAATCGTCACCGTCTGGCCCGCGAATGCGTGCGCAACCGACGCGGTGCCGCCCGGCACCGGCGCGACGATCTCGGCGATCGTCGCGGTGCGGTTCGACGGCAGCACGACGATCTCGTCGCCGACCTTCACCTCGCCCGATTCGATCCGGCCCATGTAGCCGCGGAAATCGTCGGCCGAGCTGCCGTCCTGGCGTGCGACCCACTGCACCGGGAAGCGCAGCGCGTCATGCGCTTGCGTCTCGACCGGCAGCGATTCGAGCACGTCGAGCAGCGGCTCACCCGCGTACCACGGCATGCGCTCGCTCGCACCGACGATGTTGTCGCCCTTCAGCGCCGACACCGGCACGAAACGCACGTCCTTCAGGCCGAGCTGCTTCGCGAGCGCGACGTACGCGTCGCGGATCTCGTTGAAGCGTGCTTCGCTGTACTCGACGAGGTCCATCTTGTTGATCGCGACGATCACGTGCTGCAGCGCGAGCAGCTTCACGATCGCGCTGTGACGCTTCGTTTGCGGCAGCAGTTCCGCGACGCCGTTCTCGACCGTCACGCGCGTCGCGTCGACCAGGATGATCGCCGCATGCGCGGTCGATGCGCCCGTCACCATGTTGCGCGTGTACTGCTCGTGGCCCGGCGTGTCGGCGATGATGAACTTGCGCTTCGCGGTCGCGAAGTAGCGGTATGCGACGTCGATCGTGATGCCCTGCTCGCGCTCGGCTTCGAGCCCGTCCGTCAGCAGCGCGAGGTCGATCTCGTCGCCGACCGTGCGCTTGTTCTTCGCGCGCGACAGCGCGGACAACTGGTCGGACAGCACGGCCTTGCTGTCGTACAGCAGGCGGCCGATCAGCGTGCTCTTGCCGTCGTCGACGCTGCCCGCGGTGATGAAGCGCAACACGCCGAGGTCTTCGGTGTTCTCGATGATGCTCATGATGTGAATGTCCTCGTGTGCTTCAGAAATAACCTTGCTTCTTGCGCTGTTCCATCGCGGCTTCGGATGCCTGATCGTCCATCCGGGTCGCGCCGCGTTCGGTGATCTCGGTCACCGCCGTCTCGGCGATGATTTTCTCGACGTCGTCCGCGTCGCTCTCGACCGGGCACGTGCAGCTGATGTCGCCGACCGTGCGGAAGCGCACCTGCGCGAGTTCGCTCGTCTCGCCGTCACGCATCGGCGTGAGAGGCGTGACCGGCACGAGCAAACCGTTGCGGCGCACGATCTCGCGCTGGTGCGCGTAGTAGATCGACGGCAGCTCGAGGTTCTCGCGCGCGATGTATTGCCACACGTCGAGCTCGGTCCAGTTCGAGATCGGGAACACGCGCAGATGCTCGCCCTTGTGCAGGCGCGCGTTGTACAGGCTCCACAGTTCCGGGCGCTGCGCCTTCGGATCCCACTGGCCGAATTCGTCGCGGAACGAGAAGATCCGCTCCTTCGCACGCGCCTTCTCTTCGTCGCGGCGCGCACCGCCGATCAGCGCCGTGTAGCCGTGCTGTTCGATTGTCTCGAGCAGCGTGACGGCCTGCGCGGCGTTGCGCGAATCGGTTTCGCGGCGCAGCACGACCGTGCCGCGCTTGATCGAATCCTCGACGTGGCCGACCACCAGTTCGGCGCCGAGCTCTTGCGCACGGCGGTCGCGGAAGTCGATCACTTCCTCGTAGTTGTGGCCCGTATCGATGTGCACGAGCGGGAACGGCAGCGTCGTCTTGCGGTTCGCGCCGAGGCCGAATGCCTTCAGCGCGAGGTGCAGCACGACGACCGAGTCCTTGCCGCCCGAGAACAACAGCGCCGGCTTGCTGCATTCGGCAACGAGTTCGCGCAGGATGTGGATCGACTCGGCTTCGAGCCAGTCGAGGTGGCCCATGCGGTCGTCGGCGCCGGTGGGCGGGGCAAAGGCGGATTGCTCGAGCGTCGTGCTCATGATTTCAGTCCTTCTCTTCTGGGTTCGTGCCGCCCGCTGTCGCGGGCGGCGCAATATTCGGTTTCTTGTCGGCTTTCAGTGCGCGGCGCCGGCTTCGGCGTTCGCGGGAATCGGCGTGATCGTGATGTGCAGCCCGCATTCCTTCGTGTCGCGCGACTCCCACCACCAGCGGCCCGCCCGGCTGTCCTCGCCGGGGCGGATCGCGCGCGTACACGGCTCGCAGCCGATGCTCGGGTAGCCGCGCGCATGCAGCGGGTTGACCGGCACGTCGAACGCCTTCAGGTACGCCCACACGTCGGCTTCCGTCCAGTCGGCGAGCGGGTTGTACTTCGCGATCCCGCGCGCTTCGTCCTGTTCTTCCTCGTGCAGTTCCGCACGCGTGACCGACTGCTCGCGGCGCTGGCCCGTGACCCACGCGCCGACGTCGGCCAGCGCGCGGTTCAGCGGCTCGACCTTGCGGATGTGGCAGCACGACTTGCGCAGCTCGACGCTTTCGTAGAACGCGTTCAGGCCGTGCTCGGCGACGTACTGGTCGACCGCGTCCTGGCGCGGGTGAAACTGCTCGATCTCGTAGCCGTAGCGCTCGCGCACGCGGTCGATCATGCCCAGCGTTTCCGCGTGCAGGCGGCCGGTGTTCAGCGAGAAGATGCCGATCGACACGCCCTTCGACAGGATCGCGTGCGTGAGCAGCATGTCTTCCGCGGCGAGGCTGCTCGCGAACTTCACCTTCTCGTGGCTCGCGCCGATCTGCGCGAGCAGCGCGTCGAGGCGCTCGACCTTCGCGGCGAGTTCCGGCGTCAGTGCGATCGCGGTGCTCATGCGCTCACCTTGGCGTCGGCCGCGGCATCGCGGCGGCGGAACAGCGGCGCCGGCTCGTCGAACGCGCCCTGGTAACGCTGCGTGAATTCGCCGAACGCGTTCAGCGCGTCGCGGATGTCCTTGTCGGCACGCACCGCGAACGCGTCGAAGCCGCAACGCGACATGTACAGCAGCTGGTCGCGCAGCACGTCGCCGATCGCGCGCAGCTCGCCGGTCCAGCCGTGGCGCTCGCGCAGCAGGCGCGCGATGCTGTAGCCGCGGCCGTCCGCGAAGCGCGGGAAATCGACGGCGATCAGCGAGATCGCACCGAAGTCGGCCACGAGATCGGCCGGCTCGCTGTCCGGCGCGAGCCAAACGCCGAGTTCGTCCTTCGTCTTCGCGGCGACGAGCGCCGCGCGCTCGGCCTGCCACAGGGCGAACGGCACCAGCACCTTGCCGGCCGGCAACGCGTCGACCGCGGGCAGCGCACCGTCTTCCGCCGCGCGCACGACCTGCCATGCGTCGTCGATCACTGCGCGGTTCTTGATAATCGAAGCCATCTGCAAATTCCTTCTACCCGGTTGGTTACGCGTTCACTGCCTGGCGCGCCGCATACACGCGCTCCTTGAACGGTGCGATGCCGATGCGGTCGTACGTGTCGATGAAGCGCTCGCCGTCGATGCGCGTCTCGACGAACGTGTCGATCAGCTTCGCGATCACGTCCGGCACTTCTTCCGCGGAGAACGACGGCCCGATCACGCGGCCGAGGCGCGCGCCGTTGCGGCCCGTGCCCTGCTCGCCGCCGAGCGACACCTGGTACCACTCGGCGCCGTCCTTGTCGACGCCGAGGATGCCGATGTTGCCCACGTGATGATGACCGCACGAGTTCATGCAACCGGAAATGTTCAGCGACAGGTCGCCGAGGTCGTACACATAGTCCAGATCGTCGAAACGCTGCTGGATCGCCAGCGCGATCGGGATCGACTTCGCGTTCGCGAGCGAGCAGAAGTCGCCGCCCGGGCACGCGATGATGTCGGTCAGCAGGCCGACGTTCGGCGTCGCGAAACCGGCCGCCTTCGCCTTTTCCCACACCGCGAACAGGTCGCGCTTCTTCACATTCGCGAGAATCAGGTTCTGCTCGTGCGACACGCGCAGTTCGCCGAGCGAGTACGCGTCGGCCCAGTCGGCCACCAGGTCCATCTGCGCGTCGGTCGCGTCGCCCGGGGCCACGCGGTGATCCTTCAGCGACAGCGTGACGGCGGCATAGCCCGGCACCTTATGCGGCGCGACGTTGCGCTCGACCCAGCGCGCGAACGCCTTGTTCTCGAGCAGGTGCTGTTCGAACGACGCGTCGGTGTCGGCAAGCTTCTCGTAGACGGGCGGCAAGAAGTACTGCGACACGCGGTCGACTTCCGCCTGCGTGAGCGTCGACGGGCCGTCCTTCAGGTGCTGCCACTCTTCCTCGACCTGCTGCGCGAACTTCGCGGGCGACAGCGCCTTCACGAGGATCTTGATACGCGCCTTGTACAAATTGTCACGGCGACCGTAGCGGTTGTACACGCGCAGCACGGCTTCGCAGTAGGTCAGCAGGTGCTGCCACGGCAGGTCTTCCTTGATCACCGCGCCGACGATCGGCGTGCGGCCGAGACCGCCGCCCGCGAGGATGCTCGCGACCACTTCGCCCTGCGCGTTCTTCTTCAGGTACACGCCGAGGTCGTGGATCTGGACGGCCGCGCGGTCGTGCTTCGAGCCGGACACCGCGATCTTGAACTTGCGCGGCAGCCATGCGAATTCGGGATGGAACGTCGACCATTGGCGCAGGATTTCCGACCACGGACGCGGATCGATCTCCTCGTCCTGAGCGACGCCGGCGAACTGGTCGGCCGTGATGTTGCGGATGCAGTTGCCCGACGTCTGGATCGCGTGCATCTGCACCGACGCGAGCTTCGCGAGGATTTCGGGCGTTTCCTCGAGCTGGACCCAGTTGAACTGGATGTTCGAGCGCGTCGAGAAGTGGCCGTAGCCGCGGTCGTGTTCGCGGGCGATGCGCGCCAGCATGCGGAGCTGCTCGCTGCGCAGGTTGCCGTACGGAATCGCGATGCGGTGCATGTACGCGTGGCGCTGCATGTACAGGCCATTCTGCAGGCGCAGCGGACGGAACTCGTCTTCGCTCAACTCGCCCGACAGGCGGCGGCGCACCTGATCGCGGTACTGCGCGACTCGCTCGTCGACGATCGTCTGGTCGTACTGGTCGTACTGATACATTCGGGGACCCCAGGGTTTTCGTGGTGACCGCGCGACGTCCTAGCCACGTCGCGCCCGAATCTCCGTTCCGCCGCCACCGCCGGCCTTCCGCGGCCCGGCTGGATTGCTAATGACGAAAACAGATATCCATATTTGAAAAACTCCGGTGAATCGTAATAAACTCGCCTTATATTTCAAACGACTAAAAAATTCTGTTGATATGCGGAAGGGTTATAAATGAACCTGCACCAATTTCGCTTCGTGCGCGAAGCCGTCCGGCAGAATTTCAACCTCACCGAGGCCGCCAAGGCGCTCTACACGTCGCAACCGGGGGTGTCGAAGGCGATCATCGAGCTCGAGGACGAGCTCGGCGTGGAGATCTTCACGCGGCACGGCAAGCGCGTGCGCTCGCTCACCGAGCCGGGCAGGATCATCCTCGCGTCGGTCGAGCGGATCCTGCAGGAAGTTGAAAGCCTGAAAAGGGTCGGAAAAGACTATGCGGCGCAGGATCAGGGCAACCTGACGATCGCCGCCACCCACACGCAGGCCCGCTATTCGCTGCCGGCCGCGATCGCCGAATTCAAGAAGCGCTTCCCGAAGGTGCACCTGTCGATCCTGCAAGGCAGCCCGACGCAGGTCGCCGAGATGGTGATCCACGACCAGGCCGATCTCGCGATCGCGACCGAGGCGATCGCCGACTACAAGGAACTCGTGTCGCTGCCCTGCTTCCAGTGGCATCACGCGGCCGTGGTCCCGGCCGACCACCCGCTGCTGGAACGCAAGCCGGTCACGCTGGACGATCTCGCGCAATACCCGTTGATCACGTACGACGACGCGTTCGCCGGCCGCAAGAAGATCAACCATGCGTTCGCGCTGCGCGGGCTGTCGCCGGACATCGTGCTGGAGGCGATCGACGCCGACGTGATCAAGACCTACGTCGAGCTCGGTCTCGGCGTCGGGATCATGGCCGACATCGCGTTCAACCCGGAGCGCGACCGCAACCTGCGGCTGATTCCGGTCGGCCACCTGTTCGGCAGCAACGTGACGCGCGTCGCGCTCAAGCAGGGCGCCTACCTGCGCAGCTATGTGTATACGCTCGTGGAGCTGCTGTCGCCGACGCTGAACCGCAAGCTGATCGAACAGGCGCTCAAGGGCGAATCCGAATCGTACGAGCTTTGAAGGACAGGTATAAACACAGGGGCGCAAATCGCGCCCCTTTTTATTGCCCGACGGAGATTCCCGCATGACGCTTCCCGCCCTGTTGCGCCGCGCCGCCGGCGCCGCCCTCGTGCTCGCCTGCGCGGCCGCGCATGCCGATCTGAAGGTCGGCGTCGACCTGTCGTCGACCGGCCCGGCCGCCGCGATCGGCATCACCAGCAAGAACGCGATCCTGATGTGGCCGAAGACGATCGCCGGGCAGCCGCTGCAGGTGACGGTGCTCGACGACGCGTCCGACCCGGGCGCCGCCGTGCGCAACATCCGCAAGCTGGTCGACGAGGATCACGTCGACGTCGTGGTCGGGCCGAACATCACGCCGGCCGCGCTCGCGGCGCTCGACGCGGTGGCGGCCGCGCAGACGCCGATGATCACGCTGGTCGGCTCCGGCGCGATCGTCGAGCCGCAGGAAGGCGCGCGGACCTGGGCATTCAAGATGGCGCAGAGCGACAGCGCGATGGCCGACGTGATGACACGCTACATGACCAACCACGGCGTGAAGACGGTCGGCTTCATCGGCTTCGCGGACAGCTACGGCGACAGCTGGCTGAATGAATTCACACGCTTCGCGGAAGTCCGCAAGATCCGCGTGATCGCGACGGAGCGCTTCAACCGCACCGACGCCAGCGTCACCGGTCAGGCGCTGAAGCTGATCGCGGCGAAGCCGGACGCGATCCTGATTGCGGGCTCGGGCACGCCGGCCGTACTGCCGCAGCGCACGCTGATCGAGCGCGGCTACAAGGGCGCGATCTACCAGACGCACGGGATCGCGACGCCCGAATTCATCAAGCTCGGCGGCAAGGACGTCGACGGGACGCTGTTCCCGACCCAGCCGGTCGTCGTCGCGCGCACACTGCCCGCCGACCATCCGGCCCGCAAAGCCGCGCTCGCGTTCGTCGATGCGTACGAAGCGAAATACGGCGCCGGCACCGTCACGCAGTTCGCGGGCGACGCGGCGGGTGTCTATCCGCGCCTCGCCGACGCGGTCGGCCGCGCGCTCAAGGCCGCGCAGCCCGGCACGCCGGCCTTCCGCGCGGCGCTGCGGCGCGAGCTCGAGCGTGCGCACGAGCTCGTCGTGCCGAACGGCGTCGTCAACACCAGCGACAAGGATCACGTGGGGCTCGATCAACGCGCGAGCGTGATGGGGATCGTGAAGCACGGCCAGTTCGTCTATCTGAGCCAGTAACGCAAGGACGATCGCCGGACAGCTTGCCCGGTGCCCCGTTTTCCGCCATAATCCGCGTTTCGCCGCGCACAATCGCATGCGCGGCCAGGATCAAAGCCCAGGTGGTGAAATTGGTAGACGCAGGGGACTCAAAATCCCCCGCCGCAAGGCGTGCCGGTTCGATTCCGGCCCTGGGCACCATGACATAGTTCCGGGAAATTCCCGGAAGTCCCAAAACCCGCGACAGCACAAGGCTTCGCGGGTTTTTTCATTCCGGCAAAGTGCCGTGTAGTGCGTAGACAGCCGGGGGCAAGCGGGGGCAACATTGGGGGCAACCGATCCGAAGTTGCCTTACCCGTCAGGAGTTGCCCCCGTGCCATTAACCGATACAGCCATCCGGAACGCCAAGCCAGCCGACAAGCCCGTGCGCATGTTCGACGGAGGCGGCCTCTATCTGGAAATCGCCCCGAGCGGGGGCAAGTGGTGGCGCCTCAAATACCGATTTGGGGGCAAGGAAAAGCGCTACTCGCTCGGCGTCTACCCGGAAGTTACATTGGCGACCGCACGGAAGAAGCGCGACGAAGCCCGTGAAAAGCTCGCTGCCGGCATCGATCCGGGTGAAGCGAAGAAGGCGGAAAAAAGGGCCAGCCTGCTCGCGGCCGCCCATTCGTTTGAGGTTGTCGCCCGTGGCTGGATGGCCGAGCGCAAGACGACCGTGGAGCCAGCGCAGCATGCCAAGACGCTCGCCCGCATGGAGAACGATGTATTCCCATGGCTCGGCAAGCGCCCTATCGCTGAAATCGACGCCCCGGAGATACTGGCCGTGCTGAAGCGCGTAGACGGGCGTGGAGCCAGATTTACCGCCCATCGCATCCGCAGCGAGATTAGCCGGGTATTCCGCTACGGCATCAAAGAGGGGCACTGCAAGGCCGATCCGGCCCGCGACCTGGTAGATGCAATCCCGCCCGCGCAGACAACACACTTTGCCTCAATCACTGAGCCGGAGAAAGTGGGCGAGATGCTTCGCGCGTTCGACGGCTTCACGGGCACGTTCCCGGTTCTCTGCGCGCTCAAGCTAGCCCCCATGCTGTTCGTTAGGCCGGGCGAGTTGCGGAAGGCAGAATGGGCGCAATTCGACCTCGACAAAGGCGAATGGCGCTATTTCGTCAACAAAACGAAAACGGATCACCTTGTTCCGCTGGCCGCGCAGGCTGTCACGATTTTGCGCGAGCTTCACGCCCTGACTGGCGAAGGCGTCTACGTGTTCCCTGGTGCTCGCGACCGAAATCGGCCGATGAGCGAGGCCGCTATCAATGCAGCCCTTCGTCGGCTCGGCTACGACACTCGCACCGAGATTACCGGTCACGGCTTCCGGGCAATGGCACGGACGATCCTGCATGAAGAGTTGGAGGAAATGTTTACGCCGACCGGAAATTGAGCCACTTGTAGGGATCGCGCCGACTGAAAACTGAGCCGGGCAATCAACCTATCCTGCTAGTTTTTCAGGCAGGGTGTTTGGGGATGATCCCGATGACCATGA
>NZ_CADFEC010000024.1:0-89089 GCF_902833195.1 Burkholderia sp. BCC1638
CGGTGTCGGTCAACTCGCGCGTGTCGGGCCAACAACAGGCTCTTTTGCATTGGAAACGCGCCGAAAGCGCTACGCAAGAGCCAGTGCAGACCCTCGTCCAGGCTCCTGTTCCATTGGAAAGCGCTCATGCAACGCGTCTGACAATGGTTGACAGATGCGCGGCGCGACTTTCCCTATAGTGCAGTCATGGCGCGACGAAATGTGCGCGCAACGATTCGGCTTCCGACGCACATATGTCAATGGCACGCAGGAAGCAGATCCGGGATTCTCAACCCCCAACGAGAGACCCGGAGCCCTGAGCGGACATCCATGCGGCTGTGCACCGGCCCCGTGTGGATGTCCGCTGATTTTTTTTGTTTTCCGGTTCTTCCGCCGCCTGCCTTTCCCTCTCCAGCCAGCACGTTCATTGCCGCTTGCCGCGCGCGACTTCGTCGCCGGCGCCGGGCGGCAGCCGTCGCGTGATCGGAATCGACGCGAACGAACACAGCCCGACCACGACGAACGCGGGCCAGAAATCCGACCACACCATCGTTTGATGCCCCTGCAGCCAGTGCGACACGTGCAGCACGAGGCCGGCGACCGTCACGCCGAGCCCGAGCGACATCTGCTGCACGACACTGCCGAGGCTCGTCGCGCGGCCTGCATCGGCCTGCGAAATATCCGCGTAGATCATCGAATTCAGGCTCGTGAACTGCAGCGCGGGGAAGATGCCGCCGACCAGCACGATCGTCCAGATCGCCCAGGTCGGCATGCCCGGATGGAACACGCCGTAGGCGGCGATCGCGAGCCCGGCGAACGCGGCGTTGTAGATCAGCACCGTGCGAAAGCCGAAGCGGCGCAGCGTATGGGTGGCCGTCGAGCGGCTCACCGCGCCGCCGAGCGCGGATGCGCAGGTGATCAGCCCGGAGTGGAACGCGCTCATCCCGAGGCCTTCCTGGAGTGCGAGCGGCAGCAGGAACGGCACCGCGCCGAGGCCGATGCGGAACAGCGACCCGCCGACCACGCTCGCATGGTAGGTCGGGATCTTCAGGAAGCTGAGGTCGAGCACCGGGCGCGTCTTGCGGCGCGCGTACGGCACGTAGAGCGCGAGCATTGCCGCGCCGGCCGCGCACATCAGGAGCGCGTTGCCGCGCGACGTGAGCGAGCCGTCGATCAGCGTGAGGCCCATCAGCAGCAGCGCGGCGCCGCTCGCCGACAGCAGGAATCCGAACCAGTCGAGCGGGCCGGGATCGGCCTCGTGCGTGTTCGCGATGTGCTTGCTCGCGAGGTAGATCCCGTAGATGCCGATCGGCACGTTGATGAAGAAGATCATCCGCCAGTGCAGGTAGGTCGTGATGAAGCCGCCGACGAGCGGCCCGAGCGTCGGCCCGAACAGCGCGGGAATCGCGAGGTAGTTCATCGCGCGCACGAGATCGGAGCGCGGCACCGCGCGGAAGATGATGATCCGGCCGACCGGCACCATCATCGCGCCGCCGACGCCCTGCACGAAGCGCGCGAACGTCAGCACGCCGAGCGAGTTGGAGGCCGCGCACATCAGCGAGCCGGCGACGAAGATGCCGATCGCGGTGCGGAAGACGGAGCGCGCGCTGAAGCGGTCGGCAAGCCATCCGCAGATCGGGATGAATACGCCGAGGCCGACCACGTAGGACGTGATCGCAATGTTCAGTGTGACGGGATTGTGCCCGAAGTCCCTCGCCATCGCGGGCAGTGCGGTGACGATGATGTTCGCGTCGACGCTTTCCATGAACAACGCACAGGCAACGATGAGCGGTGCTAGAAAGACGGGCGACATGGGCAGGGCGCGCGGTAAAGACGCCATTATGCCCACAATGTGGTCGTTGCGTCACGCAAGACAACGGTTGTTCCGCATGTTGCAACAGTCGTTCCTGTTACCGCGTGTGAAAGAAGGGACGACTGCGATGCCGGATGCGATTCGTGACATGACACATGACGCACGCCCGCGGTGGCCACCGCGAAACTTGCGTGCGATGCGCGTTTCGTGCGACAGTCGGAACTCATCTGCGTAATACAACGACGCGCATCGATCGACGGCCATCGAGACGAGCGCACGCGCGAACGAGACCCCTGCCGAACCATTCATCATCGAAAGGAGGGGACACGTCATGACGCCACGTCGTGCCGCATCGACCGCATCGCATCCTGCCTCGCATCCGTCCGTTCCCGCGCCGCGTCTGCGCTGGGCCGCCGTCCTCGCCGTCGCTTACCTCGCCGTCGCCGGTTGCGCGGCGCAGGCCGACAGCGCAAATCAGGCCGCGATGCAGGCGGGCAGCCAGTCCGCCGCGCCCGCCACGGCGACGCTCGCGAGCCCGGCTTCCGGCACGCTGCTGCCGCCACCGAGCCAGCTCTACGGCGACCTGTTCGTCGCGGTGCAGACGGCGCAAATCTATCCCGACCAGAAGACCTTCGTCGACGCGACACCCAACACCGATCCGGCGACGATCGTACAGTTGTATCAGCAACAGAAGTCGCAGCCGGGCTTCTCGCTGAAGGCGTTCGTCGACCAGCACTTCACGCCGCCGCCGGAAGGCGGGGTCACGCCGCCCGCGAACCAGACGCTGCGCCAGCACATCGACTGGCTGTGGCCGCAGCTCACGCGCTCCAGCACGACGGTGCCGCCATACAGCTCGCTGATCGCGATGCCGAAGCCGTACGTGGTGCCGGGCGGCCGCTTCCGCGAAGGCTACTACTGGGATACCTATTTCACGATGCTCGGGCTGCAGGTGTCGGGGCGCGAGGATCTCGTCGACGACATGCTCGACAACTTCGCGTATCTGATCGACACGATCGGCCACATCCCGAACGGCAACCGCACGTATTACGCGAGCCGCTCGCAGCCGCCGTTCTTCGCCTACATGGTCACGCTCGCCGCGCAGGCCGAAGGCGACAAGATCTACCAGAAATATCTGCCGGCGCTGCGCAAGGAACATGCGTACTGGATGCAGGGCGAAACCACGACGCCGCGCGGGCAGGCGGCGCGCAACGTGGTCGCGATGCCGGACGGCGCGGTGCTGAACCGCTACTGGGACGCGAGCGACACGCCGCGCGACGAGTCGTATCTCGAGGACGTGACGACTGCGAAGTCCGTACCGAATCGTCCCGCTAACGAGGTGTACCGCGACCTGCGCGCGGGCGCCGAAAGCGGCTGGGACTACAGCTCGCGCTGGTTCGGCGACGGCAAGACGCTCGCGACGATCCGCACGACGTCGATCGTGCCGGTCGACCTGAACAGCCTGATGTTCCATCTCGAGACGACGATCGTGAAGGGCTGCGCAGTCACGCGCGACATCGCATGCGTGGCGGATTTTTCCGGACGGGCGGCGCGGCGCGCGGCGGCGATCAACCACTATCTGTGGAATCGCCGCGGCTATTACGGCGACTACGACTGGCAGTTGCGCAAGCCGCGCGACGGGGTGACGGCCGCCGCGCTGTATCCGCTGTTCGCGGGCGTCGCATGGCCAGAGCGCGCGAAGGCGACCGCGCGCGAGGTGCGAAAGACGCTGCTGCAACCGGGCGGCCTCGCGACGACGACCGAGAACACCGGCCAGCAGTGGGACGCACCGAACGGCTGGGCGCCGCTGCAGTGGATCGCGATCGACGGGCTGCGCCGCTACGGCGAACCGGCGCTCGCGAAGGACATCGGCACGCGCTTCCTGGCCGACGTGAAGCATGTGTATGCGACCGAAGGCAAGCTCGTCGAGAAGTACGTGGTCGAAGGGGCCGGCGCGGGCGGTGGCGGTGGCGGCGAATATCCGCTGCAGGACGGCTTCGGCTGGACCAACGGCGTCACGCTGAAACTGCTCGGGCTGTATGGCGAGTGACGGGCCGCATGCGTTGCATGCAGGCACGTAAACGGACACGGGCCGGATCGCCGCGCGTGCGGCAGTCCGGCCCGTGTCGCATGCGCGGGTGTCAGAACGTGATCGTCGTGCGCACGCCGACCACCGTTTCGTCGCCGATGCGCGCGCCGGCCGCGTTCGGGTTCGGGATGCCGCCGCCCGGCCGGAAGAAGTGCTGCACGTCGGCCTGCAGTTGCCACCACGGCGCGACCTGGTACTGATAGGTTGCCTCGATCACCGTTTCCGCGCGACGCACCGGATAGCCGGGCGTCGTATACGTGCCGGTGTCGCCGTCGAGCGCACGTGCATGCGAGCCGATCTTCGCGTAGCCGATCGCGATGCCGGCCGTATCGTCGTCGCGACCCTTGAACGGCGCCTTGAGCGTCACGCCCGCATTCGCCGCGAAATCGACGACGTTGCGATCGCCCGGCGCGCCCATCACGCGCGCGAACACGCCGACCGAACGCGGGCTGTCCGCCGACGGCCGCCACACCATCTGATCCGCGACCGCATAGAAACCGTAGTTGCCGCGATGCGTGGCGGGGATGCCGTTGCTGGCCGGATTCGCGAGCGACAACCCGTCGGTGCCGAGGCGCGGATCGTTCGTGTGCTGCGACTGATACCAGAAGCCGAGCTTGTACGTGCCCGGCAGGCCGGCCGGTTGCGGCGCCTTCGGGTCGGCCGGCGGCGCGTTCAGCGCGTACTGGAGTTCGCCGATCACGAATGCGCCGCTGCGCAGATTGAAGTTGGTGCCGTGCGCGTTCAGCACCTGCGCGTCGCCGTCGCTGCGGCCGGCCGGGTTGCCGTCGAACACGCCGACCATCGCGGTCCACGCGTCGGCCGGCTTCACGCGCAGCCGCACGCCGAGCGACGACAGCGGATACGCGGGGCCGCCGGACGGCAGGTCGGTCGACGGCAGCACGGGCCAGCCGAACGTCGCGTTCATGAACGTCGCCGCGTACTGGCTCACCATGAATTCCTGGTCGACGCTCTGCTGGCCGACCCGCACGTCGGCCTTGCCGGCGAGGAACGCCTGCTGGTACCAGAGCTCCCACAGCCGCGTGGTCGAATTCGCCTCGATGCCGGTCGCGGTCTGCAGCGTCTGCAAATAGCGCTGCGTGAGGTTGGTGCCGTGGATCTGCAGCGCCGACACGTTGAACGTTCCGCCCGGCAGCCCGACCGCTTTCTCCGTATCGACGTTGAAGCCGAATTGCGTGAGGCCCTGATAGGCGCCGCCGCGCTGCGTGCCGCCCGCGGCGTTGTACAGGTATTCGCTGGTTTCCTGCAGGTTTAGCGTGACGCCGTGATCGCCGAGCACGTCGCGCAGGCCGCCCATGTTGCCGAACAGGTTCGAGCGTTCCCAGAAACCGGTGGTCGCGGGCGCGGCAGCGTCGGCGGCCGGTGCGGGGGCGGCGTCGCCGACGCCGGGCGCCGGCTCGGCCGCGGCGGCCGGCGGCGACGATTGCGCGAACGCGGGCGCGGCGGCGAGCGACAACAGCAACGCGGCGAGCGCATCGAGGCGCGGTGTACGCGGTGCGGATTCGAAGCGATTCTTCATGCGGGCTCCGTTGTTTGATTGATTAGCTTGACTGACGAAATGAAAACGTGAAGCGATGGCGCGGGTACAGGCGGCGCGTTCCGCATCGCCGTTCATGGCAACCAGCCCCCGATCCGCCATACGTGCGCGAAGCCGAGGCGCGACGCGGCCGTGCAGAGCAGCGCGACGAGCGCGATGGCGGCCGCCATCGCACCGACCAGCGCGCAATCGAGCGGGCGCGGTGCTTCCGGGAGGTGCGCGAGGGCGCTGCCGCGCCAGTTACCGAACGCGTGGACGAGCGGCGAAACAGCCGAAACCAACGAGCGGTCGGACGCGACGTGGATGAATCGCTTGAATCTGGCCGCGAACGATTGAAAGAACATGACGAACCTCCGTCCGGTCCGGCGCATGCCGGACGACGTGATCGAGCGCGGGTGCATGACGCGACCTGCGATCGGCGGTTGGAACGTAACGGAGCGTGCGACGGACGGGCCGACTATGCCGGCACCGGGGGAAGCGCGCTAACCCGACGAATGCGAGCTAGCGGCGAATGACATGCGTCTGGCTGCTATCTCGCGATGGCTTGGCCGGCCTGGACCGGCATCGAACTGCAACTGGAGCATGTGTCCACGAAGGGACTCCCTTGATGAATTGGGGCGGATTGTAGTCGCGAGCTTTGCTGCGGTGCAAGTAAAAAAGCAGCGGCGTTGCGCGTATTGCACCGGCAGTTGCACCGCGCGCGGGCCGACCGATGCCCGGTGCGACCGGCCGCCGGCGGCACGCGGCGACTGTTGCTCGCACGCATCGGCGGCGCGCGCCGTGCGACGCATTGAAAGGTTGCGGCGCGTCATTCCGGGCGCGAATCTTTCAGCGTGTAGGGGAGGGAAAAAATATTCCCCGGAGGGCGTGCCAGAGGGTTGACTTCCGTTTCGGCCGGTCCATAGAATCCGGCATCTTCACTCTTGGGGCCGCCGCCTTGGACGCCTGCAGTAGTCGATCTTCGAACGAAATTTCCGCCTGAGCGACCGACGTCCGCGCCTCATCGAAGCCGCCGTTTGTCATCCAGGCAAACGGTGCGCGCAGCAGTATTCCGCAGCAACTCCCTACGTGCACCCTGATTCGCGCCGGTTAGCGTGATGCGTTTGCGCATGCGCCATCCGGTTTCGCCGCCGCCCGGCGCGCGGCCGCGTTCGCGCATGCGTTTCGCATGCACCCGAACGGCGGCCCGCACCGCGCGGCGGTCAATCGTGTTCTCCGGAACACCGCACAGGAGCCGCCGTGAACGACAGTGACAGTTGTCCCTTATGCCCGTTGCACCAACAGACCCTTTTGAACCCGGGTCGCAGGGACAATCCGGCCGACTAGCCTGACACGTCGTTCAGGCCCCGGACTGGCCCCGCGCCCACCACGCGGCCGGCACGCATGCCGTCGCCGCCAGGAGCCAGCCCATGAACTTCGGCCTTCTGCTGTCGAACCTCCCGCACGTCACTGAATCGCGTCCGCATTACGACGCGATGCTGACGCTCGACGCCCGTCCGCGGGTGTTCTCCCGTTTGCTGAACCACCTGAAATCGTTGATCCGCTGAAGAAGCGCCGAGCGCGTCTCGGCATGCGCGCGCGGCCCCGTTCTGCGCGCGTATTCCAAGGCCACACGCTTGCCGGATAAAAAACCAGCCGTACGGAATTCATCATGTCCACGCCATCGAACGTCTCTCCACCGATCGCCGTCGAACGCAGCGCCGTGCTCGACGAAGCCCACCTGGGCGACATCCGCGGCGCGCTCGGCACCATCGCGCATCACGACACCGCCGCGCGCGGCACGTGGTGGGCGCGCCTGCGCACGCTGCTCGCGATCATCGGCCCCGGCCTGATCGTGATGGTCGGCGACAACGATGCAGGCGCATTCGGCACCTATACGCAGGCCGGCCAGAACTACGGCACGACGCTGCTGTGGACGCTGCTGCTGCTCGTCCCGGTGCTGTACGTGAACCAGGAGATGGTGCTGCGCCTCGGCGCGGTCACCGGCGTCGGTCACGCGCGCCTGATCTTCGAGCGCTTCGGCAAGTTCTGGGGCGCGTTCAGCGTGATCGACCTGTTCCTGCTCAATGCGCTGACGATCGTCACCGAATTCATCGGCATCACGTTCGTACTGGCTTTCTTCGGGCTCCCGAAGGTTGCGGGCGTCTGCGTGGCGGCCGCGTTGACGATGGCGGCGGTGAGTACCGGCGACTTCAGGCGCTTCGAGCGGTTTGCGATCGTGCTGTGCGTGATGAGCCTGCTGCTCGTGCCGGTGCTCGTGTCGATCCACCCGCCGGTGGCGCAGATGTCGCGCGACTTCTTCGTGCCGAACTGGCCCGTGCACGCAAAACTGTCCGATGTGATGCTGCTCGTGATCGGCATCGTCGGCACGACGGTCGCGCCATGGCAGCTGTTCTTTCAGCAGAGCTACGTGATCGACAAGCGCATCACGCCGCGCTTCATGAAGTACGAAAAGATCGACCTGTGGATCGGCATCGCGTTCGTGCTGATCGGCGCGGTCGCGATGATCGGCTTCAGCGCCGCGCTGTTCGGCGGCCATCCGGAAGCGGGCAGCTTCACCGACGCGGGCGGCGTGATCGCGGGCCTCGAGAAATATGCGGGCCGCACGAGCGCGACGCTGTTCGCGGTCGCGCTGCTCGACGCGTGCATCATCGGCGCGGCGGCGGTGTCGCTGTCGACCGCGTACGCGATCGGCGACGTGTTCAAGATCCGCCATTCGCTGCATCGCGGCGTGTCCGATGCGAAGGGCTTCTATCTCGTCTATTTCGGCATCGTCGCGGCGGCTGCCGCGCTCGTGCTGATTCCGGGCAGTCCGCTCGGCCTGCTGACCGAAGCGGTGCAGACGCTCGCCGGCGTGCTGCTGCCGAGCGCGACCGTGTTCCTGCTCGTGCTCTGCAACGATCGCCAGGTGCTTGGGCCCTGGGTCAACTCGACGAAGCTCAACGTGTTCACGGGCGCGGTGATCTGGGTGCTCGTGCTGCTGTCGATCATCCTGACCGCATCGGTGATGTATCCGGACATCAGCGGCGAAGCGATCGTCGACGTGCTGGTCGGCGGCACCGTGCTCGCGATCGCCGGTTATCTCGCGACGGTGCTGATTCGCCGCAACAAGCGTGTCGTCGAGCCGGGCATCGACCGCGCGCTGCGCCCCACGTGGCGCATGCCGCCGCTCGAAACGCTCGAGCCGCAGAACATGACGGTCGCGACGCGCGTCTGGATGGCCGTATTGCGCGGCTATCTGGTGATCGCCGTCGGTCTCGTGATCGTCAAGGTCGTGGAGATGACGCTGCTGAAGTAACGCCGTACGGCGCGATCGTCAGGTGTACGGACATGCCGGCCCGCGAGGCCGGCATGTCCGTTTACGCAGGTTCGTCGCGCGCGCGTCAGATCAGCTCGAGCTTCGACGTCAGGTACGTGAGCTGGATCCGGTTCGCGACGCCGAAGCGTTTGCGCAGCTTGCGCAGGTGATAGTCGACGTTGTGCGCGCTGGTGTCGAGGCGCCGGCCGATTTCCTTGTCCGACGCGCCTTCCGCGATGCCCAGCAGCAGTTCCTGTTCGAACGGCGTGAGCCCGTTCACGGCGCGTTCGCGCGACGTCGCGATCAGTTGCGGCGACGCGAACTTGTGCACCGACAGCCCGATCGACAACGCCTGCTCGATCGTCGCCGGCGTGATCCACTCGCGCGTGCGGCGCGGCGCGGTGAAGCTCATGAACGCATGCAGCCGCGTGCCGGGCACGGCCATCGAATACATGATGCCGCTGCACATGCCGTCGTCCTGCATCGTCTGCAGGAAACCGTCGAGCGCCGCCGGCGTCACGCACGGGCCGTCGTCGCGTTCGCGATGTTCGCGGCGCAGTTGCTGCAGGTCCCACACGATCGGCATGTTGCATACGCGCGCGCCGAGCGTGCGCGGATCGATGTCGTGATGGTTGTGCCGCACGTAGTCGCCGCGATAGGTGGTCGGCGTGAACGCCTCGTGGAGGTAGAGACTTTCGACTCGCTCCCGCGAGAATTCGAGCGCGAAATAGGCGAACGTCGAGAAGCCCGTCAGGTGCAGCAGGCTTGCGACGATCCGGTTGCGTTCGGCGGTGCTCTGCGCGTGCTCGAGCGTATCGGCGACGCCGAGCTTCGGCGCGTGCGGCTGCACGATGTCGCCGCGCTTGACGTCGTCGCACCAGACGACCTGCACCGGGCGCTCTCTCGACGCGTCGGTGCTGGAGGCCGTCCGTCGCGACGGACGGGACAACGTTGGGGCGACCGCTTCTTCTTGCAATGCAATATCGGACATGTGCCATCCCTCGGAATCGACGCGCATCGCGTGGCGGCAGCCGTGTCGTGCACGGCGTTCGCGACGATGCGATCGAGCATCTTTATGATATGCGCAGATCATCATCCAGACGAAACGCGGGGGCATTGTACAAAAATGCCTGTGTACGCGTAATATGCCGTAATACTAATTCGGGCGAAAGGTTCATATTCGCACCGGTATAGAGACAACCAGAAAAACATAAAGAAAAGACCAGATCGTGACGGGGCAGGTTCACATATTGGGAAAGGGTGGGCTCCTCATGACATATGCTGACGACGCGCCACGCGTCGAGTGGTTCTCGCAAGCCGATATTGCGGTCGCTGCCGCTTATTCGAAAGAAATTCATGCAATCGAGCGTGACGTTTTTACCGGCATTCAAATCGCGCCCGGTAAATCCGACCTTGCGCCTGTCGATTTCGCCCAATGCCATTCCCGATTGCGGCAAATCGGTTTCAGCACGCTCGGATACGGCGCGTATGAAATGATCGGGCGGCGCATTCTGTGCGCGCATCTGCTGCGCGATCTCGCGCCCGCGACGTTCATGCAGCCGTATATCGAGGGCATGCTCTACGAGAGCGACCCGCGTTTCGCGCAGGTGCGGCAAAGCGGCTTTCCGGTCGCGTGGCGGCTCGACGAGATCGAGTCGGCCGCGCAGGGCAGCGGCGACCGCAAGGTGCTCGCGCTGGCCGGCCATCTGCGTGCGCATGCAATGAACAGCGGCGTGATTTTCAGCCTGTCGGCGCCGCGGCTCGACTTGCGCGTCGCGGTGAACGTGACGTCGGAAGCGCACGGCACCGACTGGATCGACGATCGCGTGATCGGCGGCGCGCTGTCGGTGAGCCTCGCCGTGCATCGCGTCGCGCTGCCGTTTCTCGAGGCGCGCATCGCGCGCATGCGCGGTTTCGCGCTGGGCGACGAGCAGCAGCAGGTGCTCGAGCGTCTCGTGCGCGGGCTGTCCGACCAGGAGATCGCGAGCGCGCTGCGCACGTCGCTGCACAAGGTCGGTCACCATATCCGTTCGCTCGAAAAACTCTTCAACGTCCAGAATCGCGCGCAGCTCGCGTATCTCGCCGCACGCCGTCTGGAGTCCTGACCCTGTCTGCGCGCGCGGCGCCCGCCGCGCGATGGAAGCGGTTCCGGCGATGCGCGCGAGCAGGCGCCGCCGGGTTTCGTAGTCGGATCGGATCGTCACCGGAAAACCGCCGCGCCGCTACGAGGCGCATCCCTTTTTGCACCGTGTCGCGTCGCTACACTCGTCCCATTCAACGGTCCGCGCGACACGGGGCATGACGGCCCGTGCCCGGCGGCGACAACGACAGGACGACGGCACGATGGCAGAACCGAAGGCGCTCCCTCGCGACTGGCAGCGGATCTTTTCCGCCGGCCGCAGCGTGTCCGGGCGACGTCTCGGGGCATCGCCGCGCGCCGACCTGTTTCTCGCCGCGTTCATCGTGTCGGTGGTCGCGCTGTTCATCCTGCCGCTGCCCCAGGCCGCGCTCGACGGGATGATTTCGCTGAACCTCGCCGCGAGCGTCGTGCTGCTGACGGTGTCGACCTACGTGCCTTCGGCGGTCAGCTTCTCGTCGTTTCCCGCGCTGCTGCTGTTTACGACCCTGTTCCGGCTTGCGCTGAACATCGCGTCGTGCAAGCTGATCCTGCTGCACGCGAACGCGGGCCACGTGATCGACGCGTTCGGCCGGCTCGTGGTCGGCAACAACGTCGTGGTGGGCGGCGTGGTGTTCCTCGTGATCGCCGTCGTGCAGTTCATCGTGATCGCGAAGGGCTCCGAGCGGGTCGCCGAAGTCGGCGCGCGTTTCTCGCTCGACGCGATGCCGGGCAAGCAGATGAGCATCGACGCGGACCTGCGCGCGGGGATCATCAGCGCCGACGAAGCGCGCGAGCGTCGCGAGAAGCTCGAACAGGAATCGCAGATGCACGGCGCGATGGACGGCGCGATGAAGTTCGTGAAGGGCGACGCGATCGCGGGCCTCGTGATCGCGTTCATTAACATCGTCGCGGGCATCGCGGTTGGCACGCTGATGCACGGCATGGACATCGGCGAGGCGCTGCAACGTTACGCGATCCTGACGGTCGGCGACGGGATGGCGTCGCAGATCCCGTCGTTGCTGGTGTCGATCGCGGCCGGCATCGTCACGACGCGCGTCGCGACGCGCGACACGCGGCAGCGCCAGCTCGGCGAACAACTGGGCGAGCAGCTCGGCGCGCATCCGCGCGCGCTGCTGATCGCGGCGCTGGTGCTGGCCGGCTTCCTCGTCGTGCCCGGTTTTCCGAAGTGGTCGTTCGCGCTGATCGCGTTCGGCCTCGGCGCGTTCGCATTCACGCAACTGAAGCGCAAGACGACCGCGCCGAGCTTCAACCTGATTCATATTGCCGGCCGCATCGGCGCGACCGACGACGGCCAGCCCGCGAAGGTGTCGCATGCGGCGGGCGTGACGTCGCTGATCGCGGTGTCGCTGTCGGACGACCTGCGCACGACGCTGAACCTCGCGCAGTTGCAAACCGCGCTGTCGAGCGCGAAGGCGCGCGTCGACGCGGATATCGGGACGGTGTTTCCTCGCATCACGCTGAACGACGACGAGGGCGCAGCAGCCGGCACGTACCGGATCTATCTGCAGGACGTGCTCGCCGCGCATGGCGCGCTGAAGCCGGGCTGGCTGCTGTGGGATGGCGTCGCGCCGCTGCCCGAGCGCGCGGAGCGCCAGCCGGCCGAGGCGTTCGGCCCGTTCGCGACCGCGCTGTGGATCAAGCCCGACGGCGCGACGCCGGACGGCAAGTGGCTGACGAGCGAAGGCGCGCTCGCCGCGCACGTCGAACAGATCGTGCGCCAGCATGCGGACGAACTGCTCGGCATCCAGGAAACGCAGGCGCTCGTGCACCTGGTGCGCCGCGAGCATCCCGAACTCGTCGGCGAACTGACGCGGCTCGTGCCGCTGCAGCGCGTGACCGAGGTGCTGCGCCGGCTGCTTGCCGAACAGGTGCCGATCCGCAACCTGCGCGTGATTTTCGAAAGCCTGATCACGTGGGCGCCGAACGAGCCGGACGACGTGATCGCGCTGGTCGAGCTGGTGCGCGTCGACCTGCGCCGGATGATCACCGATCGACATGCGGGCGCGACGCGGCAGCTGCGCGTCGTGCTGTTCGAGCAGAACCTGCAGGAGCGGATCGAGAACGCGGTAATGCGCACGAAGCAGGGCAATTTCCTCGCGCTGTCGAGCGCGATCAAGCAGGACATCGGCGAACAGGTGCGCGCGATCGTGCAGGCCGCGACGTCGGCGCAGGCGGCCGGCGCGGGCGGCCACGGCAACCCGCAAGGCGCGGCGCGGCTCGCGGTGATGGTCGCGCTCGGCGCGCGCCGCTACGTGAAGACGATCCTGCAGCCGGTGCTGCCCGAACTCGCGGTGCTGTCGTACCAGGAGGTCGAGGAGGACGTGCAGCTGCATACGGTCGGCTGGGTGAAGAACCCGCCCGACGACGGCACGCTCGGCGCGGGCGCCGGCGTGCGCGCGCCGGGAGTCGCGCAATGACGAGCTCGACGATCCTCGACCTGACCCGGCAGGCGCTGATGCTGGTGCTGCTGCTGTCGCTGCCGATCGTCCTGATCGCCACCGTCACCGGCCTCGTGGTCGCGATCCTGCAAGCGGTCACGCAGGTGCAGGACGCCAACATCGGCATCGCGGTGCGGCTGATCGCCGTGATGGTCGCGCTCGTGCTGCTGTCGGGCTGGCTCGGCAGCGAGGTGCTGCGATTCGCGCAACAGGCGCTGGAACGCATGTTCGTTTCTTCCTCAGGAGTGCTTTGATGCGTCGACGCGTCACCCCGATCCGGTTTCAACCGCGCCGCCTGCAACGGGCCGCGCTCGCCATGTGCGCGACCGCGCTGCTCACGGCATCGCTGTGCATGACGGTCGCGCATCCGGCGCGCGCGGCGGACCTGCGCTGGCGCAACAAGCCGTTCACGATCGTCGCGAACGGCAAGAAGATCGGCGATTTCATTCGCGAGCTCGCATCGTCGCAGGGCGTGACGGCCGTGGTCGACCCGAAGGTCGACGGCGTGATCAGCGGCCGCTTCTCGGGCACGCCGCAGCAGACGCTCGACACGATCTGCTCGACCTACGGGCTCACGTGGTACTACGACGGCTCGTTCCTGTACGTCGATCCGGCCGACCAGTCGCAGACGCAGATGATCCCGATTCCGCCGAACGCGGCCGGCGAGATCGGCCGCGCGCTGCAGGCGATGCAGATTCCCGACAAGCGCTATACGCTCGTGATCAACGACCGCGCGAACAGCGTGTACGTGGCCGGCCCGCGCCGCTACGTGGAGCTCGTGCGGCAGGCGGTCGGCTCGGTCGGCGACCCGTCGGCGAACGGCGCGCATGCGGACATTCGCGCGTTCCGGCTCAGGTACGGCTGGGCGTCCGATTTCACGATCAACCGCTCGGGCAAGGAAGTGACGGTGCCGGGCGTCGCGACGATCCTGCGCCGGCTGTTCGGCAAGGGCGGCGGCACGAGCGAACTGCCGTCGAGCACGCCGCTCGGGCAGGCTGCGCGTCAGGTGAAGCTCGGCTCGGGGCTGACGATCGCGGTGCCGCGGCTCGACTTCCCGGACATGTCCGGCGGCCCGCGCCAGGGCAGCTACGGCGGTGCGGACGGCAGCGCGGGCGGCTTTTCGCCGTTCTCCAGCGGCGGCGGTGGCGACACGCTGCCGCAGATCGTCGCCGATCCGGCGATCAACGCGGTGATCGTGCGCGACCTGCCGGAGAACATGTACCGCTACCAGTCGCTGATCAACCAGCTCGACGAGCGGCCGCGCATCGTCGAGATCAACGTGACGATCATCGACATCAACGAGGATTCGCTCGACAGCCTCGGGATCGACTGGCGTCTGCACACGACGCACGGCGACGTGCAGATCGGCAACGGCCAGAACCCGCTGAACGGCAACACGCAGTTCAACGGCGCCGGCAATCCGCCGCTGACGTTCGGCATCGGCACGTCGGAAACCGGGCAGACTGGCGCCTTCCTGCCGACCGGCATCGCGCTGACCGCGTCGATCGGCGGCTCGTTGCGCAACTACCTGCTCACCCGCGTGAACGCGCTCGCGCAGAAGGGGCAGGCGCAGCTGCGCTCGAAGCCGAAGGTGCTCGCGCTCGACAACACCGAGGCCATTCTCGAGAACCTTACGCAGTTCTACGTACAGGTGCAGGGCTACCAGGATTCGTCGCTGTACAGCGTGACGACCGGCACCAGCATCAAGGTAACGCCGATGATCGTCGACGAGGCGATCCGCAACGCGGCCGCCGTGTCCGGCAACCCGCAGAGCGTGATGATGTCGATCGACATCCAGGATGGCAACATCGTGCCGGGCCAGGCCGTGTCGAACGTGCCGGTGATCCAGCAGCGCAACATCGTCACCAAGACGATGATCGACGAAGGCAAGAGCCTGCTGATCGCGGGCTTCAACGACGACGAGGTGCGGCTGAACAAGAGCGGCGTGCCGTGGCTGTCCGACATCCCGCTGATCGGCAACCTGTTCAAGTACACCGACAAGTCGGGCAACCACATGGAGCGGTTCTATTTGCTGACGCCGCGCGTGGTGACGACCGCGTCGATGTACGCGCCGGACGGCTCGCCGGTGAATCCGGGTGCCGACGGGCCGGCCGGTTCGAACGGCACGTCGATGTATCGCCCGCCGGACAACGACATCGCGGTGCCGCTCACGCCCGCGCCGCTTCCCGGCACGAAGTTCGGCCCGCCTGCGCTGCCGCCGCCGAAGGATTCGGCCGCGCAGCCCGTGGCGACGACCGCAGGAGCGTCCTCTCATGTCGACGACCATCATTGACCCGCACGGCGACGGCGCATTGCCCGGCGGCGGCGCGGCCGGATCGGCCGCGCTCGCGTCGCCGTGGAACCTGTGCTTCCTCAGCGGGCCGATGTACGGCCGCACGATGTCGCTCGCGCGCGGCGCGAACTGGGTCGGCACCGCGGCCGACTGCGAAGTGATCCTGCCCGATCGCGAGATCGGCGCGAAACAGGTGTGCCTGCAGGTCGGCGCGCTTGCGGTGACGGTGCAGAACCACGGCGTCGATGGCGGAGCGCCCGTGCTGTTCAACGACGAGCCGCTCGGTGCGGGCCGCCGCTCGATGACGCCGCAGGACGTCGTGACGGTCGGCTCGATCAAGCTCGGCATCGCGCGTCATGCGCAGGCGAGCGTCGCGGTGCCCGACGAGGCCGACACGCAGGACGCCGCGCGCGAGGCCGCGTGGCTCGGCTGGCTCACCGGCGGGCTGCGACGTCTCGGCAGCCGGCGGCTTGTGATCGCGGTCGTCGCGCTGTGGATCGGGGTGCTGCTCGGCGCGCTCGGTTACGGCTTCGTCGCGTGGTCGGGGCGCCTGCCGTGGCAGCACGAGTCGGTGCTCGCGCGCACGCATCGGCTGCAGCAGTTGCTGCACGCGTATCCGGAGCTCGCCGTCGCGCCGCGCGACGACGGCGTGATCGTGTCGGGCTACGTGAGCGACCCGGCGGCGCGGGAACGCGTCGCGCAGATCGTCGCGGGCGTCGACAACGCGGCGCTCGGCAACATCTACGTGGTCAGCGATCTCGTCGCGACCGCGCAGACGTATTTCAGCGACACGGCACTGACGGTCACCTATCTCGGCCGCGGCCGGATCGAATTGACGGGCGCGGCCGAGCGCGCGCAGATCGAGCCGCGCATCCGCAACTACATGAAGGACGCACGTCCGGCGCTCGAGGTGGTCGACCACGTGCGCGACGCCGATGCCGCCGCGCCGCGCACCGCGACGACGCTCGGCGGCGTCGCGGGGATTCCGGAGATCACGACGGTATTCGCGGGCGACGGCGACCAGCGTTACATCGAGACGGCCGACGGCAGCCGCTATTTCGAAGGCGCGCGGCTGAAGGAAGGGCCGACCGTCGTGTCGATCGGTCAGGACGAAGTCGTGTTCGAGCGCAACGGCCAGCGCATCACGATGCCGCTTGGCGGCGCGTCCGCGAGCGCGCCGGAGCGGGCGCCGGCGCCGCCTGTGCCGCCGCTCGCGAGCGGCGCGGCGGCCGGCGTCGCGCAGCCGGTGCCGGGCCCGACGCTGCCGCAGGATGCGCCGGCGACGCCGGCCGTCGCGGCCGCCGGTGCCTCGAAGGAGGCGGCGCACTAGCGTCGCGACAGGTTTTGCGCATCGCGCGTCGCGCGGTGCGCGCATTACGCGACACGCCGCATGCATGCGGCGCGTCACGTCGCCGGCGGGGCATGGGGCCGCCGCCGGAAAGTGGATGACGTTCTTCACGCAAAAGGAGCGAAATATGGGTGCCTCAGCAGCAGGTAGCGCGGGTGGTCCGAACGACACGACCCAGGTTCAGCAGCAGGCGGACGACCTGACCAAGACGCAGCTCGAACTGACGAAGATCAACTTCCAGGTTCAGCAGTCGACCGCGACGTTCGAAACCAGCAACGCAGTAACCGCGCAGGAAGGGACGGCGAACGCCCAGGTTGCGCAACACCTGAGTTCCGCCGGTCGCGCATGAAGCCGGTCGCCGGCCGCGCCGTGCGACGCCACATGCCCGGGCCGCCCGTGACGGGCGCCCGGCGGGGCGTGTGCGCGTGCCGGCCGGCTCGTTCCCGGCTCTGCCGGTCAAGGAGGACACGATCATGTCGGTAACAGGCGTAGGCGCGGCGCCGCCGGGCGCGGCCGCGCTCGCGGGCGCCGTGCAGCAGGCGGGCACGGCGTCCGATCCGGCGCAGGTGCGCCAGTTCGATGCGTTGATGCAGCCGGGTGCGGCCGCGGCGTCGCCGTCGGCGTCGGGCGTCGCGATGTCGCGCGCGCCGGCCGATGCGGCGCCGGCGGTGCAGATGACGCCCGCGACACCCGCGCAGGCGAACCATTCGTCGCTGGTCGAGCGGTTGCGCACGTACGGCAACGATCTCGACACGCGGTACGCGAACATCGACAAGCATCGCACCGAGATGCTGACGTCGATGGCGGACAACCGCAGCGATCCGCTGATGACGATGGTGAAGGCGATGGATTTCCAGTGGACGGCGACCACCACGATTTCCGAATACCAGTTGAGCCTGTCGGTCGCGCAGGCGGCGAACGGCTTCACGCACACGGTGCTGAAGACGCAGGAGTGACGAAGGCCGGTGCGTGTGCCTGAAGCGGCCGCGCGCCCTGAAGCGGACAAACGATGACGACGATCGATTCGACGCCGCGCATGCATGCGTGGCGCAGCCGGGCAGCACGAGCGCTGCTCGCGGGACTGCTCGCGCTGCTGGCCGGCTGCCAGAAGGAGCTGTACTCCGGCCTGTCGGAGCGCGACGCGAACCAGATGGTCGCCGTGCTCGGTGATGCGGGCATCAGCGCGTCGAAGGACAACGACGCGCGCGACACGTCGGATCGCAACGCATGGCAGGTGAGCGTCGCGGACGGCGACATGCAGTCGGCGCTCACCGTGCTGCAGGCGAACGGGCTGCCGAAGCCGAGCTATGCGAGCCTCGGCGAGCTGTTCCAGAAGCAGGGGCTCGTGTCGACGCCGGCCGAGGAGCGCGTGCGCTACCTGTACGGCGTGTCGCAGGACCTGTCGCGCACGCTCCAGGACATCGAGGGCGTGGTGGTCGCGCGCGTGCAGGTCGTGATTCCGGAGAACGATCCGCTCGCGGACAAGATCAAGCCGTCGTCGGCGGCCGTGTACATCCGCTACCGGCCCGGCGTGGATCTGCGCGCGATGGCGCCGATGGTCAAGGATCTCGTCGCGCACAGCATCGAAGGGCTGCAGTACGACAACGTGTCGCTGTTCCTGCAGCCGGCCGCCGCGCGCACGACGCGCGTGGACGGCATCGGCAGCGCGGTGTCGGACGTCCTGCGGCTGCGCTCGCCGCTCGGCTGGCTGGTGTTCGCGCTGATCCTGCTGACCTGCGCGGTGATCGCGCTGTCGGCCGCGCGGCGCGGGATGTTCGGCGCCCGGCTGGCCGGGCTGGTCGGCACGCCGCGCGGCGCGAACGGGGCCGGCGGTGCGTCCGCGTCGTCGGGCGGCGGCCTGCGCACGCCGGACGGCGCGCGCGACGGCGCATGAGCGAACACGCCGCGCTGCCGCCGGTTGCCAGGCCCGATGCCGCGCCGCTGCCGTGGCTGCACCCGCTCGCGCCGCCGCCGCCCGCGCGGCTCGCGGCGTTTCACGCGCTCGTCTGCGAATTCAACCTGCGGCCCGACCGCTATCTGCACGTGACGCGCGTGCCGGCCGAGTGGCCCGCGCGCTATCGCTCGCCCGACGCGTTCGGCCCGGCCGGCCGCAAGCTGCTTGCGCGCCATCTGCTCGACGCGAACGACGTGGCCGCGCATCACGACTTCGACGTCGCCAATCCGTGTGCGCGGCTCGCGCTGCTGCCCGGCGCGGCGCTCGAGCAGCTTGCGTCGTATGCGGGGCTGCTGCTGCATCGCGGCTGGCTGCGCGATGCGCTGACCGTGCGCCGCATTCGCGCGGAAATCGCGGCGAAGCTCGGCGGCGACGCGCTGGAACTCGCGCTCGAGCGCGCGCCGGAATTCGGCGCGCTCACGGACACGCTCGAACCGTGGCGTGCCGATCCGGCCGCGTTGCCGGTGGTGATCCGCGCGCGCGGCGGGCGGCTGCTCGCGGATTTCATCGGCGTGGCGGGCGATGCGGTCGCGCGGCGTGCGCGCCTGAAATTCAACCGCGCGATCGACGACGAAGCGCCGTACTGGCTGAACCGCGCGCAGCGCGACCAGTTCGGCGAATTGTTGTTCCTGTTTCTGATTCCCGAGAGGCTTGCGTCATGGGACTGGCTTTTCTGATCACGAGCGACAACCTGCAACTGCTGTCGGAGCGCAAGGTGCTCAAGGAGCGCGAATACGCGGCGCTGCTCGACGCGTCCGCGGTGATCGCGACCGCGCGCGACGAGGCCGCGCGCATCGTCGCCGATGCGCAGCGCGAATTCGACAAGCGCCAGGCGGCGGGCTACGACGAAGGCATGCGCCGCGCGCAGCGCGAGCATGCGGCGCAGGCGTACACGCAGGCGCTGGCCGCCGCGCGCACGATGGAGTCGATGAAGGATTCGATGGCCGACATCGTCGTGAAGGCCGTGCGCGCGATCGTCGGCGAGATGGGCACGCAGAAGCTCTACGAGGCCGCGCTCGCGCGGATCGCGCCGCTCGTGCGCGACGAGGCGTTCCTGATCGTGCGGGTCGCGCCGGGCCGCGAGGACGAGATGCGCGACGCGCTTGACCGCGCATTCGCCGGCCAGTCGAATCGGCAACGGATCCGCATCGTCGAGGACGCGCAGCTCGAACGCCACGCGTGCACGGTCGAGACGCCGTCCGGGCGCATCGACGCGAGCCTCGACCTGCAGATCGACGCGCTGCGCCAGGCGATCCGCCGCGATGCGCTGAAGGGCACGACGCGATGAACACGCCGCTCGACGATCCGCAGTCGTTCGGCGGCGACAGCGACGACGATGCCGCGCCGTTCGATCGCGGCCGCCTCGTCGGCGACCTCGACGCGGGGCTCGCATTTTTCTCGCCGGTGTCGGTGCAGGGCCGCGTCAATCACGCGGTCGGGCAGATCCTCAACGCGACCGGCATCCGCGCGCGGCTCGGCGAGATCTGCGAACTGCGCACGCCGAACCAGCCGACGCTGCTCGCCGAAGTGGTCGGCTTCTCTCGACAGACCACGCTGCTCACGCCGCTCGGCGACGTGGCCGGGCTGTCGCCGGAGACGACCGTCGTGCCGTCCGGGCGCGAGCACGTGTTCCCGGTCGGCGAAGCGCTGTTCGGCCGCGTGCTCGACGGGCTCGGTCGGCCGCTCGACGATCGCGGGCCTGTGACGGGCGCCGCGTGGGTATCGACGCAGCAGGACCCGCCGAACCCGCTCGCGCGCAAGATGATCGACACGCCGTTTCCGACCGGCGTGCGCGTGATCGACGGCCTGATGACGCTCGGCATCGGCCAGCGCGTCGGCATCTTCGCACCGTCCGGCGTCGGCAAGAGCACGCTGCTCGGGATGATCGCGCGCGGCGCGCAAGCGGACGTGAACGTGATCGCGCTGGTCGGCGAACGCGGCCGCGAAGTGCGCGAGTTCATCGAGCACAGCCTGTCGCCCGAGGTGCGCGCGCGCTCGATCGTCGTCGTGTCGACGTCCGATCGTCCCGCGATGGAGCGCGTGAAATCCGCGCTGGTCGCGACCGCGATCGCCGAGCACTTCCGCGACGCGGGCAAGCGCGTGCTGCTGCTGGTCGATTCGCTGACGCGCTTCGCACGCGCGCAGCGCGAGGTCGGCCTCGCGAGCGGCGAGCCGCCGACGCGGCGCAGCTTCCCGCCGTCGACGTTCGCCGTGCTGCCGCGCCTGCTCGAACGCGCGGGGCAGGGCGCGACCGGATCGATCACCGCGCTGTACACGGTGCTCGTCGAAGGCGATGAGGAATCCGATCCGATCGCCGAGGAAGTGCGCTCGATCCTGGATGGCCACATCGTGCTGTCGCGCAAGATCGCGCTCGCGAACCGCTATCCGGCGATCGACGTGCTCGCGAGCCTGTCGCGCGTGATGCCGCTCGTCGCGAGCCGCGCGCATCAGCACTCGGCCGCGCGCGTGCGCGAGCTGATCGCGAAGTACCAGGAGATCGAGCTGCTCGTGCAGATCGGCGAGTATCGCGAAGGCAGCGACCGGCTCGGCGATCTCGCGCTGCGCGCGCGCGATGCGATCGGCGCGTTCTGCACGCAGGCGTCGCACGAGGACGTGCGTTTCGACGCGCTGCTCGCGAAGCTGACGAAACTCGCGAACGACCATGTCTGAAGCCGACGACCGTCTCGTGCTCGCGACGCTCGCGCGCCTGAAGCGCGTGCGCGAGATGCGCAGCCAGATCGCGCGTGTGGCGGCCGCGCGCCAGCAGGGCATCGCCGCGCAGAGCGGCCGCGCGCTCGATGCCGCGCACGCGCAGCTCGCGCGGCAGGTCGCCGCGAAGGCCGCGATCCAGACGCGGCTCGCAGACGACCTCCGCGAGGCGCGCGCGCTGCAGAATGCCGCGGCCGACACGCGCACGTTCGATCGCCACATCGGCGTCGCGAATGCGTCGGTCAGCGAAGCCGCGCACGTGCACCGCGATCACGAGGCGACGCTCGCGGACCTGCAGCGCGCCGCGCGCAAGGCGAAGGCCGCCGAGGACAAGCTCGACAAGGCTGGCGAGAAGGCATTGCAGGCGCGTGCCGCGCGGGTCGAGCGCGACGCAGACGAGGTCGCGGATGCGCATGCGGTGCGGCGTTTCGCGACAGCCGGCGTGTGGGCGGGCGATGCGCCGGAGCATGCGGCGGGGCAGCCGGAGATGGCCGCCGTATTCGATGCGGAGATGGTGTCGCGGCCGGCGGATGCGGATGCGACGGCCGCGGCCGACACCGCCGACTCGACCGCTGCCGACGCCGCAACCCCTCCCGCCGCCGCGGACCGCCGATGCTAGACCACGCCGCGAATTTCAACGACATCGCCGGCACGCTGCGGCCGCTGCTCTACGTGATGCCGCGCCTGCTGCCGGTCATGTTCGTGGTGCCGGTG
Organism: Burkholderia sp. BCC1638; assembly: GCF_902833195.1. NCBI lineage: Bacteria > Pseudomonadati > Pseudomonadota > Betaproteobacteria > Burkholderiales > Burkholderiaceae > Burkholderia > Burkholderia sp. BCC1638. The sequence continues at coordinate 22,328 of NZ_CADFEC010000024.1, forward strand.
TTCAACGAGCAGATCGTCACGGGCCTCGTGCGCAACGGAATCGCGGTGGTGATCGCCGCGTTCGTCGCGCCGGTGATCGACCCGGCGCAGGTCGCCGCGCTGCCATTCCTGATGTGGTGCCTGCTCGTCGCGAAGGAGGCGGTGGTCGGCATGCTGCTCGCGGGCGCGTTCAGCGCGGTGCTGTTCGCGATCCAGGGCGTCGGCTACCTGATCGATTTCCAGACCGGCAGCGGCAGCGCTGCGTTCTTCGATCCGATGGGCGGGCACGAGGGCGGCCCGACGTCGGGATTCCTCAATTTCGTCGCGATCGCGCTGTTCGTCACCGCGGGCGGCCTTCAAGTGCTGGTGCAACTGTTCGCGCAGTCGTACGCGTGGTGGCCGATCGGCTCGCTCGGCCCCGATTTCTCGTCGATGCTGGAGACCTTCGTCGTGCGGCAGACCGACACGATCTTCGAATGGATGGTGAAGCTCGCCGCGCCCGTCATCATCGTGCTGGTGCTCGTCGAGCTCGGCATCGGTCTCGTCGGGCGCGCGGTGCCGCAACTGAACATCTTCGTGTTCGCGCAGCCGGTGAAGAGCGCGCTCGCGGTGCTGATGATGGTGCTGTTCCTGCCGGTGGTGTACGCGTCGCTGCATGCGCTGCTGAGCCCCGACAGCGGGCTGATGGCGCTGTTGCGCGCGCTGTTCGCCGCGCACGGCGGCGCGTGACGGCCCGCCGGAACCGGAGCGACGATGGCGGAAAAGAACCAGCAGCCGACCGCGAAGCGCCTGCGCGAAGCGCGCCAGAAGGGCGACGTGCCGAAGAGCGCGGAGACGATCTCGTCGGCGTTCTTCGTCGGCGTGTGCGTCGCGCTCGCGGTCGGGCTTGGCACGCTGTTCGCGCGGCTGCAGGCGCTGTTCCGGCTCGTGTTCGATGCGGCCGGCGCGGCCGATCCATCAGCGCGGCTCGCGACGCTGATCGACGGCGCCGCGCGCGACTGGGCGCTGCTGTCCGCGCAGATCGTCGCGGCCGGGCTGCTGGCCGGCCTGCTCGCGGGCTTCGTGCAGGTGGGCGGCGTGATGGCGTGGAGCCGGCTCGTGCCGCAGCTGTCGCGGCTCAATCCGGCCGAGGGGCTGAAGAACATGTGGTCGATGCGCAACCTCGTGAACCTCGCGAAGATGCTGCTGAAGACCGTGCTGCTCGCCGCGACGCTCGGCTGGCTGATCGTCGAGTCGCTCGACCCGTCGGTGCAGTCCGGTTTCACGCGGCCGATGTCGATTCTCGCGCTGATCGTGAAGCTGCTGATGCTGCTGTTCGGCTGGGCCGCGCTGATCTACATCGTCATGGCGCTGATCGACATCGTTCACCAGCGCCATGAGTTCAACCAGAAGATGAAGATGTCGATCGAGGAAGTGCGGCGCGAGCACAAGGAAGACGAGGGCGATCCGCACATCGAGGCAAAGCGCCGGCAGCTCGCGCGCGAAGCGCAGTTCTCGTCGCTGCCGGACCGGATCGGCTTCGCGTCGGTGGTCGTCTATTCGTCGAGCGTCGCGGTTGCGCTCTATTACGGCGGGATCGGCACGTTGCCGTGGGTGCTCGCGCGCGGCGAGGGCGAGGCGGCCGAGCGGATCGTGCGGCTCGCGCGCGACGCGCTGCGCCCGACGCTCGCGAACGCCGGCCTCGCGCACGCGCTGTACGAGAGCACGCCCGAAAAGGGCACGATCCAGCAGCAGCATTTCCGCGAGGTCGCGCAGTTGCTGAAGTGGGCGACCGGCGCGGCATGACGGGTACGGCCCGCCGGGCCCGGAACGCCGGCATGCACGCCGTTCGCCGATGCGGAATGATGTGGACCCTTTTCCGGCTTGCCGGGCCGATCGCACGTCGGGCTTGACGCGGCTTTTTTTCCGGATTTGTCCGACATTCATCCATGAATTATTGCTGATTTATTTCTTCGTAATATGGCTCGACCGTCAGCCGGGCGGCGGGCCGCGAGGTTGCGCCGCCGCTGACGGACCAGGTCAACAGAGGCAGACAAATCAAATGTGCGGAATCGACGGCTTTCTGAATAGCGTCGCCTTCGATGAGGAGACAGCGCGCGGCACGCTCGCGCGAATGACGACGAGCGTCGCGCATCGCGGGCCCGACGGGCAGGGCCTCTGGGTCGACCCGGAGGCTGGCATCGCGCTCGGTCACCGGCGGCTTGCGATCGTCGATCTGTCGGTCCACGGCCGGCAGCCGATGGCATCCGCGTGCGGCCGCTACGTCATGGTCTTCAACGGCGAAATCTACAACCATCGCGAGTTGCGCGCGGAGCTCGAGCGCGCGGGGCGCGCCCCGGCGTGGCGCGGCCACTCCGACACCGAGGTGCTGATCGCGGCGATCGTCGCGTGGGGCGTCGAGGCGACGCTGCGGCGCGCGACCGGCATGTTCGCGTTCGCGCTGTGGAACCGCGCGTCGCGGGTGCTGACGCTCGCGCGCGACCGGATCGGCGAGAAACCGCTCTATTACGGCCGGATCGGCGACGCACTGGTGTTCGCGTCGGAGCTGAAGGCGTTGCGCGGCTATCCCGGCTTCGACGGCACGATCGATCGCGACGCGCTGTGCCTGTACCTGCGCCAGTCGAGCGTGCCGGCGCCGCATACGATCTATCGCGGCATCAGCAAGCTGCCGCCGGGCACCTTCATCCAGTTCGAGCATGCGCGCGACACGCCGCGCGTGCGCGCGTACTGGACGCTCGAGCAGGCGATCGAAGCGGGCCGCGAGCGGCCGTTCGAGGGCAGTGCCGACGAGGCCGTCGGGCAGCTCGACACGGTTCTGCGCCAGGCGGTTGCGCGGCAGATGGAAGCCGACGTGCCGCTCGGCGCGTTCCTGTCGGGCGGTATCGATTCGTCGGCGATCGTCGCGCTGATGCAGGCGCAGTCGGCGAATCCGGTCGACACGTTCACGATCGGCTTTCACGAGGCCGGTTACGACGAAGCCGGCTACGCGAAGGCGGTTGCGCGCCATCTCGGCACGCGCCACACCGAGCTTTACGTGACGGCCGACCATGCGCTCGGCGTCGTGCCGAAGCTGCCGACGATCTACGACGAACCGTTCGCCGACGCCTCCCAGATTCCGACCTTCCTCGTGTCCGAGCTGACGCGCCGGCACGTGAAGGTGAGCCTGTCCGGCGACGGCGGCGACGAGCTGTTCGGCGGCTATACGCGCTATTTCCTGACGCCGCGCCTGTGGCGCAAGCTGCATCGCGTGCCGGCGGCGGTGCGCGCGCGGATCGCCGCCGCGCTGCACGCGCTGCGCCCCGATCACGCGGACCAGCTCGCGGCGGTCGCGCAGGGCGCATGGGGCGGTGTGGAAGCGCGCGACTCGGCGACCCGCATCGGCGACCGGCTGCACAAGCTCGGCCACGTGATGACGGCCGAGAGCCGCATCGGGCTGTACCGGCTGCTGATGTCGTCGGTGCATCATCCGGAGCGCATCGCGCTCAGCGGGCAGGAGCCGCCGACGCCGCTCGATACGGTGTCCGCATGGCCCGCGAACCTGAGCTTCGCCGAGCAGGCGATGGCGATCGACACGCTCACGTACCTGCCGACCGACATTCTCGCGAAGGTCGACCGCGCGGCGATGGCGGTCAGCCTCGAGACGCGCATGCCGTTCCTCGACCATCACGTCGTCGAATTCGCGTGGCGGCTGCCCGCGTCGGTGCGCTTGCCGGAAGGGCAGTCGAAGGCGCTGCTGCGCCGGCTGCTTTACCAGTACGTGCCGCCGGCGCTGATCGACCGGCCGAAGCAGGGCTTTTGCGCGCCCGTCGATCACTGGCTGCGCGGCGCATTGCGCGACTGGGCCGACGCGCTGCTGCAGCCGTCGCGGCTGCGCGACGAGGGCTTCTTCGATGCGGCGGCCGTCGAGCGGCTGTGGCGCCAGCACCAGGCGGGCCGGATGAACTGGCAGCACCAGCTGTGGACGGTGCTGATGTTCCAGGCGTGGCTGGAACATCAGCGGGCGGCGTAACGCGCGGCGCAGATTTCAGCCCACGATCAGCGGCGTGCCGATCGACAGGCGATTCGGATCGTGCGCGACCGACGGATTGAGCTGCAGGATCTCGTTCAGCGCGCGCGCATCCTGTTCGCCGCGCGTCATCGTCTGCTGATCGGCGCGCGACACGTGCGCGGCATCGAGCAGCGACTGACGATGCTGGTCGGCGATGACCCACAGCGAATCGCCTTCGACGACGATGTAGGGCTGCGCGCTGGACGTGCTCGGCGTGCTCGATGTGCCCGACGGGGCAGTCGGCGTTGCCGGCGTCGCCGGTGCCACGTGCACGTGCGTGCCTGACGGCGGCCCCACCGGCGGGCTGGGCGGTTTCGTCGAGCCTGTCGGCGGCGTCGATTTGCCGCTGCCGCTGCCGCTGCCGCTGCCGCCGAACGCCGTATAGAGCCAGTTGCCGACGTAGATGCCGATCGGCGCGAGCAGCAGGATCGTCGGCATCTTGCCGGTGACGCGCTTCGTCAGGTTCGGGAAATGCGTGTCGGTGCGTGCGAGCGCGAGCAGCGTCGCGGAGCTCAAGGACGAGATCGCCATCGGCAGGTTCGCGTGAATCGTCGGCGCCGAGCCGACGAACGGCCCGATGTAGCCGCCCGCGATGCTCGCGAGGTCGGAGGCGGTGTCGATGAAGCGCACGACGCGGCTGCGCCGCTCGATGCTCAGGTGCGTGAACGCGCTCGCCTGAACGAGCCCCGTGTAGGTGAGGCCGAGCAGCGCGCCGGTGGTGCCGAGGAACGGCACCAGCGACGGATCCTGGAGCAGCGTATGCAGCGACAGCTCGCCGAGGCTCGCGTAGCCGGCGATCGCCGCCGTGCGGCCGACCTTGCCGAGGAAGCGGCGCGGATTGCCGTGATGGAGCTGCTGGATCGACGTGCCGGCCAGCACCCCCTGCATCTGCTGGACCATGTCGTTCGCGATCAGCTTCGTGTATTCGACCGTCTTGTCGGCGGGCAGCGACTGCCTGCGATGCAGTTCGAGCTGCAGGTTGATCTTCGCGCGGCCTTCGTCCGCCAGCCGGATCAGCGACGCGCGACGCTGGTCCTCGTGCATCCGGTGCGCCGACAACTGATTGTTGAGGCCGCTCATGAAGCGGTCGATCACATGGTTGAAGAGCCGCGGATCGCCGCTTTGCAGCGCGCGCAGCGTGTCCTGATGCAACGCCTGGACGAGGCGGCCGGTCCGCACGCCGACGAACGTCGTGTTGGCCGCCTGCTTGTAGTTCGTCGGCGTGAGGCCGATGTGATGGACGGCGACGCCGGCACCGATGCCGACCATCCCGGACAGCACGTTCTTCCAGTTGAGCAGCGACCATGAGCGCTCCACCTGCTGCAGGCGCAGCGCATTCAGTTCGGCGTAGGCGGCGAGCGGATCGTCTGCCGCGACGTGCGCGACCGCCTGCGCGCTGACGAGCCGGCTGTCGCTGACGGGCAGCGAGTCGTCGACGATCAGTGCCGGTTGCCGGACGATCTCGCGCCACGGCGCGAGTGGCGCCGGGCCGCTCTGGCCGGGCCGCAGCGTCGTGTCCTGGCCGGGTGCGCGCAGCCGGGCGCCGACGCTCGCCAGCCAGGTCTCGGTGAACTTGCGTCCCGGCGCGTCCGCCTTCGGTGCGGATTGCCGGTTTGCCGCCCAGGCCCGGGTCGCGAACGTCGACGTCGCGTAACGCGCGCGATTCAGCAGCCGCGTCGTGTTGCCTTCGTAGATCCCCTGCCGCAAGGCCGCGATCGCGTCGGGCGGCAGGCCCCTGGCGCGGCCGATCCGCTCGATTTCGGCCAGCAGCATCTGGTGCTGGTCCGCCAGCGTGGCGCGGTCGACACGCTCGAACACGCGCGTCAGCGCATCCGAGCCGTGCAACCGCTCGAGCGTGCTTTCGACCGGTTTCGCGCCGGCCCGCGCGGCGGCTTCCGCCTGCGCGCGGTCGACGAGCATCGTGGCCAGCGCGGTCGTCAGTTCCTGATTCGCGATGAAGTCGGCGCCGTGCGTGGCGTACGACAGGCCGACATGCACCCATTTGAGCGTCGGCCGGTCGAGCAGCGAGTTGACGAGCGCCAGATGGCCCGCGCCCGGCACCGGCTCCGGCACGGCATCCCAACCGTGAAACGTCACCATCACGTGCGGCGCAGGGGAGCCCGGGTGCGCGTCGGCCCACGATTCGAGCAGCTCGCCGAGGCGTGCGTGATGGTGATAGCCGTCGTTGGTGCCGGCCAGATGCCGGTTGTCCTCCGACGACACGAGCGCGCGCGCGGGCGCCATTTCGAGGCGCAGCAGGAAACCTGCCTGCGATGCCGCGTCGAGCCACCGATGCAGATTCGCCTCGGTCAGGTCGTCGAGATGCATGACGGCGCCGTTCTCGCCGGTGATCGTGCCTTCCCAGTAGTCGATCTTCGCGGTCTTCTGGTTGCCGATCGATTTCACGTCGTCGACGAATTCCGGGTCGTGCTTCGCGCCGCGCGTGGCGTTGAGCGTGTGCGGATCGATCGGGATCGTCACGACCGGCATCACGCCGCCGTTGCGTACGATCTGCCGGACGAACGGCGCCGGATCGTCGGACAGCCGGTGCGCGCGGCTCATCGGCACCATGCGGTGCTGCAATGCCTCGCTGGTCCCGAGGAACGCGCGCCGCAGCGCGCGATCGGTGGCCGCGGCCGTGCTCAGGCCACGCTGCGCGCGCTTCCAGAACGGCACCGGCGCATAGCGTGCGCCACCGCCGGACCAGTCGCGCGCCACGTACAGCGGCATGCCGGTGCCGCGCCACGCGGCTGCGTCGGCCATCATCGCCGGTGGCGGCGCATCGGGCGGCGTGTCGATCAGTTCGAGCAACGCAAGGCGCGGGTCGCGTTCCCGCTTCGCGAGCGCGTCGATCCGTTCGAGGTGCGCAAACAGGCCGGACACGTTGCCGTCGCCGTACAGGCGCTTCCATTCGACGAGCGTCGCGCTGACGAGCGACGGCTGGTAAGGCCTGATCCTGAGCTTCGGGTTGGCGGGCACGGGCTGGCCGAGGCGCTTGGCAGCGTCCTTCTCGGTCTTGATCTGCTTCTTCAGCGCGTTGCGCGCGCGGCGCGCGTCACGCGCCTGCTGGCTCGCCCACGTGCGCAGCGACGCGAACGTGCCGGGCGACTTGTCCAGCTCGATCGCTTCGAGGTGCGCGAGGCGCCGCGTCAGCGCCGCGAGCCGTGTGCCGCGCGCATGCGCGGCCAGTTCGGCGGGCGTCAGTTCGGTCAGCAGCAGATGCACGTTGGCGCCGTACGGGCCGTCGCCGATCGGCGACGACTCGAGCGGCACGCCCGGCGCGGACGGGGTGTGCGGATCGTGCCACGTCAGCTTGCCGTTCGCGTCGGGCACCAGCACGCCCTCGGGCGCGTCGAGCCGGTCGGTCAGCGGTTCCGCGGTGTCGTAGACGTAGATGTGATGCTTGCCCGCCTCGAGGCCGCCGAATTCAGCGACGCTGAGCAGGTGCACGGCGTTGTGGCCGCTGAAATCGAGTGCCGCGTCCTTGCCGGCGGGCAACACGTTCTTCTCGAACAGTCGCGTAGCCGGATCGGTCGCGCGCGTGCCGCCGGCGGGGAGGGCGGCGCCGGTGCGCCCGCGTCCGAGCACCGCGGCGGCGCGGTTGCGTGTCAGCAAGGCGACGCGGCGCGGCGCGTTCAGCGTTCTCGTGAGCCCCAGATGGCCGAGATAGCGCAGGCCCGGCCGCGGCAGCTTGTCGGGCTTGCCGGCTTTCGGCGGCTTGACCGGATCGAAGCGGTTGCCGATCCGTTCGAGCGTTGCCGGGGCGATGCTGCTGACCGCGAACGTCATGCCGCGCGCGCGTGCTCGCGTGAGCGGCACGCCGTGCGATTTGCCGTGCGGCCGCACGCGCACTTGCGCACGTCGCGGGTACGCGCCGGCCAGGGGCCGTTGCGCGACACGGGTATGCGCCAGGGGCGCGTTCTCCTGGTATTGCCAGACGCCGTGGCTGCTGTCGTAGCGTGCGTGGCCGCGAATCTCGCCGCTTGCCTGGTCGACCGCGTAGATCGTGTCGGACTCGGCGGCCGCCGCGATCGCCTTGTGCGCGCTGCGGTAGTGCTTCGTATTGTCCAGCGCGAGGATCGCGGCGACGTAGCGGTGGGTCACGCGGCCAGGCTGCGTGAACGTCACCGGCTTGCCGTCGCGCACGGGCTCGATCTTCGCGGCCCCGCCGAGCGCCCGCAGTTCGTTGAGCGACACCGGCGACGCATGGAACGCGAAGGCCTGGCGGGCGGCCGCGGCCTGCGCGGGATCGGCCGCGTCCAGCGCGGTGTCCAGCGCGGCGCCGAGCAATTCCCGTTCGTCCTGCGTCAGCGTGTTGCCGACGAATTTCGGCGGTTTGATCGCGCCGTTCGCATCGATGCGCGCGGACGCGACGAATTCGGGCGCCGCGTCGGGCGTCACCGGGCCGGCGCGCGCAATCAGCAGCTCGGTATCGACGCCGGTTTGCCGCACGAGTGCGCGCAGCGACGGCGCATGCGTGCCGTCGACGCGTCTGAGCGTGCGCATGCCGCGTTCGTCGAGCCACGCGCGCGCCCGCGTCATTTCCGCGCTGTCGATCGCGTAACGGCCGCGCCGCGCGCCGCCGCGCGCCGGTGCCGCGAGCTTCACCGGCGCCGGCCGGCCGGCGAATTCGGCGCGCGCCTGCTCGGCGTACAGCGTGCGATAGGTCGGCTTGCCGGGCAGCGACGTGCGCATGTCGCCGAACGTATCGGCGAGCGCATCGAGCGCTGCCTCGTCGCCGCTCGCGAACGCGTGCTCCGCCGCGCGTGCGAGCGTCTCCGGAAGTTGCGCGTGCGCGGCGATGTCGGGGCCGCCGGCCGCCAGGATTTCGTCGCGCACGCGACACGCGTTGAGTTGCGCACGCGCTTCCGCGAGCAGCAGGCTCCTCACATACGCTTCGGGGCTGCTGCGGTCGATGCCGAGGGTGTCCGTCGAGATGTCGACGCTGTGCTGCGCCTCGTGCGCGAGCGCGAACACCAGCGTGCCGGCGCGACGCGTGTTGCCGTCGAGGACGATCACGCGCCGCGCCGCGTCCACGTATTGGCCGCTGCCGGGGGCGCCGAGCTTCACCTTCCAGCCGTCGCACCGCGCGAACCGCATCTGCGCCCGCAGCGTCGGCGAACGCGCGGCCAGCGCGTGCGCGTGCAGCTTCAGCACGATGCCGCGGAAGGTCGTGACGACGCGCCCGATCGCGCCGGGCCGCGGCGCATACGCGCCGGCTTCGACGAACGCCGGATGCGCGAGCCGGATACGGCCGGTCGCGATCCCGTCGTGGATCTTCGCGGCGACTTCGTCGATTCGCCCGAGCACGCTGCCGTCCGGGTCGGCGCCGGGCCTGAGGTGGCCGGGATCGTGCAGCATCACGTCGCCGTTGCGGCCGAACAGCACCTGGAAGTCGTACAGCAGATGGTGCGTCTGCGTGACGCTGCGGATCCGCTCGAGGTCGGCCAGACCCTTGCCCGACACCACGCTCGGCAGGCCGATGTCGAGCTCCACGTCGACGCTGCTGAGCTGCGCGGACGGTTTCAGCACGACCGCGACGCGATTCCCGACGGTGAACGGCCCGTCGGTGGTGCTGGTCGGCAACGCGTAGACGTCGCGCAGCATCGCGAGCCCGCTCTGTTCGAGATCGACCGCCGCATGGGCGTCGGCGACGCCGTCGGCCGAGTCGTCGCGGTACACGCCGATCGCCTGTCCGGCGCCGCCGTCGAACACGGTCTTGTCCGCTCCCGAGCCCAGCACCGGCCCGAGGAAATCCGCCGGATCGGCGCGCCTGGCGGGATCGCCGCCGATATGGAGATGGCCGTGCACGGGGTCGACCGACAGCTCGCCGAGCGACGGCTGGCGATATGCGGCCGGCACGTAGCGGTTCATTCCGGACAGGTCGGTCAACGCGCCCGCTGCGCCGACCGCGTCCGGATGCGCGGTGTAGATCGCGCGCTGCCACAGGTTCGTGAGCTGCGCGGCCGCGCCTTCGTTCGCGTGCCGCGCCGACAGGATCGTCGTATAGCCCGGGTCGGACGGCGGCGGATTGAGCAGCGTGAACGTGTGCGGATCGACGGGTTGCCCGTCCGGGCCGAGCAGCGTGCCGTCGGGCAGCGTCTCGGCGGGCACGATCGCGAGACGCGTGACCGGATCGATCAGGATGCGGCCGTCGCGCAGGAACGACAGCGTATCGAGCGGCGGCGGCCCGCCGGCGCCGAACGGCGACGCGTCGTGCGCGGCGTTGGCCTGCGACCACGCCGCACGCTGCGTCTGGATCTCGCGCATCGTGTGCGGCCCGTCGTTCGCGTCGCCGTGCGTGGCGCGTGTTTCCGGCGCGGGCATCGCGCGCATGCCGCGTGCCTTTGCACGCGCGTGCGCGTCGCCGTAGAACGCCGTGTACGTCTTGCCGCCGGTGCCCGACACAGCCGCATCGGCGAACGCATCGGCGAGCCGCGCGACGGCGACGGCGGGATCGGTCGACGGTTGCCACGCGTCGGCTTCGTGCTGCAGCGCATCGGGCAACCGCACCGTCGCGGCGATGTCGATGCCGCTCATCAGCTTGATCTCGTAACGTGCCTCGAATGCGTTGATCTGCGCGCGTGCCTCGGCTTCGAAGGCCGTTCGCGAGAAACGGCCGCGGTCGCTGTAGTCGAGCCCGAGTGTGTCTTCGATCGCCTCGACTGCATGCTTGGTCTCGTGCGCGAGCACGTACGTCATCGATTCGGGGTCGGCCAGCGCGCCGTCGATCGTCACGCGCCTGTGCTTCGTATCGATCCGGCTGCCGCCGCCGCGCTTGCCGACGCGCACGCGCCAGCCGTTGGCGTCGAGCATGCGCAATTGCGCCGCGAGCGTGTCCGACTGCAGCGCGAGCGTGGTGACGGCGTCGGGCAGCGGTACGCCGCCGACGCGCATCCGCACACGCATGATCGGCGACGGCTTCTGCACGAACGCATCGGACGGCAGCGCTCCGTCACGTTGCGCGAGCGTGGTGCCGGTTTCATTCGACTGGAGCCAGCGTACGACGCCGCGCTCGATTTCCGCGAGCCGCGACAGCGACATCTGGTGCGATCCGTAGTCGTCGCGGCGAATCCGTCCGGGATCGCTGACCAGGAAGTCGCCGGAGCGCGTGAAGATGCCCTGCAGGTCGAAGCCGATGTCGGACTGGTGGAGCACATCGTGCAGCCGCAGGATGTTCTGGATCCCCGCGCGCGAGATGTAGGACGGCAGGGCGCCTGTCGCGAACGCGTCGCTGTGGAACACGCCGAGCGGATGGACCAGCGCGGAGACGATGCCGCCCAGCGAGCGAAACGGACCGTGCAGCTGCACGGTGCGTACGCCCAGCGCTTCGAGTTCCTGAAGCGCCTGACGTTCGGCATTCACGAGCTGCTCGTCGGCCGCGCGCCGTGCGTCGAGCGATTCGGGCGCCTCCAGCGGCGCCAACGGCGTGGGGCCGTGATCGACCGTGACGAGCGCCGCGTCGTCGCCGAGCGTGAACGCGGTCTTGCGCGCGCCCGCGCCAAGCAGTGTGCCGACGTTGTGCTCGACGTCGATCCGCGTGCCCGGGTCGCCGGCGAGATGGACGCCCTCGGCGTCGGCCGCGAGTTCGCCGAGAGCGTGCGGCGCCGCGGGCGCCGGGTCGAAGCGGTGGAACACGCGCGTGTCGAGCACGGCCGCGTCGTCGCCGACGGCACGCTCGGGCGGCGCGTAGACGGCGCGCTGCAACACGTTCGCGAGCCGCGCGGCGGTTTCATTGCCGCCGTGCTTCGCGGACAGCACGATCGTGTCGGCGTCCTTGACCAGCCTCCACGGCGCCTGGGCGAGCGTGTATTCGTGCACATTGGCCGGCTCGCCTTCGACGAGCAGCGTGCCGTCCGGCAGCGTGTCCGCGTGCAGCACGAGCAGGTTGCGGTCCGGCAATCGCGCCATGTGCCCGTCGCGGCGCGCGTGCAGGGCGGCCGGGTCGGGTGCCGGGCGGCCGTCGCCGAACGGCGACGCGAGCACCGCATGCGCGTGGCTCCACGCGGTACGCGCGTCGAGATGTTGCCTGCCGTCCGGCGCGTCGCCGGCGGCGTGCATGCGCGGCGCGGGCATGCGGCGCGGGATGTCGCCGCGGCGCTTCTGGTGCGCCCATACGTCGTCGTAGAACGCGCTGAAGGTCTGCCCGTCGCGTCCTGACACCGGCGCATCGGCGAACAGGTCGGCGAGCCGCCCGACCGTTCCCGTGTAATCGCTCGACGTGCGCTGCCAGTCGACCCCCTCGCGCGCGATCCCTTCGGGCAGATGCGCGTGTTCGGCGATGTCGACGCCGCTTGAGAGGGCGATCTCGTAGCGCGCCTCGAACGCGTTGATCTGCGCGCGCGCCTCCGCTTCGAGGGCCTTGCGCGTGAAGCGGCCGCGATCGCCGTAGTCGGGCTTCAGCACACCGTGCATCGCTTCCACCGCTTGTCGCGCCTCGCCGGCGAGCGTGTACGTGATGCTGCCGGGATCCTTGAGCGCGCCGTCGATCGTCATGCGGCGCCTGCGCGGATCGATGTAGCTGCCGCCGCCTCGCTTGCCGACCTTCACGCGCCAACCGGCATCGTGGAGCATGCGCAGTTGCGTCACGAGGGTCGCCGACTGCATCGCGAGCGCCTGCACGGCCTCGGGGAGCGGCGCGCCGCCGAAACGGAACTGCACCTGCGTGAAGCGGCCGGGTTTATCCGGCGCGGCCGCTTCGGGCGGCGCGGCTTCCGTCAATTCCGGGTGCGCTGCCGCGAGATCGGTATCGATCAGCGCCGCGGCGTCGCTCGTCGTTGCGGATCGCGGCTTTGCGCCGTCCGCGCGCGCGGCGGGCGCCGTGCGGGATTCGTCCGGTGCCGTCCCGTCGCGAGCAGGCGCACGCTGCGCCGCATCGGTGCGTTCCGGGCGGATCAGCACGAGCACCCGGTTCGGCGGGCTGAACCTGCCGTCGAGCGCGTTCACCGGTTGACGCGTCGCGCCGGGTTGCGGCACCGCAGGCTCGTTCGGGCCGCGCCTGCCGGCGAGCACGATCACCGTATCGTCGCCCGGGTTGCGTGGCGAACTCGCGTGCGGCGTTTCGTCCGCGGCTACATGGCCGGCGGCCGCCCCGGTTTCCGGTGCGGGGTCGAAGCGGAGCACGCGCGCATCGGGGCGCAACTGGCCATCGGTGCCGAACGCATCGGGCGCGGCCGCATAAATGGCCTTCTGCCAGCGGTTCGCGAGTTCGGGCGCGAGTAGCCCGTCGTGTTCGCCCGCGACGACGATGACGGGTTCCTCGAGGTCCTGCGGACGGACGCCGCCGACGGCGGGGGCGTCCGCTTCGGCGCCGTCGCGGACGATGTACACCGTGCGGTCGCCGATCTTCATCGGTTCCGCGCGCGGCCCGCGCGGTACCGCGATGCCGGCCGGGTCGGACGTCACCGGGCGCGTGGCGGGCGCCTCGTCGGCGAGATCGACGACCCGGACGTTGACGCGCGGTCGCGCGGCCCCGGGCGTCTCGCGATTGCTGGCGCCGGCCGGCGTATCGGTGTCGAACGGGCGATACCGCATCGCGCGTGCGTCGGCGCTGCGCCGGTTGCTGCCTGCATTCGTCGCGTGATCGGCATCGCTTTCGTCGCGCTGCTCGTCGATGCGTGCGCGTTCCTCGCTCGTGCGCCGCGTGCTGCGCGCGTCGGTCGCGGCGCTCGCCGTGTCGTCCTGGGTCGTCGTCTGCGCGAGGCTGCGTGCCGTCTGTTCGCCGCCGTTCTCGGCGGTGTACGCGTCGCGCGCCTGCTGCAACGCGCTGTCGAGCAGATCGAGCCGCGTTCTCGCCGCGATCTTCGGCGTCGTGCTCATCCGGCCGCCTGGGCCGAACGACAGGCTTTCGCCCGTATCGGTCAGCGAGTCGATGCGCGTGCCGTTGGTCCAGTTCTTGTCGGAAACGGAAGCGAGCGACAGTTTTCCGTCCGCGCCGAGCACGACGGATTCGCCCGTCGGCAACGCCTTGCGCGACGCGTTGTCGAGCATGCGGATCGGCTTGCCGTCATAGGTCAGCACGTTGTCGCCGACCATCAGCGTGCCGTCGTGCGACACCGTCACGCGCTCGCCGTCGAAGGTCGCGCGATTGCGGCCGGCCGCAAGCGACGCGTCGCCGCCGTTGTTCAGCAGTTGCCGGATCGTCTGACCGTCGATCGTCACCGCCTTGCCGTCCGTCGTGCGCGCGACGATGCCGGTGCGATTGACGACGCCCGTGACCGCGCGCGCCTTGAGCCCGCCCGCGGCGATCAGCGCGACGTTCGTGAGGCCGCCGACGAGCGCCTTGTTGCCCGCGTCGGCATTGCCGCTGAGGTAGTCGGCCCCGGCCTCGAAGAACGACTCGGTCGCACCGGCCACGCCGGTCCCGACCGCGAAGACCTTCGTCGCGCCGCGGAGGAACGACGCCACTTTCGGCATGCGCGTCAGCCCCGTGAAGCCGCGCATGAACAGCTTGCTGCCGACGAGCTTCGAGGCTCCCGCCGCGCCCATCGGTATCAGGTTGATGAAATCCGAGCGCGCCCCCGCGTCGCTCAACGGGTTGAAGCTGCGGCCATGGTCCGCACGGTTCGCGAGGTCGAGCGCCGAACTCGTCATCGTCGCGGCGATCGACGTATACGCCATGCCGGTGCCGATGACGTTCAGCGTCGCGCCAAGCGGCAGGCCGAGCACCGTCGCGTCGAGCACGCCGCCGATGCCTTCGAGCACCATCCCGCCGATCAGCATCCCGAGATTGAGCTTGGTGCCCGTCAACGTGTTGAGGAAACTGTCGAAGCCGCTGTCGTGGTGCGCCGCGCGCGACACGATCTGCAGCGTGCCGTCCGCGTTGTGGCCGGTCGCGATGTCCACCGTGCCGTCCGACGACAGTTCGTTGTTGTCGATGTAGTCGTTGATGTCGTGGTACGTACTGCCCGTCTCGTCCACGAACTGCGTGACGCCTTTGGTGTCCTTGACTTCGAAGAGCGCGGTCGTCTGCATGCCGATGTCTTTCGCGGCATACACGATCGGCCGCACGCTGATCTGCGTGCCGGCGCCGCCACCGATCTTCAGCAGCGTGTTGCGCACGCCGTCGATCGCCGACAGCTTGTCCTTGTCGGTGAAGTGCGTCTGCGTGTCGTTGGCGACCGAGGAGGTCGACGAAGGATCGCCGCCGACGTCGGGCGACATGCCGAGCGCGACACCGATCAGGTTGCGCTGCTGCGTGTCGCTCAGCTTGCCGAAATCGATCGTCGCGCCGTTGCCGGTGTTCGCGCCCGCGACGTCGAGCAGCGTGTTCGACATGTCGCTGCGATGCGCCGAATAGAAGTCGCGCGCTGCCTTCTGGTAGTCCTTGTACGCGTCCGAGTGATCGTCCGTCACGTAGCGCAGGCGCTCGTCGAGGCCCGCATCGAACTGGTCCATCAGCACCTGTCGATGCGCCAGTTCGCCCATCAACTGCAGCCGCTGCACCGTGTTGTCCGCGTTCTGCGCGTCCTGCTTCGCCTGGTCGAGCTCGCTCTGGTGCGGGTTCGGCAGCGGCGGCGAAAAGGCCGGCAGGATGTCGCCGTCGGCGACTTGCCGGAAGCGCGGCGGTGCCGGATGCGACGCCTGCCAGTCGTCGTATTTCTGCTGGGCATTCGTCAGCGAGTCGTGCTTCTGCGATTGCAGGTCGCGCGCCTGGGCGAGCGCCGCGTTCGTGGCGCGCTCGTTGACCGAATCGGACAGGCGATCGTCGGCCGCGCGGATCGCGCCCGCGACGACGCGCAGGCGTTGCGCGTCGGCCAGCGTCGGGCCGGCGTCCGCCGTGTCGCTCGCCGTCGCATCGCTTTGCGCGGGCTGGAGCGGGCTCGTCACGAACGGCGACGTGTCGAGCGACGGCGTGCCGCCCGCAAGCGGATTCGCTGCCGGGTTCGCCGCCGAAAACGGCGATGCGAACAGCGGCGCCGCGCCGGGCAGGTTCGCCGTGCCGTTCGCGGCCGTGCTCCACGGCGGCGAAAACAGCGGCGACGCATTCAGCCAGTTCGGCTGCACGCGGCACATGGTCGGCGGCTTCGCCGTCGCCTTCACCGTCGCCTCGATCTGCGCGGCCTGGTCGTCATACTGCTGCGCGAGCGATCCGCCGTACGCAACGACGAACGCATCGTGCGCGATGCTTGCCTGCTGCTTCGCCATTTGCAGCTGCGTATACGGGTCGCTCGGATCGTCGTCGATCCTCGCATGCTTGCCGCGGAAGTTTGCCTGCAGCGTGTCGGCCTGCTGTTGCGTGGACAACATCTGCAGATAGCTGCTGCTCGTGCCTGCGGCGGTCTGCGCGCGATCGAGCGCGGTCTTGTCCTTCTCGATCGCGCCGGGCGCGACGACCGTCGGGCCTTCCTTGCCGTGGTCCGCGTCCGATTGCTGCTGCGCCTGCACGAGCGTCACGTTGTCGTTTGCCGCCGAGAGCGCGGCATTGGCGTAGTTCGCGTCCTTCGCGGCGGTCGTGACGGCCTGCTGCGCGGCGTCCATGGACGCCGGTGCATCCGGCAGCGACACCTCCAGGTTCAGCGGCGCGAGCGCGTCGTTCAGCTTCCCGACGCCGGCGTCGACGGCCGCCTTGTAGTCGGGATCGGCAAGGTATGACTGAAACTGCGTATAGGCGAGATTCGAGTTCGCGATATCCGCGTAGTATTTCGCCTCGCCCGCGGCGGCATGTGCGTCGGCGGTCTGCCAGTCGTCGTACGCGCGGATCTGGACAGGTGTCTTGCAGTCGCTCGCCTGCGGCGCCCAGTTCTTGTCGTTCGGATCGTGCGGGGAGTCGGGGAGCAGCGCCTGCAGCGCGGCGAGCTTCTGGTCGGCGAGATTGCGCGCGTCGCCCGGATTCGTGATTTCGCCCGTATCCGACTGCACCATGCCGGCGGGCATGTCGTTCGTCGCCTGTTCGCCGTACAGGATCATGTAGCCCGCGTCGGTCGTGACGTTCAGGTTGCGCTGCGCATCGTCGGCGGCGGCACGCGCCTTCGCGTAGCTGGCCTGGGCGGCATTGCGTTCGTCGGGCGTCGACTCGGGGTCGCGGTTGGCGAGGTGCAGCACGTTCTGCGCGCCCTGCAGCGATTGCGATGCGGTGTCGTATTGCGTCTGCGCGTCCTGGATCGCCTTCTGAACTGCCCGCGTCTTGTCGTTCTCGACCGTGATGTCGGGCGGCGGCGGCCTGTATTGCGCGGCCATGTTCTGGATCAGCGACGTCGCGGATGCGATTTCCGGGTTGGTCGGCTTCGACGGGTCGGTGAACGGCGTGGCCGTCACGGGAATCGGCGGCGCCACGGTCGGGTTGGCCGGGCCGGTCGACGAATCGTCCTTTTGCGGCGGGGGAGGCGGCGCGACGACCGGGTCCAGCGTGTCGGACAGGAAGCGTTGCCAGTTGACGCCCAGTCCCATTCCGTCGATCGACAGCATGCTCGTCTCCCTTACGCGCGCGATGCGCGTCCCGCACGGCGCCACGTGCGCCACGATGCGATCCGACGAGTGTAGGGAGACGAATTGCGGCCGGATCCTCGCCGTTTCGTAGCGCGGCGTGCCGGCCGCCGCGCGCGGCCACGGTGCGCTACGAGACGCGCGCGGCCCCGCGCCGGCGGCGTGCCCGGGGCTGCGCGGCCGATGTTCCCGCCCCGGAAAACGAGCCGCGCGCCGTTACTGGTCGAGGCACCGCACGCAGAGCCGCTTCGCCTGGCTCGCCGACAATCCGCGACACATCATCACGACCGGTCGCGCATGGCACGACGGCGCGTCGGCGGAGGCCGCGGGCGACGCGAGCCTGCGCGCGCGCTCGGGCGGTGTGGTGGCGGCCGCGTCCATGCGCCGTTGTCGCGCGGGCGGCGGCATGTCGCGCACCACCGGAATCGGTTCGACGCCGCCTTCGCGCGCGTTGCGCTGCGCGCTCGCGACGACGCGGCTCACATAGCCGCTCGAGAACCCGGTCGTGAAGTTGCCGCTGTAGTAGCACGACAGCGCCGCGCGCAGCGCGGCCTGCGCGGGGCGGCCGGTGTTCGACGAGCGCGCGAAGCATTCGGTCAGGATTGCGCCGCCCGCCCGCAGGTTGCGGCACGGTTCGAACATCGTCGTGTCGTCGAGGCCGTATTTCGCGAAGTTTCGTTCGTTAACCTGAGCGAGGCCGACGCTGTAGCTGAAGCCGCGCGCGGCCAGCTCGCTTGCGGTCGCGCGTGCTTCGTCGAGCGACGCGGGCTGGCGCGTCAGGTGGCCGCCGACCACGCCGATCGCATACGGATTGAAGCCGGATTCGGTGCGCACGAGCGCGGCGAGCGTGTCGGGATCGACGTTCGGCGCGCAGGCGCGCGCGAGCTGCGCGAAGCCCGCGGCGCTGCCCGCCGCGTGCGCGCCGCGCGGCTGCATGCCCGCGCATGCGAGCGTCAGCGCGAGCATCGCGCACAGGCTCGCGACGACGCCGCGCGGGCCGCGCGCGCTCATCCCGCCCCCGCCACGCGATACGACAGCACGAGCCCGTGCACGAGCAGCGACCAGCCGTCGAGCGCGACGAACAGCAGCAGCTTGAACGGCACCGAGATCGTCGTGGGCGAGATCATCTGCATGCCTAATGCGAGCAGGATGTTCGCGACCAGCAGGTCGACGACGATGAACACGATGTAGATCACGAAACCGATCTGGAATGCCTTCGTCAGCTCGGCGAGCGTGAAGCTCGGCACCAGCACGAGCAGGTCGTCGTCCTTGATGCCGTCCGCGCGGTTCTTCGGCCAGACCGACGTCGCGGTGCGCACGAAGAATTCGCGGTCGCGCTGCCGCGTGTGCGACACCAGGAAATCCTTGACCGGCGGCAGCGCGGCATCGGCGAGCGCGCCGATGTCGGCGGTCGACAATTGTCCCGATGCGTCGAAGTGGCGGGCTTGCAGCGCATCGCGGATCGACATCCCGACCGGCGCCATGATGAACAGCGACAGGATCAGCGCGATGCCGTTGAGCACGAGGTTCGGCGGCACCTGCTGGATCCCGAGCGCGGAGCGCAGCAGGCCGAGCACGACCACGAGCTTCGTGTAGCTCGTCACCATCAGCGCCGCGAACGGCGCGATGCCGAGCGCGGCGATCACCGCGATCAGCGCGACCGGATTCGGCAGGCTGCCCATCGTTCAGCGCTCGCGCGGCGCGGGCTGCGTCAGCGTGACGACGCGCACGCCGAGCTTCTGGCCGACCGCGATCAGATGGCCGGTGCCAATCAGCATCCCGTTCGCGACGAGATGGATCACGCTCTGGTTGATGCCTTGCTGCAATTCGATCACCGCGCCGGGCTGCAGCGTGCCGAGTTCGCCGAGCGGGATCGACGTGGGCGGCAATTCGAAGCGTAGGTCGACCGCGAGGCCGTCGAGCGAGCGCGGCGCATCGTCGGGCGACGCATCGTGCGCGGTCGCGGTGGCGGGCGGGGTGTCGGTGCGGGTCGGTTCCAAAGGCATCTCCCTGATTCGTTCGACGGTCAGCCGGTTCCCCGACGGCCGTCCGGTGATCTCCCACGCCGGCGCGGCCGGCACCCGCGCCACGCACAGCAGGTTCTGCTCGTGCGCGCGCCAGCGCTCGATCGCGATGATGTCGCCGCTGACGACGTCGGCCAGCTCGGCCGTCGTCAGCTCGGTCCGGCCGATCTCGAAAACCAGCGGCACCGGCAGGCTTGCATACGCGGCGCGCGTGTCGGGCCGCGCGGCCGCCGGCGC
Organism: Burkholderia sp. BCC1638; assembly: GCF_902833195.1. NCBI lineage: Bacteria > Pseudomonadati > Pseudomonadota > Betaproteobacteria > Burkholderiales > Burkholderiaceae > Burkholderia > Burkholderia sp. BCC1638. The sequence goes on from NZ_CADFEC010000024.1 coordinate 42,041, forward strand.
CGCGAAGAACACCGCGAGCGCGTCCGGCGCATCGAACAGCAGCGCGCCGTGGCAGCGCCATGCGCCGTCGGCGCGACGCAGTTCGAAGCGCAGCGCGGCCGGCGCGGTGCGCCATGCGGGCACGCTCGCCGGCGGCGGCAGCAGTTCCACGCGCTGCCGTGTCGCGGCTTGCAGCACCGCCGCGAGCGGCGCGGCGAGGTCGGCGAGCAGCGCCGCGCGGATCACGGCCGGCACGGCCGGGTCGGCCGCGTCGCCGAGCCATGCGTTTTCCGCGACCGGATCGATCCACAGCGTGCCGGCGGCCGGGCCGATGACGAAGCGGTACGCGTGCGCGTCGGCGGCCGGTTCGGCGTCGACGCGCCAGCGCACCTCGTACGCGTGTTCGCCGAGCGTGACCGGGACCGCGCCCGTGGCGCCGTACGCATGCGACAGCCCGCGCGCGGCGGCGGCGGACAGGCGCGGCAGCCACGGCGACGCGTCGAGCGCGACCGCGGCCGGCGGGGGCGGGATGGCGGGCGCCGCGGCGGGCGGGGTGGCAGCGGCGGGCGAGGCCCGGTTCGCGGCGTCGCCGGCGTCGGCATTCGTCAGGGACAGCGCAGGCACGGCGGGATCGGGGCGGATTCGGCGTTGGTTCGACGGGTTGTTGTGGCCGGCGGCGCAGGGGGCGCGCGGCTGCTGCGTCGATTGTAGGGACGGCGCCGGCCGCGTGCCGCGCCGGAATCCGTAGTCGCGCGCATCCGCCGGCCGCGCGGGCGGCGGCGAGCTACGAAGCCTGCTGCGCGGCGGCGTGGCCGCGTGCGGCGCGTCGCGCGCACAAAGGCAACCGCCGCCCGGAGGCGGCGGTCGTGGCGCGGCGGGGCACGCGTGCCGGGCCGCGCGGCGCCGCACGGCGGACGTGCGGCGCGGTGGGGAGTCTTGCCGGCGCGCCGCGCAGTGGCGGCGCGCGGGTGAGCCGTGACGCGTTACGCGTAGTCGGCAGCCAGCGCCTGCTGCGGCGCGGCGCGCAGGATCGGCGCCGCGTCGTGGCGCTCGACGTGCGTCATGGCCGCGCCGAACAGCACCAGCCGATAGCCGACCGCATAAATCGGGATGATCCGCAGGTTCTTGTCGTGATCGAGCTGCAGCTTCGAACGGATGCGCGAGATGTGGGTGTCGAGCGTGCGCGACGACACGCCGAGCTCGCGGCCCCAGACCGCTTCCTGGATCGCTTGCCGCGGCACGATCTTGTTCATGTTGTCGAGCAGGAATTCGACGACGTCGAATTCACGCGGCGTGACGTCGACGACTTTGTTGTCGATTTCGATCGTGCGGCGCACGAAGTTGATTTTTATATTGTCGATGTACAGGTATTTGCAATCCATGTTGGCCCTCGCATGTCCGTAAAGGAGTGTTTGCGGGTCATGTACCGCAACTTCCGGGCCAGGGATGGTCCGTCGGGCGTCGATGGGGGGCGGGGGCGGGGCTGGCGGCGCGCCGGCCTTGAATCTAAAAGAATTTTTAACGCGGGATGCGCGGCGGGCTTCGGAAGGGTCGGAGCAACATTGAAGGATTGTTACGTAGCATCCGGGGGGAACGTTACGGGCGTTACGGGCGGTGTTACGTGGGGGGATGGGCCAACGTCAGGCGACGCGTTCGCGCAGCATTGGCGCAAAATCGAGCAAAATAAACCCTACATCGAACCCTACATCAAACCCAACCGAGAATCATTGAAAACTCATATAAATCATGGATATAAGTCGCTATAATCGGCGACATAAAACCCTACATTCAACCCGACATGGAACCTTCCGGCGAAGCATGACAACCGTTGCCACCTTCGAACCGCTGTTTCCCGAGGACCGTGTCCTCGATCCGCTGCTTGATCAGGCCGGCCAACTCGTCGATTCGTCGCAACGGTTGCTCGCGGTCAGGGATACGCCATTGGCACGCGCGCTCGTTCCGCAGTTGCGCGCAATGAATTCGTACTATACGAACAAGATCGAAGGTCAGCATACGACCCCCGCCAAGATCGAGGCCGCACTTCATCGGGATTATTCGACCGATATCGTCGAGCGCAAGAAGCAGCGCTTCGCGGTCGCTCATATCGCAACGGAAGCCGCGTTCGAGGAAGAATGGGGCGGCCTTCCGCTCGCCGCGCTGTTTGAGCCTGCGCGCATTTCCGCCATCCACGAGCGGTTCTTTTCGTGTCTTCCTGCAGATGAGCGAATCACCGACGATGGTCAAATCGTTGTTCCGGGCGAGCTTCGGCGCTCCGATGTGACGGTCGGGCGTCATCTGGCACCGGAGCCCGAGATGATCGAGCCGCTGCTTCAGGCCTGGGCGACGCGTTACGCCCGTATCCGCGCGAGGGAGTATCAAGTGATCGGGATCGCTTGCTCGCATCATCGCCTGGCGTGGGTGCATCCGTTCATGGACGGTAACGGCAGGGTTGCGCGTCTGCATTCGCATCTTGGACTGCGCGCTGCCGATCTCACCCACGGGCTGTGGTCACCGCTTCGCGGATTGGCGCGCGAGCATGAGCAGTATTACGCGAGGCTGAGCGAAGCCGATCAGTCCCGGCGCAATGATCTGGACGGTCGGGGCAATCTGTCTCAGGAAGGGCTCGTCAGATTCGCGCGGTTCTTTCTGGCCTGTTGCGAGGATCAGGTTGGATTCATGGTGCGTATGACGGAATTCGACGGAGTCACCGGACGCATGCTCGATCTATTGCGGTACCTCGAATTCAATCCATGGAGCATCCGTTCGGAAAAGTCCGTCATCAAGGCGGAAGCCGTTGCGCTGGCCATGGAATTCGTCGCACTGCGTCGCGCCGTCACGCGCGCGGAATTCACGCAGATGCTGGGGGTCAGTGACGTGCTGGCACGCCGTATCGTTCGATCGCTGCTCGATTTCGGGCTTCTGACTTCTCCTTCGCACCGCGGTGAGCTTTCCTTCGGGCTGCCGCTGGCGGCGCTGCGATTTCTTTTCCCCAGGCTTTGGCCGGAAGTCGAACAGGAGTGATCGTTCCGGCGTGATCGTGTCGCGTGCCGCAGGTGCCAGCGCAATAAAGAACCGGCCGCGCAACGTTCCCGTCACGCGGCCGAGCCGGCGTCTCTTCGTTCTTGGCGTCAAGCCTTCGCCGTATCGCCCGAATCGAACGGCAGCACGTAATGCCGCTTGCCGGTCGCGGCGAAGATCGCGTTGGCGACCGCCGGGCCCACCGGCGCGACACCCGGCTCGCCGACGCCGGTCGGCGCCTCGGCCGACGGCACGATGTGCACCTCGACCTTCGGCATCTCCGCCATCCGCAGCACGTGATAGCCGTCGAAGTTGCGCTGCTCGACCTGGCCGTCCTTCAGCGTGATCGCGCTATGCAGCGCCGCGCCGAGCCCGAAGCCGATGCCGCCTTCCATCTGCGCGGCGACGATGTCGGGGTTGATCGCGATCCCGCAGTCGACCGCGCACACCACGCGGTCGACCTTCACCTTGCCGTCGGCGTCGATCGACACTTCCGCGACCTGCGCGACATAGCTCTTGAACGCCTCGGCCACCGCGATCCCGCGCCCGCGGCCCTTCGGCAGCGGCTTCGCCGGATCCCAGCCGGCCTTCTGCGCGGCCAGCTCGAGCACGGCGCGCATCCGCGGCTCCTTCTCGAGCAGGTCGCGGCGGAACAGGTACGGATCCTTGCCGGCCGCGTGCGCGGCTTCGTCGATGAACGCCTCGACCGCGTAGGCGGTGTGCGAGCTGCCGACCACGCGCCACCACAGCACGGGCAGGCCGACCTTGGTGGTCGTGAGTTCGACCGATACGTTCGGCACCGCGTACGGCAGGTTCGCCGCGCCCTCGACCGACGTCGCGTCGATCCCGTTCTTGACCATGAACGCCTCGAACGGCGTGCCGGCGAGGATCGACTGGCCGACGATCCGGTGGCGCCAGCCGACCAGCTTGCCGTCCGCGGTCAGCCCCGCGTCGAGCTTGTGGAAGTACATCGGGCGATAGAAGCCGCCCTGGATGTCGTCCTCGCGCGTCCACTGCAGCTTGACCGGCTTGCCGTCCGCGCCGAGCGCCTTCGCGATCGACACGGCCTCGACCACGTAGTCCGACCACGCGTTCGCGCGCCGGCCGAAGCTGCCGCCCGCGTACAGCGTGTGGATCTGCACCTGCTCGGGCTTCAGGCCCGCGGCCCGGGCGGCGTTGCCCTGGTCAACCGTCTGGAACTGGTCGCCGGCCCAGATCTCGCAGCTGTTCGCGGTCAGCTTGACGACCGCGTCGAGCGGCTCCATCGGCGCGTGCGCGAGATACGGGAATTCGTACGTCGCGCTGACCTTGCGCGCGGCACCCGCGATCGCCGCGTCGGCATCGCCATCCTTGCGCGCCGACGCGCCGGGCTTCGCCGCGAGCTGCCGGTACTCGCGCATGATCTCCTCCGACCCGCGCTTCTCGGCGTTCGTTTCGTCCCAGTCGATCTTCAGCGCGTCACGGCCCTGTTTTGCGGCCCAGAAGCCGGTCGCGACGACCGCCACGCCGCCCGGCACCTGCACGACCGACACCACGCCCGGCACGGCCTTCGCGGCCGTCGCGTCGAACGACTTGACCGTCGCGCCGAAGCGCGGCGGGCGCTGCAGCAGCGCGACGCGCATGCCGGGGAAGGTCGTGTCGAGCGTGAAATGCGCGGTGCCGTTCGACTTGGCCGACCCGTCCACGCGCGGAATGCGATGGCCGATCAGCTTGAAGTCGGCCGGCTGCTTCAGCGTGACCTTGTCGGGCACCGGCAGTTTCGATGCGTCGGCGACCAGCGTGCCGTAGGCGGCCGTCTTGCCGCTCTTCGCGTGCGTGACGACGCCGTCGGCGGTGGTCAGTTCGCCGGCCGGCACCTTCCAGCGCGCCGCCGCAGCCGACACGAGCATCGCGCGGGCCTTGCCGCCCGCTTCGCGCAGTTGCTGCCACGAGTTCGACATGGCCGAGCTGCCGCCCGTGCCCTGCATCGTGCCGAACGCGAGGTTCGCATAGCGTTTCGCGTCGGCCGGCGCGCTTTCGACGCGTACGGTCGACCAGTCGGCGTCGAGCTCCTCGGCGACGATCGTCGCGATGCCCGTGTACGCACCCTGGCCCATTTCAACGTGTTTCGCGATGACGGTGACCGCGCCGTCGGGCGTGATGCGCAGGAATGCGTTCGGTGCGAAGTCGGCGGCGGGCGCCGTCGCGGCGAGCGCGCGGCGGCCGAGGCCGGCCCATTCGAAACCGATCGTCAGGCTGACGGCGGCCGCGGCGCCCGCGGCCTTCAGAAACGTGCGGCGCGACGGCCGCACCGAATCGCGATTGTCGAGTTCGATCGTCATGGTCAGGCTCCCAGCGTCGCGGCCGCGTCGTGGATCGCGGCCCGGATGCGGGCGTAGGTCGCACAGCGGCAGATGTTGCCGTTCATCGCGGCGTCGATGTCCGCGTCGGTCGGCTTCGGGTTCTGTTCGAGCAAGGCGGTGGCCGACATGATCTGGCCGGACTGGCAATAGCCGCACTGCGGCACCTGCAGCTTCACCCAGGCGGCCTGCACGGCCTGCGCGGGCTTGCTCTGCAGGCCTTCGATCGTGGTGACGTGCTTGCCCGCGATGCCGGCGAGCGGCAGCACGCACGAGCGCACCGCCTGGCCTTCGAGATGGACGGTGCACGCGCCGCACTGCGCCATGCCGCAGCCGAACTTCGTGCCGGTCAGCCCCGCGTGCTCGCGGATCGCCCAGAGGACGGGCATCGACGGATCGGCGTCGAGCGTAACGTTATTGCCGTTGAGGACAAACGAGGTAGGCATATTGGTATGTCTCCATGGGGAAAACCCGGCATGCGCCCGGTTAGCGGGCAGTGTGCGCGAGCGCGCGTTTTTTGCGTCTACCCAATCCTGCAAATTTATTGAACAATCCTGCAAATCCCCGGCGCGGCGGCGAGCGATTCGCTATGCTCGCGCGATTCAGGGAAACGAAGCGAGGAACCCGTCATGGACATGACCGATATCGCGGCGTCGCGCGAATCCGGGCGGCGCGAACTGGCATCGCTGATCGCCCGCTTCGCGCCGACCGACGGCTCCCACTCGACGGCCGTGCCGGCGCTGATGCTGCACCGGCACGGGCATCCGGTCGATCTCGGCTGCGGCGTGTCGCGCGCCGCGCTCGTGATCGCCGCGCAGGGCGCGAAGCGTGTGATCGTGGGCGGCCAGGCTTACGAATACGACACGCGGAACTGCCTGATTGCGTCGATCGACTTGCCGATTCTCTCGCGCGTCACGCAGGCGTCGCCGGACGCGCCTTACCTGTGCCTGTCGCTCACGCTCGATCCGCAGCGCATCGTCGAACTCGCGGCCGAGATGCGGCTGCCGGAGCCGGATGCCGGCCCCGAAGGCGAGGGCATCGCGCTTGCCGAGCTGACGCCGCCGCTGTTCGATGCCGCGCTGCGGCTGTTGCGGCTGCTCGATACGCCGGCCGACATTCCGGTGGTCGCGCCGCTGATCGAAAAGGAACTGCTGTACCGGCTGATGACGAGCGGGCAGGGCACGCGGCTGCGGCACATGGCAGTCGCCGGCAGCCAGACGCACCGGATCGCACGCGCGATCGAATGGATCCGCGATCACTACGCGGAGCCGATGCGCGTCGACACGCTCGCGCAGGCGGTCAACATGAGCGTGTCGTCGCTACACCATCACTTCAAGCACGTGACTACGCTGAGCCCGCTGCAGTATCAGAAGCAACTGCGGCTGCACGAAGCGCGGCGGCTATTGCTGCGGCAGGGCGGCGACGTCGGGTCCGTGGCCGCGACCGTCGGCTATGAAAGCGCGTCGCAGTTCAGCCGCGAATACAGCCGGCTGTTCGGCGCGCCGCCGATGCGCGACGTCGTGCATCTGCGCAAGAAGGAATTGCTCGGCACATAGCGGTGGCGCGGTTCATTTCGATTGCATCGCGCGTGGCTTCGTCGCGCGCTGCGCGGCGTGCCGAATCGGGACGACATTCAAGCGGCGTGCCAGGGTTGCCGCATGCGGATGCGAGGGAGCAGCGGACGGCGCTGCCACGGCGCGCACGAACTTCTGTTTCACGCATGCATCCGTGGATTGCGCGAACCGGTGTGACAACTGCCGGCAGCATACGAACCGGCCGGTCGAAACGCGCAAAAAAGTCGCGACGTCACGAATTTTCTGCATGAATCACGCTTTGCACGAATATGTTTCAGCGATGAGATTCGCGGCCGATATCGCATCGGAAATGTTTCTCGCGCGCATCGTGCGTCGTTATCCGGCGATTGGCGCGCGGCGGTTATCGACATCGAATGTCGCCGAATTGAATGACGCCAGTAAAAATGGATAAAGGGTGTTGAAGGGTTCGTGCGGCACAGGCTGTCATTTTTTCCGTTATGCAGGCGGCGCGAACGCCATGTCGGCCTGCACCGCATTTGCCGTTTTTTTGCCGCGCGTTCGCCTTGTCGGTCGACGCTTGATCCCATCGGTATTTTCACGGATGAATCAATTGCGTTTCGCGGCGGCTGGCGTGCACGGCCGGAAGCCTGGCGATATCCGCCGTGCAGGCTTCGCTGCACCGGGGTGCCGCGTGTTTCGATTCGTCGTTTCTCAGGTATGCGAACGCTGTCGAACGGGCCGCAGCAGGCGGTTTGGCAGGGGCCGATGTGCGGATCGGCCGCAATCTGCTACCCCGCACTTCTCAAGTATGAAACACCCGTTCGTCACCCCCTTGCGCGAGGCCCCGCGGGCCGCATTCGTCCGCCTTTTCCGGCATTGCTTCGCGGAATTCAATGATCGGCGCAGGTCGCCCACGCTTGTTGCGATACATTCCTGAAACAAAAAATGCGATTCGCGGCGAAATGGCCGGGCGTCGCGGACGGTACGCGTCAAGCAACCGTCGGTGGAATCACGCATGGCATGCCGCTTGCGACGTTGGACGCACCGGCGAGCGGTCGACCTGATGCGACAAAGATGGGGGGCGACGCGTTCGTCAATAAGCAGTCGGGGAAACAGCGATGAAGACCAGAAGCAGTCATTCGTTCCGCGCATTCCTTGCGCATCCGTGGGGTAGTCGGACAGCTCGGAGTACGGCTCGCGAAGCAGTGCCAGCCTCGCGGGTTCGTCGCCGGTTTCCCGGCATCCGCGTGTCGCACGTGCTGGAACGCCTGTCGTTCCGCATGACGACCGACCGACAGCGGTGCTCCCTTTCATTCAGCGCGTCCGGGTGGACCGGGCTGTTCGTGCCGGACAGCTTGACCCCGACTCGACTTCGACCGTGCAGGGCCGTATCGAGTGCGCCGGGCAAATGCCGGCGCTCGCCGGACTCGCTCGAATATCCGATGGCCGGATGACCCGGAAGATTATTGATCGGTAGCTCAGGGAGAGGCGATGCCGACTGACCGTCATGCAGGCCCGTTATCGCCACGATGACGTGCATGTTTTGGATGGCGCTGCATTTTCGGTACTTAACCATTTTCACGCATTTTCGATCGCTGAGGCGAATGCCGTGTGCCGGTGTGTCGCGGGAGCGGATTTCGAAAAAAACCAGTTCTGGATGTCGAATGCCTGCATTCGGGTGCGTGAAGCGATTTGTTTTCTGATTTTTAAAAATCGATATGAGATATCGAGAATTTCTATAAAGAATTCGGAAAACTAAAAAATACTAACCTGAACTTCGACTGGCCAAAGGTTACGTGGTCTCGGATTCGAGATGAATCGTTGCTTCGTGATTTGATAGTGATCCTTATTTTTAGGGATTGCTCGAGGCAGGGAAGTTGAAGGCGTGCAGCTTTCCTCGCTTGTTCCGTCCACGCCGTTATGGAGTCGACCATGAAGAAGCTTCTGATTGCAGCAGCAGTGATGGCGGTTTCGGGTGCAGCGTTCGCAGCGAGCGGCACGACCTCCACCAGCAATTCGTCGAGCGGTGGCCAGACGATGGCCGGTGTCGTCGGGTTCGGTCACTTCACCGCGACCGATTCGGGCGCAGCGCTCGGCGCCGCCGGTGCAACGGCCGGTGGCGGCGCGAGCAGCTCGATCTCGTACACGAACCACATCAACACGTCGACGGTGAGCGGCTTCGGCTTCGGCGGCGCACAAGCTGGCGGTTCCAGCGGCGCGAACGCCGGTTCGACCGGCTGGACGATGTATCACTACTAAGCCGCGGCGCATAGCGTTCGTCATGGACAGGTGGCACGGATGCCGGGTTTCGTCCCGCGAGGGCGGACCCGGCGACCTGGCCACCGAACTTCCTCACAGCAAGGAATTGCTATGAAAGCCAACGTCATTTTAGCGACAGCGCTCACCGTCCTATCGTCAGCCGTGCTGGCGGCAGGTCCGACGACATTCAACCAGACGCAATCCGTCGCGGCAGGCGTCTCCGGTTCGGTGCTGGTCGGTACCGGCAGCTACACGAGCAACTCGACTTCGGTGGCGGGCGCGAACGCCGGAAGTACCGTGACACCCGCCGGCTCCATCGGCACGGCATCCGCCTATCACGACTCGACTTCGACGGCCAGCGGCTGGGGCACGAACGGAGGCGCGTTCGCGGCAGGCGGCGGTATCGGTGCCGCAGGCTCGTTCGGTGGAACCGGCAACACGAGCGAGAACGCCAATGCGCTGTCGGGAGGGGTGACCGCCACGATCGTACTCGGCGCGAACCACTACACGGCAACCGGCGCGAACGACAACGGCATTGCCAACGCAGGTGCCGCCGGCATGGCGGGCAGTGGGTGGTCGGGAACGGTCGCGGGCTCGAACCACTTCAACTCGTCGACGGTATGGGGCACCGGTCCGGCCGGATCGCCGTTCGCATCGGGCGGCAGCCAGGGCAGTTCCGGCGCGACCGCCGGCAGTCCCTGATCCGGGTGTCGGGGGGCCAGCTTCCCTACGACGCTGGTCTCTTTCCTCACCTTGTTGTCACCGTAAGGAGTTGGCATGAAGCAGAAACTGATTGCCGCCGCTCTGATGCTCGCGTCTCTGACGGCGTATGGCGCTGACCGTGCTGCCGACGACGTGCAATCGAATGTGCAAACGTCAAACAACCCTGACCAGACAACCAAACCGTCACAACAACACACGCTTTCGTCGGGCAGTGCCATCGGCGCATCGGCGGCCCCGCAATGGCCGGGCATGTCGGGCGGTTCATGGTCCCAGCTAGGCAGTGGCTGGAAGCAGTTCGGGGAAGCAGGCAAAACTGAAGGCATTCAGGGGAATTAATACGGTTGCCTGGGTGGGAGGTCAAACCACGTCCGGAGATTGAAATGAACAGCAACAAGATCAGGGTGGCATGTGCGGCGATGTTCGCGATGGCCACGATCGGTGCCCAAGCGCAGACCGCCGACTCGACGTCAAGCGCGCAGTCCTCGACGTCGTCGACGGCGATCAGCCAGGGCGGTGGCTCGAGCATGAACACGAACACCACGAGTTCGCGCGGCGGTAACGCCACCAGCAGCAGCGGGGTGCGTGGCAGCGGCAATTCGAGCGTGCAGGTGAACTTGAACTTGCCTTCTTCCACGAGCGGCGGCTCGAACGTGACACCGCAGAGCGTGAGCTCGCTCCAGTCGGCGGGCTCGCCGGGGACCAATCCGTACAACACCCAGACGTCGGAAAACGTCAACTACTCGGGTACCCAGACGATCAAGACGAACCCCGCGATCCAGGCGCCGGGCCTCACGACCACGCTGTCCGATACCTGCATGGGCTCGGTGAGCGTCGGCGTGTCGTTTCCGGGCTTCGGCGCGACGGGCGGCACGACCCTGGTCGACCAGGCATGCGTGCGTCGTCTCGACGCGCGTGAATTCCGCGCGATGGGGCTGACCGACGTCGCGCTCGCGCTGCTTTGCCAGAGCGATGCGAACCGGCGTGCGGTGGAAGCGACCGGTCACCTGTGCCCGGGCACGACCGCGCCGCTCGCGCGCTCGAACGTGGCGCCCGCCGTCGAAGCGACCGTGGCCGACGACGTGAAGTATCGCGATCCGATCGTGCGCAGCCGCATGGGCCTGCCGCCGCTGGACGCCGCCGCGCCCGTGCAGACGCGCCCGGTGGCGACGACCGCGGTCCAGGCGGCGCCGATCCCGGTGCCGGTGCCCGCGCCGTCGATCGCCGCGCCGGCCGTCGGCGCGGTGCCTGCCGCAGCACAGGCGGCCGCCGTGAAGGCGACGCAAGCGGCTGCCGTCGTGCCTGCCGCCGTTGCCGCACCGGTTGAGGCGGCAGCACCGGCAGTGAGTGCCGCGCCTGCCGTTGCACCTGCCATGAGCGCTGCACCTGCCATTGCACCGGCCGCGGTGAGTGCGGTGCCGGCTGCCGCCATCGTTGCGGCGCCGGCGGTTGCCGACAAGGCGCCGGCACCCACGCCGGCCGCAACCGACACCACGGCGCAAGCCGCGGCGACGCCTGCGGTCGATACGAAGGCGCCGGAGCAACCCGCGCCGACGATTGCCGACAAGGCGCCGGAACCTGCACCGTCTGCAACCGACACCGCCGCGCAAGCCGCGGCAGCGCCCGCCGCCGACACGAAGACGCCGGACATCGCGCAATCCGGACCGACGGCGACCGACGCCGCATCGCGGACCGCGGACGCCGCAACGCCCGCGCCCGCAGCCGATGCGAAGGCCGCCGAACCGGCATCGCAGGCAGCAGCCGAGGCGCCCGCACCGGAAGCCGCGCAGCCCGCCGCAGCGGCCGCTGCCGACGCGCCGGCTGCCGACGCGAAGGCGACGGACGCGGTCGAATCCGCTGCCACGCCCGCACCGCCCGCCGACATGCCGGCCACGGTTGACCAGCAGGCCGCCCCGGCCGCGCCGGTGATGCCGGTGCCGACCGTCATCTCGACGAGCACGTCGTCGTAAGCATGCGGACAAGGCGCCCGTGCGCTCGGCATGCCGGTCGCACGGGCGCCGCCGGGATCCGCGACGCGACGCGACGCACGTCGCAAGTTTGACGGGTGTTGGTCCCTTCCCCGAGGTCAACACCTCTTTTTGCCTGACGAGGGTACAAGGAGGCCTCAATCATGAGGATCTTTTTGGTCGCGCTGCTGCTGGTCGGCACACAAGCCGCCGCGCAGTCGGTTTTCCAGAACCCTGCGGTCTTTGTCATCCTGAGCGAGCAGACCCTCGCGAATGCCGCGAGCGTCCAGCAGGCGCTGACGACGCTCGGCCGCCCGGACAACACGGCATGCGTGCCGATGATGATGGTCGGCGATCCGCAGATGATCTACATGATGCCGGCGGAGGGGCACGCACCGTCGTGGCAATCGCCGGTGTACGGTCGTGGCGCGCCGTTCGACGCGCAGAACGGGCCGACGCCGACCGGCAAGACGATCGGCGCGATGCAGCACGCGGAGGACATGCAGACGCAGCCGTGGAGCGACAGCAGCGCGATTACGCAGAAGATCGCCGGCGAGTCGAGCGTGTCGGCGTCGGCGCGGGTCAGCGACTGGCAGCGCAAAGGGCTGAACACGATCGAGACGGCGCCTGCGACGGAAGTGACGGTGAACGGCAAGACCTACCGTGCTTATCGCGAGGACCTCAACCAGGCCGCGCGGCCCGTCGTCGAACCGCAGATCTACATGCAGCGCGTCGTGTTCTGCCGATGACGAAACTTTCCCGAGCGGACATGCAGGCAGCGTCGCGCGTGGGCAGGGAGGCCTGCCGCGCATCGTTTCGCGCCGCCCGTTCCGCCAGACAACCCCATGCGGCGAGGCCATCGTGAACCATTGCTGCCCGATCAGACTGTCAGGCCCGCAGGAGGGTGAGCGGGCGCCGTGCACGCCACCGTTCGTCGCGGTCCGGCGTCACCATGGCGTGCCGTCACGCCCGCTCGTGTATCTGTCGCCGTGTCCCGATGCGGGGCTCGTCGACTGTCTCGCGTCGCGCGGCTGGGACGTGTGGCGCGCGAAATCCGTTGCGGACGCACTCAATCTCGTGAAGGCGAACCGCCTGCATGCGGGCATCGTCGATTTCGACGATTTCGCGTCGCCCGACGTCGCGTCGTTCGAGGCGCTGCTGCGCGATCCGCGGATCGGCTGGGTCGCGCTCGCCGACGACGAGCGACTGCGCGATGCCACCATCGCGCGATTGATCCGCCAGTGCTGCTTCGGCTACGCCCGCGATGCGACGGCCGATACGACGATCGGTTATCTCGTCGGCCATGCGTACGGGATGCTGAAACTGGCGGAAGGCGATCCGGCCGTCGACGCCGCGCCGCCCGGCGGTACGATGATCGGCGCATGCGACGCGATGCGCCGTCTGTTCGCGACGATCCGCAAGGTCGCGAACACCGAGGCCACCGTCTTCATCGCCGGCGAATCCGGCACCGGCAAGGAGTTGACCGCGTCGGCGATCCATCAGCATTCGTCGCGCGCCGACGCGCCGTTCGTCGCCGTGAATTGCGCGGCGATTCCGACGACGCTGCTGCAGGCCGAGCTGTTCGGTCATGAGCGCGGCGCGTTCACCGGCGCGCATCAGCGCAAGATCGGCCGCATCGAGTCCGCGCACGGCGGCACGCTGTTCCTCGATGAAATCGGCGACATGCCGTTCGAGAGCCAGGCGAGCCTGCTGCGGTTCCTGCAGGAGGGCAAGATCGAGCGGCTCGGCGGACACACGTCGATTCCGGTGGATGTGCGGATCGTGTCCGCGACCCACGTCGATCTCGAGGCCGCGATGCAGGCGGGACGGTTCCGTGCGGACCTGTATTACCGGCTGTGCGTGCTGCGCATCGACGAGCCGCCGCTGCGCGCGCGCGGCCGCGACATCATGCTGCTCGCCGATCACATCTTGCGGCGCTATCGCGGCGACAGCGCGCACCGGATTCGCGGCTTCATGCCGTGCGCGATCGAGGCGATCCACAACTATGCATGGCCCGGCAACGTGCGCGAACTGATCAACCGGATCCGCTTCGCGGTCGTGATGACGAATGGCCCGCTGATCTCGGCCGTCGATCTCGAACTGAACCAGTACACGGCGCACCGGCCGCCGACGCTCGCGGAATTGCGCCGCCAGGCCGAGCGGCGCACGATCGAGGAAACGCTGTTGCGGCATCGGCGTCAGCATGCCGACGTCGCGGCGGAACTCGGCGTCTCGCGCGCGACGCTGTACCGCCTGATGACCGCGCACGGCCTGCACGGCTGACGCGGATTGAGCAGGTAGCGCGGATTGCGCACGCGCGGGCAGGTGGCCGGCATCGCGCGGGCGCCGGCCCGTGGCGTCAGGCCGGCCGTTCGAAGCCCGATTCGACCCAGCGTGCGGCACTGGCCTTGTTGAGCTTGAAGCCGGCGGAGACCTTCGCGTCGGCCAGCAGCTCGCCGTACGGGTCGAACGCCTTCAGTTGCGCATACGGCTCGAACTCGTCCGGCACGATGTCGAGCGTGACCGATACATCCTGTCCGTCGTCGTCCTGCACCGTCACTTCCTTGTGCAGCATCGCACGGCGTTGCTGCTCGTGTCGCATCAACACCTCGGTCGCGGTCTTCACCAGCGTGCGGAACGCGTTCGCGTCCATCGGCTTCGGATTCTTCTTGTCGCGACCCATCGTCCACGGGCCGACGAGCGCGGGCTCGGCTTCGCCGTCCTTGATCATCTCGACGGCCCAGCCGTCGTCGTCCTCATTCTTGATGATGCGGGCCGTCCAGCCGTTGTCGCGCCAGAGGCCGTCTTCGTGGATGGTGGTGTCGTCGGATTGCAGATCGGATTCGGTCATGGGAAAAGCGGGAGTACGGGCAGCCGGCGAACGGGCGGGCGCGCGGCCGGGAATGGCGCGCTGCCCCTGGCCGGTCGCCCGGAGTGGCATGCAAAGGCCGCAATTTTACCCCGCGGGCCGTCCGTGCGGCCCGCGCGACCCGCAACGTCGGCCGTCCGGCCGACCCCGGCTGCCGCCGGACGGTCTGACCGGCGCCGATATCAAACTCGTATCACGCAAGCACGGACCAATTCAGACGGCGCCCCATATCCCGGCCGTGCGTTGCTGCCTAGAATGATGTCCGGGATAAAAATATCCCAAACGTTGATTCAATGCCGATCCGCCGCGCACGCATTCCGCGACGTGCGGCCCGGCGAAACTTCTGGGACTGCGCATGGGGAAATTCAGAATTCGCACTGTTTTCGCGTACGACTCGCCGCTGACGCTCGCGGGCATGGAGCACATTGCCGGCGACGCGTGCGCGATCGATCTGGTCGGCGTCTCCCGGACCCCGGGCGATCTGATCGAGGCGCTCGGCAGCGTCGACTGCGACATCGTGCTGGTCGACTATCCGATTCGCGGCGACGTGCAGATGGACGGTATCGCACTGTTCGACTGGCTGCACAGCACGCGCCCGAACGTCGGGGTCGTCGCGCTGGTGGGGAACGAGAATCCGGTGATTTTTCGCTCGATTCTCGCGAAGGGCGGCGCGAGCCTCGTCAGCAAGTTCGACGAAGTCGGTCACATCGTCACCGCGATCCATTCGAGCTACAGCGGCGGGCGCTATCAGTCGCCGCTCGTCCGGCGCGCGCTCGATGCGGTCGCCGAGCACGACCAGGCATCGGTGAAACTGTCGACGCGCGAGATCGAGGTGATGCGCCTTTATCTGGCCGGCCTGCCGATCAAGACGATCGCGCAGCGGTTGAACAAAGGCAAGCAGACGGTCAGCGCGCAGAAGATCAGCGCGATGAAGAAACTCGGCGCGACCAACGACATCGAGCTGGTCCAGCGGGCGGCCGGGATGGGGTTCGGCGGTTTCATGACCCTGAGCCGGCCGGGCGGAGCGGGGTAAGCGTGGAAGACGCGCGGACGAGGCGACGTCAGGCCGGCAACGCGAATCGCGTGACGGCGTCGCGCAGCGCCTCGGCCTGGTCGCGCAGCGAATGCGCGGCGGCCGCGGCCTCCTCGACGAGTGCCGCGTTCTGCTGCGTGACCTGATCCATCTCGCCCACCGCGCGGTTGACCTGCTCGATCCCCGCGCTTTGCTCGCGCGACGCATGGCTGATCTCGTCGAGGATCTCGTTCACGCGCCGCACCGACTGCACGATCTCGGCCATCGTCTCGCCCGCGTGCGTGACGAGCGTCGCGCCGTGTTCGACAGTTTCGTTCGACGATACGATCAGCGACTTGATCTCCTTCGCGGCCGTCGCCGAGCGTTGCGCGAGCGAGCGCACCTCGGCCGCGACCACCGCGAAGCCGCGGCCCTGTTCGCCCGCGCGCGCCGCTTCGACGGCCGCGTTCAGCGCGAGGATGTTGGTCTGGAACGCGATGCCGTCGATCACGCCGATGATGTCGCCGATCTTGTGCGAGCGGTCGGTGATCTCGTTCATCGTCCGCACCACATCGTCGACCACCTCGCTGCCGCGCGTCGCGACCTGCGCGGCCTGGCCCGCGAGCGTCGCGGCCTGGGCGGCGCTGTCAGCGTTCTGCTTCACGTTCGCGGTCATCTGGTCCATGCTCGACGCGGTCTGCACGAGCGCGGCCGCCTGTTCCTCGGTGCGCTGCGACAGATCGGTGTTGCCCGACGCGATCTCGCTCGCGCCGACGTTGATGTTCTCCGTGCCCGTCCGCACGCGCGACACCATGTCGATCAACCCGTTCTGCATCGTATGCAGTGCATGCAGCAGGCTGCCGCGGTCGTCTTGCTTCACGCTCACGCGCGCGGTCAGGTCGCCCTGCGCGATACGCTGCGCGGCGTCGAGCGCCACTTCGAGCTCGCCGCCGAGGTTCGCGCGCACGCTTTTCAGCACGAGCACCATCACGGCGGTCGCGATCGCGCCGAGCACGGCCGTGATCGCGAGCCAGCGGCCGACGCTCGCGAGCACGGCCGAACGCACGTCGTCCATGTACATGCCCGTCACGAGATACCAGTCCCACGGCGCGAAGCGCTGCACCGCGCTGGTCTTGTCCTGCGGCTTGTCGGCGCCTGGCTTCGGCCACAGATACTCGACGAAACCCTTGCCGCCGTCCACGTTGCCGGCCTTCACGATCTCGACGAACAGATGCTTGCCGTTCGGATCCGTGAAATTCGACACGTCCTTGCCGTTGAGCTCGGTTTTGATCGGATGCATCACGATCGCCGGCTTCGAATCGTTGATCGAGACATATCCGTCGGTGCCGTAGCGCATCGCCGCGATCGCCTCGAGCGCCTTCTGCTTCGCGTCGGCTTCCGGCAATGCGTTCTGTTGCGACAGCTTGTAGTAATGGTCGGCGACGTTCGTCGCCTGCGCGACCAGCGACGCAAGCTGGTCGCGGCGATCCGTGATCATCGATGCGCGCGTCTGCCATGCGCCGATGCCGGCGATCACGAGCAGGCCGAGCCACAGGATGACGATCATCGAGGCGAGTTTCTGGTTCAGGGAAAGGGTGCGCATGGGTAGTGAGGTCGGTCGGTCGAACAAGCGCGCCGGAACGGCGTGACGGGATAATTCTTTGACGGCGTGAAACGGACGTTGCCGTAGGCGGGAAATCCCTTAGAAACAGCGGCGGCTCGATACCGCCGCGCGCGGTGCGGGTATCTATGCATATACATATTCGGCGTCGCTATACTGTCGGGCGATGGCGGTTGCGCGTCGTGCCCCGACGGTCGGGCGAACGGCGGCGGCGTCGAACCAACCCGAAAGGAGGCAACGATGCGAATTCTGGTGGTGGGGGCCGGCGCGGTCGGCGGATACTTCGGCGGCCGGCTCGCGGCGGCGGGGCGCGACGTGACGTTTCTGGTGCGCGACGGCCGGGCGGCCGCGCTCGCGCGCGACGGGCTCGTCATCCGCAGCCCGCGCGGCGACCTGACGCTCGCGAACGTGCAGACGCTGCGCGCGAGTGACGCAGCCGCGCCGTTCGACCTGGTGCTGCTGAGCTGCAAGGCATACAGCCTCGACGATGCAATCGCATCGTTCGCGCCGTTCGTCGGGCCGTCGACGCTGATCCTGCCGATGCTCAACGGGATGCGCCATCTCGACGTGCTGCGCGACCGGTTCGATGCCGCGCAGGTGCTCGGCGGCCTGTGCGTGATCGCGGCGACGCTCGATCGCGAGCAGCGGATCGTGCATCTGAACGACACGGCAGGGCTGTCGTTCGGCGAACTCGCCGGCGGAGAATCGGCGCGCGTGCGCGCGGTGGCCGACGTGCTCGGCGGCGCGGGTTTCGATGCGACGCTCAGCGACGACATCGCCGCGCGGATGTGGGACAAGTGGGTGTTCCTCGCGACGCTCGCGGCGAGCACGTCGCTGTTTCGCGGTTCGATCGGCGACATTCTCGCCGCGCCGGACGGCCGCCGCCTGCTCGAGACGATGCTCGACGAATGCAGCGCGATCGCCGCGCACAACGGTTACCGGCCCGATTCCGCCGCGGTCGAGCGGATGCAGCGGATGGTGCTGACGCCGTCGCCGCTGACCGCGTCGATGCTGCGCGACGTCGAAAACCGCGCACGGGTCGAAGCCGATCACGTGATCGGCGACCTGCTTGCGCGCCGCGACCCGCAGGCGGCGGATGCGTTGTCGTTGCTGCGGATCGCGTACAACCACCTGAAGGCGTACGAGGTGCGTGTCGCGCGGGAAAGCGCGGCGGCGTAGCCGCGGCAGCGGCCGTCGTCGACCCCGCCTGGCGGCCGTGTTGCGGTGCGCGCGTACGTCCCGCCGGCGCTCGGGCGGCGGGGTGCCGCACTGCACAATTTTGCGTTTCGCGCCCCTTTCTACCTGCAACCCGCAAAAAAGTATCGAAAATCAGGCGTAAAGTTGGTGGAGCCGCGCACGCGATCGACCTACATTGCTTCCCATGCGACCGGTCGCGTTGCCGCACGACTCACGCGGCGAACGAGGCGAACCGCCGAGCGGCCCGGCCAGCGAGACATGGGAATGGAGACGCCAGGATGATGCATCCCGATCTGGAAGTGGTCGACGTGCGACGCGACGAGTCGTTCAAGGTCTGGTCGCACGGCTATCCGTACCGCACGATCCGCTGGCATTTCCATCCCGAATTCGAACTGCACCTGATCGTCGCGACGAGCGGCAAGTATTTCGTCGGCGATCATATCGGCTCGTTCGGCCCCGGCCATCTCGTGCTGCTCGGCCCGAACCTGCCGCACAACTGGGTCAGCGACATGGCCGAAGGCGAAACCGTCGAGCGCCGCAATCTGGTGATCCAGTTCGATCCGTCGTTCGTGCGCCGCTGCATGGACGCGTTTCCCGAATGCCGCGACGCGCAGGCGCTGCTCGACGACGCGCGGCGCGGCGTCGGCTTCGACGACGACACGAGCGCCGCGATCGCACCGCTGTTCGACGAGCTGCTGACCGCGCGCGGGATGCGTCGCATCGCGCTGTTCATGACGATCCTCGAGCGGTTGTGCGGCGCGGCCGAACGCACGCTGCTCGCAAGCCCCGCGTACGACCAGGCGCACGTGACGCCCACGCGGCTCAGCCACGCGCTGTCGTATATCGGCAAGAATCTCGCGTCCGAGCTGCGCGAATCCGATCTCGCGCAATTGACCGGGCAGAGCGTCAGCGCATTCTCGCGCGCGTTCCATCGCCATACCGGGTTGCCGTTCGTCCAGTACGTGAACCGGCTGCGGATCGAATCCGCATGCCAGATGCTGCTCGCCGACGACGCAAACATCACCGACATCTGCTTCCAGGCCGGCTTCAACAACGTGTCCAACTTCAATCGCCAGTTTCGCGCGGTGAAGGGGATGGCGCCGACCGAATTTCGCGCGCTGCAGCGGTTGAACGCACGCAGCCGCGAGCTGGCGCTGCATGCGGCGCCCACCGGCAACCCGATGCCGCCGCGCGTGGTCACGCCCGATGCACGCGGGCTCGTACCGCAGCCCGGATGATCGCCGGGCGTTCTCCCGACTGACTTTTCCTTGCCGTTTCACCCAGCCCATCGCGCCGTTCGCGTCGCGAGGGGCTCGCTCACCCACGAAAAAACCGCACATATCCGGAGACACCGTCATGACGCACGCATCGCCCGCTTCATCCCGCCGCCGCGCCGCACGCATCGCGGCCGTTGCCGCGGCAGCTGTCGCAACCTGGTTCCCGATGGTCACGCATGCGGCGCCGCTGCGGATCGGCATGACCTTCCAGGAGCTGAACAACCCGTATTTCGTGACGATGCAGAAGGCGTTGAACGACGCGGCCGCGTCGATCGGCGCGCAGGTCGTCGTGACCGACGCGCATCACGACGTCAGCAAGCAGGTGAGCGACGTCGAGGACATGCTGCAGAAGAAGATCGACATCCTGCTCGTGAATCCGACCGATTCGACCGGCATCCAGTCGGCGATCACGCAGGCGAAGAAGGCCGGCGCGGTGGTCGTGGCCGTCGACGCGAACGCGAACGGCCCGGTCGATTCGTTTGTCGGCTCGAAGAATTACGACGCGGGCGTGATGTCGTGCGAATACCTCGCGAAGGCGATCGGTGGCAGCGGCGAGGTGGCGATCCTCGACGGCATTCCGGTCGTGCCGATTCTCGAACGCGTACGCGGCTGCAAGGCCGGCCTCGCGAAATTCCCGAACGTGAAGCTGGTCGACACGCAGAACGGCAAGCAGGAGCGCGCGACCGCATTGTCGGTGACGGAGAACATGATCTCCGCGCATCCGAACCTGAAGGGCATCTTCAGCGTGAACGACGGCGGGTCGATGGGCGCGCTCGCCGCGATCGAGGGATCGGGCAAGGACATCAAGCTGACTAGCGTCGACGGCGCGCCTGAGGCGATCGCCGCGATCCAGAAGCCGAACTCGAAGTTCATCGAGACGACCGCGCAGTTCCCGGCCGATCAGGTGCGCATCGCGCTCGGCATCGCGATCGCGCGCAAGTGGGGCGCGACGGTGCCGAAAGCGATTCCGGTCGACGTGAAGGTCGTCGATCGCGGCAATGCGAAGGGATTCAGCTGGTGAGCGACGCGCAACGCTACGCGAAGGGCGGCGGCCCGGCCGACGCCCTTCGCACGGAGAAGCCGATGGACACGATACTGACGCTCAGTCACATCACGAAAAGCTTTCCGGGCGTGAAGGCGCTGTCGGACATTCACCTCGAGATCGCGCGCGGCGAGATTCATGCGCTGCTCGGCGAGAACGGGGCCGGCAAGTCGACGCTGATGAAGATCCTCTGCGGGATCCACCAGCCGGATACCGGCACGATCGAGATCGACGGCAGCGCGCGGCATTTCGCGAGTTATCACGACGCGGTCGCGGCCGGTGTCGGCATCGTGTTCCAGGAATTCAGCCTGATTCCGCACCTCGATGCCGTCGACAACCTGTTCCTCGGCCGCGAGCTGCGCACCCGCTGGGGTGTGCGCGATCGCACGCGGATGCGGCGCGTCGCGGCCGGCATCTTCGCGCGGCTCGGCGTGACGATCGATCTCGACGCGCCGCTACGCACGCTGTCGGTCGCGCAGCAGCAATTCGTCGAGATCGGCAAGGCGCTGTCGCTCGACGCGCGCATCCTGATCCTCGACGAACCGACCGCCACGCTCACGCCGGCGGAGGCAGAACATCTGTTCTCGATCATGCGCGAGCTGAAGCGGCAGGGTGTCGCGATGATCTTCATCTCGCATCACCTCGACGAGATTTTCGCGGTGTGCGATCGCATCACGGTGCTGCGCGACGGTCAGTATGTCGCGACCACCGACGTCGCGCGCACGGACGTCGAGCAGCTGGTGCGGATGATGGTCGGCCGCCGGCTCGAAAGCAGCTTCCCGCCGAAGCCGGCGCGCGCCGCCGATGCGCCCGCCGTGCTCGAAGTCGAGGCGCTGCAGATCGAGCGCGACGGCCCGGTCAACCGCTTCGCGCTGCATGCGGGCGAGATTCTGGGCTTCGCGGGGCTCGTCGGTTCGGGCCGAACCGAGACCGCGCTCGCGGTGATCGGCGCGACGCGCGCGCACCGCAAGGACGTGCGCGTGCGCGGCGCGGCGGCGAAGCTCGCCGATCCGGCCGACGCGCTGCGCGCGGGCATCGGCCTTCTGCCGGAGAGCCGCAAGACGGAAGGGCTCGTCACGTCGTTCTCGATTCGCGACAACATCTCGCTGAACAACCTCGGCAAGTACCGGTCGATCCGCTGGCTGATCGATCGACGCGGCGAAGCGCGCACGACGCACGACGTGATGCGGCGCGTCGGCGTGAAGGCGCCGTCGATCCACACCGAGGTCGCGACGCTGTCCGGCGGCAACCAGCAGAAGGTCGTGATTGCGCGCTGGCTGAATCATCACGCGACGGTGCTGATCTTCGACGAGCCGACCCGCGGCATCGACGTCGGCGCGAAAGCGGAAATCTACGGGCTGATGCGCGAACTCACCGCGCGCGGCTACGCCATCATCATGATCTCGTCCGAGCTGCCGGAGATCGTCGGCATGTGCGATCGCGTCGCCGTGTTCCGGCAGGGCCGCATCGAGGCGACGCTCGAAGGCGACGAGATCGATCCCGACACGGTCATGACCCATGCCACGGCCGGCACGCGAGGAGCGACCCATGAACCTGCATGATTCTTCTTCCCCGTCTTCCCCGACACTCGCGGCCGCGGCCGGCGAGATGCCGCCGCCGCGCGCGATGTGGACGCAACTGCGGCGCTCGACGCTGTTCTATCCGCTCGTCGGGCTGATCGTCGTGTGCATCGCGATGATGATCGCGAGCCCGAGCTTCCTGTCCGCCGCGAATCTCGAGAACGTGCTGCGCCAGGTGTCGATCAACGCGATCATCGCGGTCGGCATGACCTGCGTGATCCTGACCGGCGGGATCGACCTGTCGGTCGGCTCGGTCATGGCGTTGTCCGGTACGCTCGCGGCCGGGTTGATGGTCGCCGGCGTGAATGCGGTCGCGGCGCTCGCGATCGGCATCGCGGTGGGCTTCGGGTTCGGTTTCCTGAACGGCGTGTTCGTCGCGTTCGCGGGGATGCCGCCGATCATCGTCACACTCGCGACGATGGGCATCGCGCGCGGCCTCGCGCTCATCTATACGGGCGGCTATCCGATCGACGGGCTGCCCGACTGGGTCGCGTTCTTCGGCAGTGGCAAGGTGCTCGGCATCCAGGCGCCGGTGCTGATCATGCTGGTCGTCTATGCGATCGCGTGGCTGCTGCTCGATCGCATGCCGTTCGGCCGCTACGTGTATGCGATCGGCGGCAACGAGCAGGCGACGCGGCTCACCGGCGTGCGCGTGGCGCGCGTGAAGCTGATCGTCTACACGCTGGCCGGGCTCACGTCGGCGCTTGCCGCGATCGTGCTGACCGGGCGCCTGATGAGCGGGCAGCCGAACGCAGGCGTCGGCTTCGAACTGGACGCGATCGCGGCCGTCGTGATGGGCGGCACGTCGATCTCCGGCGGGCGCGGCGCGATCCTCGGCACGCTCGTCGGTGCGTTGCTGCTCGGCGTGCTCAACAACGGGCTGAACATGATCGGCGTGAACCCGTATGTGCAGAACGTGATCAAGGGCGGAATCATCCTGCTCGCGATCTACATCAGCCGCGAACGGTCGCGGTAACGATTCATTCATCAGACATCCGAATCATCAACGGAAGAGACAACTCATGACGACACCCGAAGCCCAGCCGCGCATGACCGCGGTGGTTTGCCACGGCCCCGAGGATTACCGCGTCGAGCAGGTCGCGCAGCCGCGCGCGGGCGCGAACGAGCTCGTGATCCGCATCGCCGCGTGCGGGATCTGCGCGAGCGATTGCAAATGCTATACGGGCGCGAAGATGTTCTGGGGCGGCCCGAGCCCGTGGGTGAAGGCGCCCGTGATTCCCGGCCACGAATTCTTCGGCTACGTGGAAGCGCTCGGCGACGGCGCGGCCGAGCATTTCGGCGTCGCACTGGGCGATCGCGTGATCGCCGAACAGATCGTGCCGTGCGGCAAGTGCCGCTACTGCAAGTCCGGCCAGTACTGGATGTGCGAGGTGCACAACATCTTCGGCTTCCAGCGCGAGGTCGCCGACGGCGGGATGGCCGAGTACATGCGCATTCCGCCGACGGCCATCGTGCACCGGATTCCGCTCGGCGTGTCGCTCGAGGATGCGGCGATCATCGAGCCGCTGTCGTGCGCGATCCATACCGTGAACCGTGGCGACCTTCAGCTCGACGACGTCGTGGTGATCGCGGGCGCGGGCCCGCTCGGCCTGATGATGACGCAGGTCGCGCACCTGAAGACGCCGAAGAAGCTCGTCGTGATCGACCTGATCGACGAGCGGCTCGAACTTGCGCGGCAATACGGCGCGGACGTGACGATCAATCCGACGCGCGACGATGCGCGCGAGATCGTCCGCGCGCTGACCGACGGCTACGGATGCGACGTGTACATCGAGACGACGGGCGCGCCGGTCGGCGTGAACCAGGGGCTGGAACTGATCCGCAAGCTCGGCCGGTTCGTCGAGTTCAGCGTGTTCGGCGAGGACACGACCGCCGACTGGTCGATCATCGGCGATCGCAAGGAGCTCGACGTGCGCGGCGCGCACCTGGGGCCGTATTGTTATCCGGTCGCGATCGATTTGCTCGCGCGCGGGCTCGTCACGTCGAAAGGCATCGTTACGCACGGCTTCGCGCTGGAGGACTGGGACGAAGCGATCCGCGTCGCGAAGTCGCCCGAATCGATCAAGGTGCTGCTGAAGCCGGCGCGTTGAACGCGGGCTCGTGCGATCTCTCACCGGAGACATCATGGAATACGTGATAGGCGTCGACATCGGCACGCAGAGCACCAAGGCGCTGCTCGTCGACCGGCATGGCACGATCGTCGCGCGCCGTTCGGCCGGCTACCAGCCCGACACGCCGCGCCCGCTGTGGGCCGAGCAGTGGCCGCAGGTGTGGTTCGATGCGGTGCTCGACTGCATCGCGGGCTGCGTGAGCGACGCGCGCGCGCACGGCGTGCCGGCCGATGCGATCCGCGCCGTGTGCGTGAGCAGCCTGTATGGCGGTTCCGGCATTCCGGTCGACAGCGACATGCGGCCGCTGCACCCGTGCCTGATCTGGATGGACCGGCGCGCGACCGCGGAGGTCGACTGGGTGAACGAGAACGTGAACGTCGAGCGGCTGCGCGTGATCACGGGCAACGGCGTCGACAGCTACTACGGGTTCACCAAGATGCTGTGGCTGCGCGAGCAGCGCCCGGACGTGTGGGCGAACGTGCGTTATTTTCTGCCGCCGAACGCGTACGTGATCTATCTGCTGACCGGCGAAGTCGCGGTCGACCACAGTTCGGCCGGCAACATCGGCGGCGTGTACGACGTCGCGCGCCGCGAGTGGTCCGACGATGCGCTCGACATGCTCGGCATCCCCGCGACGATGATGCCGGAGCGGCTCGTCGAATCGACCGACGTCGTCGGCGGGCTGCTGTCGCAATGGACGGAGCGGCTCGGCCTGCCGGCCGGCACGCCGGTCGTCGCGGGCGGCGTGGATGCGGCCGTCGCGACCTTCGCGGCCGGCGCGACGCGCACCGGCCAGCATGTCGCGATGATCGGCACCAGCATGTGCTGGGGCTACGTGAACCAGCACGTCGATGCGCGGCACGGGCTCGTCAGCATGCCGCACGTGTTCAACGGTCAGCGCGACCTGTACGTGTTCGGCGGCGCGATCACGGCCGGTGCATCGGTCGCGTGGTTCCGCGATCAGTTCTGCCATGCGGAGATCGATGCGGCGCGATTGCTGCCGCACGGCGACCCGCACGTGCTGCTCGAGGAAGCGGCCGAAAGCGTGCCGCCCGGCGCGGACGGCGTGCTGTTCCTGCCGTATCTGATGGGTGAGCGCAGCCCGGTGTGGGACGCGAAGGCGAGCGGCGCATTCGTCGGGCTGAGCCTCGCGCACACGCGCGCGCACCTGTATCGCGCGGTGCTCGAAGGTGTCGCGTTCGCGCTGCGGCACAACATCGAGGCCGGCCGGCGCGGCGCGGCGGCGCTGGACGACCGGTTGATCGTCGTCGGCGGCGCCGCGCATTCGGCGCTGTGGATGCAGATCATCGCGGACGTGACCGGTTTTCCGGTGTGGACGATCGAGCAGGACGTCGAAGCCGCGATGGGCGCCGCGCTGCTCGCGGGCGTCGGCGCGGGGCTGGTGTCGCACGACGACGCGCAAGGCGGCTGGGTCACGCTCGTCGAACGCGCGCGTCCCGATGCCGCGCGCGCGAATGCGTATGCGGCGCGCTTCGCACTTTACACGGCGTTGTATCCGGCACTCAAGCCGATCATGCACGAACTGCGCGCGTCATCATGAAGACACGATTCGATTTCAGCCGTGCGCGGGTGCTCGTCACCGGTGCGTCGAGCGGCATCGGGCGCGCTTGCGCGGTTGCGCTGGCCCATGCCGGTGCGCGGGTCGTCGCGGCGGGGCGCGATGCGGCCGCGCTCGATTCGCTGGCTGGCGAGATCGCATGCGAAACCTTGCGTATCGATATCGGCGGCGACGAACTCGCGATCGATGCGGCGCTCGCCGTGCATGACGCGTTCGACGGTCTCGTCAACTGCGCGGGGATCGCGTCGCTCGAACCGGCGCTCGACGTGAGTGCGGCGCACTTCGATCGCGTGATGGCCGTCAATGCGCGCGGCGCGGCGCTGGTCGCGCGGGCCGTCGCGCGGAAGATGATCGAACGCGCGGGGCGAGGCGCGACACGCGCGCGGGGCAGCATCGTCAACGTATCGAGCCAGGCCGCGCTCGTCGGCCTGCCCGCGCATCTGAGCTATTGCGCATCGAAGGCGGCGCTCGACGCGATGACACGCGTGCTCTGCATCGAACTCGGCGCGCACGGAATTCGCGTGAACAGCGTGAACCCGACCGTCACGCTCACGCCAATGGCGCAGTTCGCGTGGAGCGAGCCGGAGAAGCGCGCGCCGATGCTCGCGGCGATTCCGCTCGGGCGCTTCGCGGAGCCGGACGAGGTGGTCGAGCCGATCCTGTTCCTGCTCAGCGACGCGGCGTCGATGATCAGCGGCGTGTCGCTGGCGATCGACGGCGGGTACACGGCGCGGTAGCAGATGGACGCTCGCGGGCGGATGCCGGCTATACCGGGTCCTTGCTTGGCGGTCCGTCGGGTTGCTGCGGGTTGTCGTGAGGATGCCCCGGTGGTGGCGGCGACAACGGATCGTCTTCCGGATCGCGGTTCGGGTCGGCCGGGGGCTCGGGCATCGGGGTCGTGTGGTCCATGGGGAACTCGCGCAATGCGTGGCGGCGGTGGCGCGGCGGGCGCGCCTCGTCTCCGTTATAGGCAATCGGGCGGGTGTTTGCAGCGGGATTCTCGCGGCGACATGCCGATTGCCGGCGACATGCGAGCCTCTGCAGGTATCGCGCCGGATCGCGCGAAGGCCGGCATCCACGATGTGCGGTGCGGCCGGCGCGCGCCGATGTCAGCGCAGATCCGCGGGCGTGTCGACGTCGCGCAGGATGCCTGGATCGTCGACGCCGAGCAGGTTGACCGGTGCGCTCGCGAACAACGCGCGGGCGCCCGTATCGCCGTCGAGCGCGGCCAGTGCATCGTAATGGTGCGCGGCGAATCCGACCGGATGACCGCGCACGCCGCGATGAACGGGGGCGACGATCGATGCGTCGTCGGCGTCGAGCGCGCGCGTCACCGCTTCGTAGGTGGATGCCGCGATCCAGGGCATGTCGCCGAGCGCGACCAGCCAGCCGGTTGCTTCCGGCGTCGCGCGGACGCCGGCTGCCAGGCTCGCGCCCATGCCACGCATCGCGTCGGGCGCATAGACGACCTGGCAGCCGGCTTCGTTCAGCAGAATCGCGAGTTTTTCCGCGCCGGGACGCACGACGGCGATCACGTCGGCCGTGGCCGCGGCGAGGCGACGCGCGGCCGCGACCGCAACCGGCGTGCCGTCGGGAAGCAGCGCGAGCAGCTTGCTGTGCAGACCGCTTGGGTCGAAGCGTTGACCGAGACCGCCGGCGAGCAGGACGCCGGTGGCGAGTGACGCATAGGACATCGGCGCGGGGGGAGGAAGGCAGGTGGCCCGATTGTGCGGGAGCGGGCGGGGATCGGCAAGTGCGGATGTTACCGATGCGGGGGCGTTGTCGTCGGAAAGAATGTCGGCGGGGGCGTTCGTTGCGGAAGGTTCCCTCGACGAGCCGTCATATCGCGGGTGATTCAACTTGCATCACGGCACAATGGCGCTCGCCGGACGACTCATGCCAACCATTCCGACGGTAATCGATGAAACCGTCGCCGGTGAATGCGGTGCAAGGCGCGTCGTCCGTCGTCGGCGATTTCGTTAGATGAATGCTGGCGCGCGGGGAGCGGGGCGATGGCCCGTGCACTTGCGCATGGCGCGTGCATAGCGGGCGTGATCGCCGCGACTACGCGTCCGCCCACTTCCTCAACAGGTTGTGATAAATCCCCGTCAGTGAAATGACCATCGGATCCTTCGCGCCTTTTTCCGCCGACAACGCCTGAATCTGCGTATCGAGCTGAAACAGCAACGTGCGATCGCCGTCGTCGCGCACCATGCTCTGGATCCAGAAGAACGACGCGACACGCTCGCCGCGCGTCACGGGCGTCACCCGATGCAGGCTCGACGCCGGATACAGCACGAGATCGCCCGCCGGCAGCTTCGCGCGATGCACGCCGTACGTATCTTCCACGCACAGCTCGCCGCCGTCGTACGCGTGCGGTTCCTCGAGAAACAACGTCGCCGACAGGTCGCTACGCACGCGAAAATCCGTGCCGCGCAGCAGCCGGATCGCGTTGTCGACATGCGTACCGAACGCCTCGCCGCCTTCGTAGCGATTGAACAGCGGCGGAAACACCTTCAGCGGCAGCGCCGCCGAAAAGAACAGCGGATGTCGGGCCAGCGCATCCTGGATGGCATCGCCGACCGCGCGCGCGACCGGCGAACCTTCCGGCAACTGCCGGTTGCGTTTCGCGAGCGCCGACTGCGTGCCGGACGTCGCGTTGCCGTCGACCCAGTCGGCGGCATCGAGCATCTCGCGGCATTGCGCGACCTGTGCCTGGGTCAGCACGCCGGGGATATGAAGCATCATGATTCGGATTCCATGCCATGAGACGGCAATTGCAGCGCCGCCGCGCGCAACGCGTCGAGCGGCGACGACGCGAGATACGCGCGCATCTTCGCGACGAACGCGGGGGTGGCGGTGGCCGGCACGCGCGCCAACCAGACGAGGGCTTCGTCGACGCGCCCGCGATCGGCGAGCAGCCGTGCGTAGTTGAACTGGCCGCGAAAATCGCCGGCCTCGGCGGCGCGGCGATAGTGGTCGAACGCGGCGTCGACATCGACGGCCACGACCCAGCCGTCCTCGTAGAAGCCGCCGATCAGGTTGATCGATTTCGCATGGCCGAGCGCGGCGGCGCGGCGAAACCAGTCGAGCGCGGCGGCGCGATCCTCGGCGACGCCGTTGCCGAGCGCGAGCGCCGTCGCAAGGTTGTACATGCCCCAGTCGAGGCCGGCCTGCGCGGCGAGCCGGTACCAGTACACGGCCACCGGCGCGCAGGCGGCCGTCCCCCAGCCGAACTCGTAGCAGCGGCCGAGCATGTTCATCGCCATCGGGTGACCGGCCCGCGCCGCATGCCGGAACCAGCCGAATGCAGCGGCCGGATCGCGCGCGACGCCGTGCCCGTCGAGCAGGTACTGGCCGTAGACGGCCTGCGCGTCGACGATCCCGTTGTCGGCAGCCGCCGCGACCCACGCGACGGCGCGCTCGGGCGGGCCGGCCAGGATGTCGGCGAACGCGCGCGGCGACACCGACGCGAGCGCCTTCAGCGAGACGGTTTCCATCGATCAGTAGCGCGCGTTCAGCGTGACGAACGCCGAGCGGCCCGGCGCGATCGACGCGTAGTGCGCCGGATACGCCTGATCGAAGTACGTGCGGTTGAACAGGTTGTTCACGTTCAGCTGCAGGTCGAGCTTCTTGTTGATCCGGTATTGCGCCATCGCGTCGAAGCGCCAGTACGACGGCACCGCACGCAGGTTCGCGGGATCGCCGAACACTTCCGACATGTAGAACGCGCCGCCGCCGACGGTGAATTTCGGCGTCACGTCGTAGTTCGACCACATCGTCAGGCTGTGCTTCGGCGTATTGGGGAACCGGTGGCCGTTGTTCGCGGCATCCTTGCCGTTGTCGCGCAGCTCGCTCTTCATGTACGTGTAGCCGCCGAACACCTGCCACTGCTTCGTGATCTGCCCGGCGACACCGAGTTCGAGGCCCTGCACGCGCTTGTTGCCGACCATCGCGTACTGGTTGTTCGGCAGCGTCACGCGTGCATTCGTCGTGTCGATCTGGAACAGCGCGGCGGTCAGCGATAGCTTGTCGTTCAGCACGTTCCACTTCGTGCCGAGTTCGATGCTGCGGTTCTTCTCGGGGGCCATCTGATCGGCATTCGGGCCGACGCCGCCGCGGCCCGGCGTGAGCGACTGCGATTCGCTGCCTTCGCCGAGCAGCATGCCGGCCGGCGTCGACGACGTCGCATACGACGCGTAGATGCTGCCGTTCTGCGCGGGCTTGAACACGAGGCCGGCCTGCCAGTTGAAGAGCGTGTCGTCGCGCGTGTAGGTCTTGCTGCCGTTGGCCTTGGTGTCGGTGAAGCGGGTCGAATAGTCGTCGACGCGCACGCCGGCGTTCACTTGCCAGCGCGGCGTGAGCTCGATCGTGTCGAAGCCGTAGATCGACTTGGTCGTGGTGCGCGCATGCGCATAGTCGTTGTTGCGCGTGACGGAACCGGCCCACGGATCGTTCGGGTTCGGTGACCACAGGCTCGTGCAGTTGTAGCCGGACGGCGCGCCGATGCCTTGCTGGCAGATGGTGCCCTTGTCGGTCGCGACCGTGTACGAATCGCGCTTGCCCCATTCGCGCGACAGCTCGATGCCGGTCGAGAAGCTGTGCTTGAACGGGCCGGTGCGGAATTCGCCGAACAGTTCGGTCAGGTTCGCGAGGCTGTTGACCGAGCTGTTGCGGTTGTTGTTGCGGCGCCAGACCTTGCCGTTGACCACGTTGCCCTGGCTGTCGTCGGGCTGCGTCCAGATGTAGTCCTGGGTCGACTCCGTGTAGCGCGTGGTGTTGCGCACCGTCAGATTCGGCGTGATGTCGTGCTCGATCTTGATCGTGCTGATGTCCGACGTGGTCTTGCGGAAGTCGCGGTCGATCAGGCCGTAGAAATTGTGGCGGTCGACGGGCGCCGGATAGATCGTGTCGACGTTCGCAGGCTTGTTCGACGTCGTGTAGAAGTACGGAATGCCGCCGTCGGGCATGTCGTCGGTCGACAGGTGGTAGTAGCTCGCGGTCACGCGCGTCGGCGTGCCGAGACCGAACGCGATCGACGGCGCGACGCCCCAGCGCTCGTTGTTGACGGCGTCGCGGCCCGCGACGTCGTTGTTGTGGCTCATCAGGTTCAGGCGGAACGCCGCGTGGTCGGCGAACTGCCAGTTGCCGTCGGCGGTGAAGCGGCGGTAGCGATCGGTGCCGAGGCCGGCGCTCGCGGCCGCCGTCGTGCCGAGGTGCGGCGCTTTCGTGATCAGGTTGATGCTGCCGCCCGCGCCGCCGCGGCCGCCGTATGCGCCGTCGGAGCCCTTGGTGATCTCGACGCGCTCGGTGTTGAAGATCTCGCGCGTGGTCGCGCCCGTGTCGCGCATCCCGTCGACGAACATGCTGCCTTGCGTGTCGTAGCCGCGGATGAACGGACGATCGCCGAGCGGGTTGCCGCCTTCGCCGGCGCCGAACGTGATGCCCGGCACGGTGCGCAACGCCTCGGTCAGCGTTGCCGCGCCGCTGCTCTGGATCAGCTCCTGCGGGATCACGGTCACGGACTTCGGCGTGTCGACGAGCGGCGCGGTGAATTTCGTGGAGGCGGAAAAGTCGGCCTTGTAGCTGTGCTCGGCCTTGCCCTGGACCTCGATCGGCGCCAGATGGCCTTCGGTGCTGACCGGTGCGGGCGGCGGCGTGCCGTCGGCGAACGCAGGGCTCGCGGCGAGCACGCTGCACAGGGTGGTGAATTTGCCGAGCTTCAGCTCTTCAGGACGGGACTTCATGATGCGCTTCGACCTCGCAGTGTGGCCCCTGGAACGACGCGCTACGGAAATGTGCACGCCGCCGGGAATTATTACGATTTGTTTTCAGGCGGCATTCTATGTAATTTTTCTTTAAATGAGAAGCGTTCTTGTTCGCATTTGTGATGAGAATGTTGACGAATGTTGCAGAGGGCTTGAACGCTTGCGGGGAGGGGCAGGATGGCCGAATGGCCGAGTGTGATGGGCGTGGCGGACCGATTACAGTGGTCGCATCTTCGTTCGTTCAGAGTAACAACAGGGTGTCGTGGCCACACACGACGTCGCGCCGTTCGAAGCGGCGGGCCTGCGCGTGATCGATCCATGGGGCAGCTGACGCGGGGCCGGCCGCGCCCGCATCATCCGCATCGAAAATGAAAAACGCGCCGTAGAAGACGGCGCGTTGCGTGTGTTACGTCCGCGGGTCAATCGATCCCGTGAAACACCGCATCCTCCGGCCCGAGGTACGCCGGCGGGCGCCATGTGGCGTCGCGCATCGAATGTTGAACCAGATTCTCGACGCCGAGCAGCACCGCGAAGATCGCCATCCGGACCGGAATGCCGTTGTCGGTCTGCCGGAAGATCGCGAGGCGCGGATCGCGGTTCAGGTCGACCGACAGGTCGTTCGCGCCGGGCCGGCTGTCGCGCGGCAGCGGGTGCATGATCAGCGTGTCGGGCTTGCAGACGGAGTCGACGAGCGCCTGGTTGATCTGGAAATCCGGCGTGTAGCCTTCGAACGACTCGTCGGTGAAGCGCTCCTTCTGGATCCGCGTCGCATAGACGACATCCGCGCCGCGCAGCCCGGCCGCGAGGTCGTTCGTCTGCTCGATCACGTGGCCGTTCGTCGCGATCTGTTCGATGATGTATGCGGGCATTTCGAGCGTCGGCGGCGACACGAGCGTGAACTTGAGCCCGCGGTACAGCGCGAGCAGCTTGACGAGCGAGTGCACGGTGCGGCCGTATTTCAGGTCGCCGACGAGCGCGATATGCGCGCCGTCGACGATTTTGCCGAGGCGCGAGAACTCGCGCTGGATCGTATAGAGATCGAGGAGCGCCTGGCTCGGGTGCTCGCCCGGGCCGTCGCCGCCGTTGATCACCGGCAGGTTGGTCGCACGCGCGAACTCCGCAACCGAGCCTTTCTCCGGGTGGCGGATCACGAGCGCGTCGACATAGCCGGCCATCACGCGGCTCGTGTCGTAGATCGATTCGCCCTTGGCCATCGACGAGAACGTGAAGCCGGTCGTGTCGCACACCGAGCCGCCGAGCCGGCAGAAAGCCGCGCCGAACGACACGCGGGTGCGCGTGCTGGCCTCGAAGAACAGGTTGCCGAGCACCGCGCCTTCGAGCACGCGCGAGATCTTGTGGCGGCGCGCGATCGGCTGCATCACGTCGGCGACGCGGAACAGCGCCTCGACCGAATCCCGTGAAAACTGGTCCACGGAAATCAGTTGCGGCTTGCCTTCGAACAGGAATTGCTTCGCGAGCCCCTGTTTTTCTACGCTTTGCGTATAGTCTCCGCCATCCGGTGCCGGGCGTTCGACGATTTCCGACACGAAGCGCTCGACGATCTCGGGCATGCCGCGCGATTCCTGCGAGTCGTCGGGCAACAGCCACGTGTCCAGCGCACGACGGCTTACGCCGATGCGGTTCGCGAACGCTTCGCGGGTCATGTTGAGGCGGCGCATCGCGTCGCGCAGGAAGGCTTGTTGGGGAACGGTCATCGGCGGCACCTGATGAGAAATATACGCGGTGCGTATATTAGTTCGAGGCCCGCCGAAGTCAAGGAAAATCTGCGCGACGGCCCGTGTGGCCTGGGTTACGCCCGGCCCGGCGAACACTGGCGCGCGGCGGCCGTCTCCGTATAATCAGGTCAGGCCCCGTGTCCTGCGAGCCGCAGGGCGCCACGCCGCATACGATTCGCCCGGTCGGGCATGTTGACTCGAAGGAGAATGAGAATGACGCGTACGATTGCTGCAGTGCTGCTGGTGGTGACCGCCGCGCTCGCCGGTTGCAATACCGTTGCAGGCATGGGGCAGGACATTTCGAAGGGTGGTCAGGCAATTAGCGATACGGCCGAGAAGGCCAAGTAAGCCACCGGATTCCGGAATGCAGAAGGCGCCGGGCCGTCCCGCGATCGCGCGGCGGCCCGGCGCCTTTTTCATGGCGCGCGGTCGACAGCGTCAGGCGCTTTCCACGAACGCGTAACGGCCCTCGACCTTGCGCGGCGTGAACCAGCCGAAGTCCGGGAACAGCCGGTTGCGGACGAACCAGACGTAGCCGACCAGGATGACCGTCACCCCGAGGGTCGGCAGCGCGGCCGACGGATCGCGGCCGAGATCGGCGATGGTCCTCGGCACTTGCAGCAGCGACAGAACGATGAACGCGTGATACGCGCCAACGCGATGAGTCGCGAAGCCCCAGATGAACAGCAGCGACAGCGGCACCGTCAACGCGAGGAACAGCACCGCGGCGCCGATGCTGAGCCCGTCCACCAGGAGCAGATAGGCGAGTGCGAGGCTGATCAGCAACTGCGCGATGCCGAGCGCGATCAGGATCCGGGTATGCACCTTGTTCTTTCGGCACAGTTCGGGGTCGGGGCGCGACGCGATCAGGCGCGCGAGCACGCGATCCTTGAGGCCCTGTCCGGCGAGCTCGGCGAGCACGTCGGCTTTCCTCGCGCCCGCGGACAGCAGCGCCGCGATTCTTGTTTTGGCTTCCTTCTTGTTCATGGCAATGCGAATTATTGTTCGATGGTGGTCAAATGGCCCGGCCACGCGAATATTGCATCTTGCGCGACGGTACGCAACGATTTTGCCGTGTGCGGACACATTCCTACAGTCGTCGTCGATGGCGCGCGGTGACGGCCATCGATCGACGAACAGGTTAGCCATCGAGACAACCGGCTGACGCGATGCGTGCCGGCGGCTCGCGCCGCCGCGTCGCACCCACCAGCATTCCCGCGACGACGAGCGCGATGCCGAGCAATCGCGTGCCGCCGAGCGTCTCGCCAAACAGTGCGACCGCGAACAGCACGGCCGAGACCGGCGCGACCGCCGTGAACAGCGCGGCTTCGGTGCCGCTCGTGCGAGCCGAACCCGCGTACCAGCACAGATAGCCGAGCACGGTCGGCACCAGCGCGTAGTACGCGATCGCCGATACCGCGCCGATGTTCCAGCCGGTCGCGAGCGCGTGCCATTCGAACGCGGCCGGCACCAGCGCGAGCACGAAGCCGAGGCCCGACATCGCCGTCGACAGCACGAGCGGCGGCAACGGCGCCGACAGCCGCCGGTTGAGCAGGATGAACACGGCCTCGCAAGCGACGGCGGCCAGCACCAGCGCGTCGCCGGCGAGCGTCCGGAGCGACGGCATGGCCTGGCCGGGCGCGAACGTGACGAACAGCACGCCGGCGGTGGCCAGCGCGGCCGCGCCCCAGTCGCACGGCGTCTGCCGTTCGCGCAGCACGACCGCCGCGATCAGCGTCGACATCGCCGGCAGCGTGCCGAGCATCACGCCTGCATCGACGGGCGACGACAGCTTCGTGCCGCTGATCAGCAGCACCGTATAGCCGACACCGCCCGCCGCAGCCTGCACGACGAGCAGCACGGCGTCGCGTGCGGAGACCCGCGGCCATCGCATTCGCTGCGCTCGCATCAGCCCGAACAGCAGCGGGGTTGCGATCAGGAAGCGCAGCGCGGTGGCCGTGAACGGCGGCAGGCCGCCGGCCGCGAGGCGACTCGCGATGACGGTGCTGCCGACGCCGGCCATTGCGGCGGCGAGATAGAGATAGCCAATCAGTCGTGTCTTCATGTGCCGCATCGTCGCGTGCGGCGGCGCGGGCGTCTTGAACGAAATTGCAGCGGAAATTGCAGCGGCGTCGGTGAGCGGGGCGGGTGAGCGGGAACGGCGATGTATCCGGCGCCTCCGGTTGACCGG
Organism: Burkholderia sp. BCC1638; assembly: GCF_902833195.1. Lineage (NCBI taxonomy): Bacteria > Pseudomonadati > Pseudomonadota > Betaproteobacteria > Burkholderiales > Burkholderiaceae > Burkholderia > Burkholderia sp. BCC1638. The sequence continues at coordinate 77,862 of NZ_CADFEC010000024.1, forward strand.
TAGCGCCGTCATCCGGAGCCGTTGCTGCCGGGCGGCGAAGATCGACATCGCCGCGCACCGGGTGGTCACGCCGCGAGGCGAGGTCCGTCAGCCTGCCTGCGTGAATCGTCCCGGCGTGATCCCAAACTGGCGTGCGAACGCGCGTGTCAGGTGGCTCTGGTCGGCAAAACCGGCTTCGGCCGCGGCATCCGCGATCGGCCGGCCGCTGGCGAGCAGTGCGCGCGCGAGCCGCGTGCGCGACTGCATCAGATACGCGTGCGGCGTGATGCCGAGTTCGCGCGCGAATCCGCGCAGCAGCTGGAAGCGGCTCACGCCGCTCAGGCCGGCGAGTTCCGCCAGCGAAACGGGTGCGGCGGGCGCCGCATCGAGTCGCTCGCGAGCGACGCGGATCGCCGGTGCGACGCCGGCGGGCGGCAGCGCGCGGTTCGAGTGCCGCGCAAGCAGCCCGGCGACCAGCGTGACGAGTGCCTCGTCGCGGGCGAGCGGCAGCGTGTCTCCTGCGACGAGCCGTGCATGCAGCCGGCCGAACGCGGCCGCGAGCCGCGCGTCACGCACTGCCGGGTGCGCGAGCTCGACACCGCCGAGGCCTTCTTCCGCCGCGACGCCCGCGACCAGTGCAGGCGCGAGGTACAGCATCCGCCAACGCCGGCCCGTGCCCGTTTCGATCGGCATGCCGTCGTGCATTTCGCCCGGATTGACCATGATCGCGTCACCGGCCAGCGCATCGACCTGCCCGCGGCCGCTCCAGGACCGGTGCGCGCCGCTGACGATCACGCCTACCCCGAATTCGTCGTGCGCGTGCCGCGGAAACGTGCGGTCGGACTCGAGGCTGATCGCCTCGATGCCTTCATCGGTGCGTCGGTAATGGGTGACACGGTGCATGGGCGCTCCTCGCGCCGGCAGCGGCGCGGATCACGTGCACTTTAGCGCGTTCCGGCGCCGCGTGCCCTTCATCCTTTTGGCCGATACCGCGCGGCGCGCGCAGCCCGCACCATGTGCACATGAGCAGCGTACACGGCCCGCCGGGCCTGAAGCTGCGCGGGAGACGGCAGGTGGAACGACAGGACCCGGTATTCATTCAGGTTGGCGCGCTCGCGGACGGCTTCGCGCCGGACGCGAACGTCCTCGCGCCCGTGGACGAGCTCGTCGGGCGATCGCTGGCCCTCGGCGACGCATCGGGCGCATGGCGCGTCTATACGTTCGAGGCGGGCGCGCTGCAATGGCGCGACGCGGCGACCGACGCGGGCGGCCGTGCGCCGTGCCGTGTCACGCGGCTGCGCGACGACTTGTACTTCGTCGATTACATCGACCCGGCAGCGCGCGCGACGTCGGTCAGTCTCGTGATCGACGTCGTCGGCGGCGTGTGGACGTCGGTGATCGGCACGCTGCCGACCGAAGCCGACACGCAGGTCGACGCGTTCACGCGCGTCGCGCGCGGACTGCCGCTGACGGGCGTCGATGCGACATTCAGGCACGGCACGCTCGGCGGCCATGCGCGGCCGGGCCCGCTGCACGGGCCCACGCGCGAATTGGTCGGCAAGCGCACGATGTATCGCTACAGCCCGACCGAATGCTACGAGCACATCTACCTGAACGAGAACTTCTACGCATGGCAGTGTCTGCAGGGCGTCGAAGGCGGGCTGGCCGACGTGGACCGCTGCCATTACTTCAGGCTCGCCGAGCAGTTGTATCTGTTCGTATGGCGCGAGAAGGTGGTGCCGACGCTCGGCGTCGTGCTGATCGACCTCGCGCAACGCAAGACGGACGGCAAGATCTTCGGCTACCAGGGCGGCGATTTCGGCACGCTGTCGAACTTCCCGATCGGCGCGCATGCGCAGGTGCTGAACGAAACCGTGTATCCGCTCGCCGGCGAGGCGCAACGATGAATGCCGTGCCAGGCAGCGGCCGCCTGCGTGCGGATTTCAGTGGCCGTGTCGTGCTCGTCACGGGCGCGGCGCAGGGAATCGGCGCGGCGATCGCGCGCCGTTTCGCGCAATCCGGTGCGTTCGTCGCGCTCGCCGATCTCAACGGCGATGCCGCTGCCGCGCAGGCGGACGCGCTTGCCAGCGCGGGCGGCGCTGCGTGCGCGTATCGCGTCGACGCCGCGAGCCGCGACGAACTCGTCGCGCTGGTCGACGCGGTCGAGCGCGACGGCGGCCGGATCGACGTCGTCGTTCACAACGCCGCGTATTTCCCGCTGACTCCGTTCGAGCGGATCGATGCGCCGATGCTCGAACGCACGCTGTCGGTCAACCTGTCGGCGCTGTTCTGGCTTGCACAGGCCGCGCTGCCGGCATTCGAGCGTGTGGGGGCGGGGCGGCTGCTCGTCACGTCGTCGGTGACCGGGCCGCGCGTCGCCTATCCGGGGCTCGCGCACTACGCGGCGTCGAAGGCAGGCGTGAACGGCTTCATTCGCGCGGCGGCGCTCGAACTCGCGCGCCGCAACGTGACGGTCAACGGCGTCGAGCCGGGGATGATCCGCACGCCGGCGGCCGGCAATCTCGGCGATGCGTCGGTCGCCGCGCAGATCGCGCGCGACATTCCGCTCGCGCGAATGGGCGAGCCGGAGGACATCGCGAACGCGATGCTGTTTCTCGCGTCGGCCGATGCGGCGTACATCACCGGGCAGACGATCGTCGTCGACGGCGGGGCGACGTTGCCGGAAAGCGGGGCCGTGCTGGGTGACGGCTAAGAGGGCGCGTGCGCGATCGTGCGATCAGGGCCGTCGAGTGGGCCGGCGGGGGCCTCGCCGACGCGTCGCGCGCATCGTTGTGCTTACAGCCAACCGTTGTGAATGAACTCGACGATCGAGTACCGGCGAGGTTCGAGCTCGTGCTGCCGGACGGCCTCGACGATCCGCGACACGCCATCCGCGTAAGGCGACGCGCCGTATACGCGGGATTCGAATTGCAGGCTGCATGCGCCGTCCTCGATGCGGATCCGGTGGAACGCATGGCGGCCGAGTTGGTCGTCGGGAATCTGCAATGCGTCGCGCTGCTCGGCGGGGTCCCGCACGGAGTGGATGTCCTGCGCGGGAACGCCGAGCGACTGGCCGATGCCGACCGCGGTGCCGGGCACGGACGTCTTGCTGGCCTGGTGCGATTCCGTCACGCTGATGTGGCAGTCGCGAAACAGATGCCCGCTGGTTTCCAGCATGCTCATGAACTTGAGCATCAGGATGTTCGTATTCGGACAGAGCACGACGGGGAAGTCGTGCGATCCGGTTTCGAGGTCTGAGCCGGTGGACAGCTCGACGAGCGGCGACCCCGTTGCGCGGCAGAATTCGATCGCGGCAGGCAGCTCGCGGCCGGAGCCGGCGTGAACGACGATCGAACGGACGTCGCCGCGTGCGGGGTCCGACCAGGCCATCACGCGACAGGTTGCCGGGTCGAGCCGGTGTGAGCCGAGCAGTTCGGTTGCCAGCTTGCCGGTGCCAACGACGAGTACTTGCATGGGATAGACGGGTTGAGGTTCGGGGTTCGGTACGCAAATGGCGCGATCACGGTGCAACGCGCATCGTGCGGCGCGCCGTGATCGCGCATTATGCCCGGCCACGCCGTCACGCGTGGCGCGCACCTGCACGGCCGCGGCGGATCGACAGATCGACTTCGTCGTCGGCGACGCCTGTGCGTCGTGCGCATGGAGGCGTGAACGGCGCTACGCTGTCGAAACGCCGGCCGGGCACGCCCGTGTCGCGGCCGGCATTGCACCGAACCGCGTATCATCCAACCCCCTTCGACTCAGGAGAGCACATCGATGGAACACGACCTGAAAGGCAAGGCAGTCGCGATCACCGGCGGATTCGGCCATCTCGGCGTCGCAACCGCCGCCTGGCTCGGCCGGCACGGCGCTCGCGTCGCGCTGATCGGCCGTGGCACGGCGCCGGACGCGCAGGCGTTGCCCGGCGTGCCGGCCGATGCGCTGCGCCTCGGCGGCATCGATCTCGTCGATCCGCAGGCGGCTGCGCGCGCGCTTGACACCGTGAATCGCGAATTCGGCCGGGTCGACGCGCTGCTGAACATTGCAGGCGCGTTCGTGTGGCAGACGATCGCCGATGGCGACGCGGCCATGTGGGACCGCATGTACGAATTGAACGTGAAGACGGCGCTGAATGCGTCGAAGGCCGCGCTGCCGTATCTGGTGGCGAGCCCGGCAGGCCGCATCGTCAACATCGGCGCGGGCGCGGCGTTCAAGGCAGGCGCGGGAATGGGCGCGTATGCGGCCGCGAAGGCGGGCGTCGCGCGACTCACCGAGGCGCTGGCGGCGGAACTGCTCGATCGCGGCGTGACCGTGAATGCGCTGTTGCCGAGCATCATCGACACACCGCCGAACCGCGCGGACATGCCCGACGCGGATTTCACGCGCTGGGTCCGGCCCGAACAGATCGCCGCGACGATCGGGTTCCTGCTGTCGACTGACGCGCAGGCGATCACCGGTGCATCGATTCCCGTGAGCGGTCGCGTGGCGTAGCGGATGGCGGACGGTCGCACTCGCGTATGACGTCAGGGCATGCGAAATCGCGCACGCGGCGGTTGCGCGATCGTCGCGATTTCGATCAGCGGGTGGCGCGGCTGCATACGGTCGGCATGCCTGCATGCAACGGACCATCACCGTATACTGAACGTTCGACATCATGTGACTGAAGCCGTGACCAAGCCTGCCTCCGCGGAAACGCTCGCCGACGATCCGCGTCCCACCCCGCCCGAACAACCCGAACTGGAAGACTGCTGCAACAGCGGCTGCTCGCCGTGCGTTTTCGACCTGTACGACGAAGCGCTGGCGCGCTATCGCGTCGAGCTGGCCGAATGGGAAGCGCGGCACGCGCAACCCAGGCACCCCAAGTGAGCTCGATGCCGGCAAGCGATCGCGCATGCCCCGATTCGCTGCCGGCGATGTGTCGTCCGACCCGCGTCGTCACGCGCCGGCCCGCGCCCGGCGATGCATCGGCCCCAGCGCGGCCGACAACGCGACGCACACGAGCAGCACGACCGTCAGCGCCCACATCGCCGTCCTGAACCCCTGCACGTAGTCGAGCGCGCCCGGCTGCGCGCCGAGCCGCGCGAAGAACAGCCCGCCGAGTGTCGCCGCCCCGACGGCCGCGCCGATCTGCAGCATCGTGCTGACCATGCCCGACGCGACCCCGGCGCGCGCCGCGTCGACTTCCGCGAGCACGATCCGCACGACCGACGGCAGCACGAGGCCTTGCCCGATGCCGATCGCCGCGATGCCCGCGTAAAAGCCCGGGCCGGGCGCGTGGTCGCCGGCCAGTGCGGCGGCGGTCGCGACGCCGGCCGCGAGCATCGCGAAGCCGAGCGTGAGCACGCGATGGCCGCCGAACCGGTCGACGAGGCGCGGCATCAGCAGCGGGCTCGCGAGGAAGCCGATGCCGAGCGGCAGGATCGCCAGCCCCGACGCGAGCGGCGACCAGTCGAAGCAGCCCTGCAGATAGATCCCGTAGCTCAGGAAGAACGCGCTCAGCATGTAGAACAGGAACGCGAGCGTGAGCCCGAGCGCGACGACCGGATTGCGCAGCAGGCGCACGTCGAGCAGCGCATCGCGGCCGCCGGCGAGCCGGCGCGCTTCGACCGCCAGTAGCGCGCCGAGCATCGGCAGCGCTCCGGCGATGCACGCGACCATCCACAGCGGCCAGCCTGCCTCGCGTCCGTGCGTGAGCGGATAGACGAGCATCAGCAGGGACAGCGACAGCAGCACCGTGCCTGGCACGTCGATACGCTGGCCGCGCGGCGGCCGGCTTTCCGGGATGAAGCGCCAGCTGCCGAGCAGCGCGAGGATGCCGATCGGCACGTTGACCAGGAAGATCGCGCGCCAGCCGAGCCCGAACGGATGCAGGCTGATCAATGCGCCGCCGCCCAGCTGGCCGATCACGGCCGCGAGGCCGAACACGAAACCGTAGAAACCCATCACGCGCACCTGCTCCTGCGGGCTGAACACGCTGCGGATCGTCGCGAGCACCTGCGGCGCGAGGATCGCGGCGAACAGGCCCTGCAGCACGCGGCCGCCGACCAGCACCGCGCCGCTGCCGGCGAGCCCGCACAGCGTCGATGCGACGACGAAGCCGGCCATCCCGATCATGAACATCCGCTTGCGGCCGTACAGGTCGCCCAGACGCCCGCCGGTGATCTGCACGACCGCGTTCGCGCACGCGTAGGCCGACACGACGAGCTGCAGCTCGGACGGTCGTGCGCCGATGCCGTCGCGGATGGCCGGCAGCGCGAGATTCACGATGAAGTAGTCGAGCGGCGGCAGAATGGCGCCGACCAGCAGGACCACGAGCGCCCAGCCGTGATGGCTGCGCGGCGCCGCCGCGGCAGCCGTGCCGGCCGGCGCGCAAGGGGCGAGGGTGTTGTCGGTCATGAACGGAAGTCCGGAAGAATGAGGGCCGCACCGTAGGTCGAAACCCGTTGAACCGACATTCTGCGGATTGCCGACGAATCGGAAAAGCGGGAATTAGTGGTAGCATCCATCGGGTTATTCGATGGATGGAGAAGGCGATGCGCGGTTTCGATCTGGATCAGTTGCGCACTTTCGCGGCGGTGGCGGATGCGGGCAGCCTTACGGCGGCCGCGCCGTTGCTGCATCTGTCACAGTCGACGGTGAGCGAGCAAGTGCGCAAGCTCGAATCGCGCGCCGGCGTGCCGCTGTTCGTGCGCAGCAAGCGCGGCGTGGAGCCGACGCCGGCCGGCACACGTTTGCTGCAGCATGCGCGCCGCATCGTCGCGCTGAACGAGGCCGCGTTCGACGAAGTCCGCGGACAGGCGATCAAGGGCGAGTTGCGCGTCGCGATCACCGATTACTACCGGACGCATGAAGTCGCGGGCCTGCTCGCGCGGTTGCGGGAGTGCTACCCGCAACTGAGCCTGCACGTGAGCGCGATGAAGAGCGCGGAGATCGAAGCCGCGCATGCGCGCGGACAGATCGATCTGGGCGTCGTGATGAACCTGTCGAGCGGGCCGTTCCGGCCCGCGTCGGCCGATACGCGCTGGGTGCTGCGGCGCGAGCCGCTGTCGTGGGTCGCGTCGCCCGCGCTCGCCGAGCAGTTGCCCGAGCCGTTGCCGCTCGTGCTGCTGCCGGACGACTGCATGATGCATCAGATCGCCGTGCGCTCGCTCGACGAGCAGCACGCGCCGTATGTGCTCGTGCACAGCGCGTCGGGTGTCGCGGGGCTGCAGTCGATGCTGGCGGCGGGGCTCGGCGTCGGCTGCCTGTGCGCATCGGCGATCGGCGAGGGTCTCGTGCGGCTCGGCGCGAAACACCGGCTGCCGGCGCTGCCCGACGCCGTGTTCTCGCTGACGCCGCCGATGCCGGGCGAACGCGAGACGGTCACGCAGGCGCGCGAGGTGCTGTCGCGGCAATTGCTGATGTGACGCAGGCATGCGCGTCGGCGCAGAGGCACGTATTCGACGCGAGTCGGTACCGATGAAAATATCGGGAGATTTCGGGATCATCGTTCGAGCGGCTCGGGCTGGTCTATTTCGACGATTTCTTCATCGTCGAGGAAACGTATCCCGGTTGGTGCGAGGTGGAAGCTTTCCGAACGTTGCGTAGCAGGGGGCGAGACGCATGAACGACGAACTGAAAAGCGAGATGGCCGCGCGGCTGCAGCACGCGCTGGAGCGGGTGGTCGACGAGCGCTCGCTGATCCACTTCCTGCGCGTGCTCGGCCACGACTGGCAAAAGGAGCGCCAGCTCGACGCCGACGTGCCGCCGTCGCCGTTCGCGGCCGCCGCGCTCGGCTGGGAAAACCGCTCGATCGGCGAGTACCTGGAGGCGATGGTCGACTGGGCCGAGGTGTCCGAGGACGGGCTGCGCTGCTACGACCTGCCCGACAACCCGTGGCGGCGCATGGCCGACATCCTGTTCGCCGGCAAGATCTACGAATAGCGCGTCGCGTCGCGGCGATGCGCGGGCGCGGCGGGCTGGAACGGCCTAGTCGGCCGTCCCTTCGGCATATGCGCGCAGCCCGTTCGCCAATGCATCGAACACGGCCCGGCAACGCGGGCTCGCCCGCAGATCCTCGTGCATGACCACCCAGGTTTCCAGTTTCATCGCGGGCCCGTCCGGCAGCACGCGCACGAGCCGCGCATCGCGCTGCGCGAGCCGGTTCTGGCAGAAGCCGATCCCGTAGCCGGCGCGAATCATCGCGAGCTGCGCGAGATTGCTGTCGGTGCGCAGCGCGAACGCATCGCGCTTCCACAGCGGCATCCCGCGTCCCGCCGAACGGATGAACGGCGTCACCGTATCGAAACCGATCAGCGCGTGATGCGCGAGTTCGTTCGTCGACGACGGTGTCCCGTTGCGCGCCAGGTAGTCGTCGCGGGCATGCAGCGCGACGTCGATCTCGCCGATGCGCCGTGCGACGAGCGCTTCCTGCGCGGGCGGCGCCATCCGCACCGCGATGTCGGCCTCGCGTTTCAGTACGTCCTGGATGCGGTCGGTCGGCACCAGTTCGATGACGAGCCCCGGATGGTCGCGCCGCAACTGCGCAAGCATCGGCGGCAGCACCTCGACCGCGATCACGTCGCTGGCCGAGATCCGCACGGTGCCGCGCACGCCCGCGCCGTGACTCGCGGCCGCGCGCTCGAACGCGGCCGCCGCGCTGCGCAACGCCTCGGCATGGCCGCGCAGCGCGAGCGCCGCCTCGGTCGGCAGCAGCCCCGACGGCGAGCGCGTGAACAGCGTCTGGCCGAACGCGGCCTCCAGCGCCGCGACGTGACGGCCGGCCGTTGGCTGCGTGATGCCGAGCGCGCGCGCCGCGCCCGACAGCGAGCCTTCCGTCAGCACGGCGAGGAAGGTGCGGTAGCGTTCCCAGTTCAGATCGATGGTCATACATAAATGTATATCTGATCGATTGGGTTCGGCAATTCCTTGTTAGGCGGCTCCGCGCCAGAATGCGTGCAGACAACGGTTCATTCACGGAGAACGGCCATGACGGCAAACGCAGGCGGAACGCAACGACAGGCACTCGTGCTCGGCGCGAGCGGAGGCATCGGCGGCGAGGTCGCGCGTCAGTTGCGCGATGCCGGCTGGCAGGTGCGCGCGCTCAAGCGCGGGCTCGACGCCGGGACGGTGGAGCGCGACGGGATCGCATGGATGCGTGGCGACGCGTTCGACCGCGACGCGGTGGTCCGCGCGGCGCGCGGCTGCAGCGTGATCGTGCATGCGGTGAACCCACCCGGCTACCGGAACTGGTCGACGCAGGTGTTGCCGATGCTCGACAACACGATCGCGGCGGCGACGGTGGCGCAGGCGACCGTCGTGCTGCCGGGGACGATCTACAACTACGGCCCCGACGCGTTTCCCGAGTTGCGCGAAGACGCGCCGCAGCATCCGGTGACGCGCAAGGGCGCGATCCGCGTCGAGATGGAGCGGCGGTTGCAGGCGGCGACCGCGCAGGGCGTCCGGACGATCATCGTGCGGGCCGGCGATTTCTTCGGGGCGCATGCGGGCAACAACTGGTTCGGGCAGGGGCTCGTCAAGGCCGGGCGGCCCGTCGCGGCCATCAGCGTGCCGGGCCGCCCGGGCGTCGGCCATCAATGGGCGTACCTGCCGGACGTCGCGCGCACGATGATCGAGCTGCTCGAGCGACGCGACACGCTGGAGCCGTTCGCGCGCTTCCATTTCGGCGGGCACTGGGACGCGGACGGCACGCAGATGGCGCAGGCCGTGCGCCGCGTCGCGCAGCGGCACGGGATGCGGCCGACGGTGCGGCGCTTCCCGTGGTGGCTCGTGTGGGCCGCGGCGCCGTTCGTCACGACGATGCGCGAGATGCTCGAGATGCGCTATCTGTGGCGCGAGCCGCTCCGGATGGACAACGCGCGGGTGACGGCGGTGCTGGGCCGCGAGCCGGTGACGCCGCTCGATACCGCGGTGGAGACGGCGCTCGCGGGGCTGGGCTGCTTGCGATGACGGCGGGCCCCCGCATGCGGTTCATCCGCTCGATCGCATGCGCACCGGCCACCTTGCATCCTGCGACGACCGGCACTACCTCGACCGCATACCGGTGCCGAAGACTGCGCCCGCGCACCGGATCGAGGCGCCACGCATCGCGGCCGAGCGGTTTCGCGCATAGCTGCCGGACACCGCGACGTGCGGGGACGAAGGCGGTCGTCCGAATGCCGGAAGGCACGCGCGCTCGACGTTGCGCGGCGTTCGCAACGCGGTGTCACGTGGGCTGCGTGTCTCCCGGCGTCACGGCGTGTCGAACGCGAGCGTCGGCACATCGACGACCATCGCGCCGCCATCCGCGACGAGCGTCGCGCCGGTCACGAACGACGCGTCGGACGACGCCAGGAACGCGCACACGGCAGCGATTTCGTCCGGATCGGCCGCGCGCCGCAGCGGCACGTCGGCACTGACGCGCGCATAGGCGCCGTCGAGTGTGTCGCCGTGAGCGGACATCAGCGGTGCCATTTCCGCGTCGGCCATCGGCGTGCGGACCCAGCCCGGGCACACCGCATTCGCGCGCACGCCGTGCGGCCCGTAGTCGCGTGCGAGCGAACGCGCGAGCCCGAGCAGCGCATGCTTGCCGACCGTGTAGCCGCATACGCCGGGCCCGGCCGCCAGCGCGGCGATCGACGCGACCAGCACGATGCTGCCGCGCCGCGCGATCAGATCGGGCAGGCACGCGCGTGCGCTGACGAACGCGGTGTCGAGATTCGCATGCAGCGCGTCGCGCCATTGCGCGTCGTCGGTTTCGTCCGCGCGGCCGAGACCGTGGCCGCCCGCGCATGCGACGAGCGCATCGACGGAGCCGAACCGTGCGGCGATCTCGGGCAGGAAGCGGGCCCAGTCGGCCGTGCTCGCGGCGTCGCCGGCGAGCGCGAGGCCGCCCGTCTCGGCGGCGAGCGCGTCGAGCAGCGCGCGACGCCGCCCGATCAGCACGACGCGATCGCCGCGGGCGGCGAAGCGGCGCGCGCACGCGGCGCCGATGCCGGTACCTGCGCCGGTGATGGCGATCGTGCGGGGTTGCGGGTGCGTCATGGCGTTCTCCGGAAGGTGTCGTTTCCGGTCACTTTAGGCGGCACCGACGCACGCCGGTATCCGCCGAAAGGATGAACGCGCGCCGGGGCGACCGGCCGGATCAGTACTTTCCAAAACCAAAAGGAGCCTGGCGGGAGCGGAGTACTTGGAGCTGGATGGTCGTTAAAGGAAGCTGCATTTTAGGGTACGGGGAGTCTCGGTTGCGAAGGGGAAGCCGTGAAGGGCGT
>NZ_CADFEC010000025.1:0-87243 GCF_902833195.1 Burkholderia sp. BCC1638
AATATGCCCACCGTGATCACCTTTGTATCCCCTGCTCAAAGATTGAGCAGGGCATTCAATCACGTGGGTCAAAATTCGATGAAAATTTTCAGCTCTAGTGGGTCAGTTCTGTGCGGACATCAACACGCCGAGGAGCAGCGCGCGATTGCCGAATTGCTGGCTCAGCTTGTCGTCGCCCGGAATGCGTCGCGACGAAGGAGGAAAAGTGAAGCATAGCGCGGTCTGCATCCCTGCCAGCCCACGAGGCGCGACATTGTTCTCAATTGTTGTCGCGGCACACAGGATCTCGGGTAACGGTCTGAAGAAAGCGACGCTTAGGCAGTTGTTTGGTCGCGCCGACGCAAACATTGTTAGTAGCTTCTCCGCGAGTGCAATTCTTGCCGAGGAAATGGGGCTCGTCGAAGACGGTTCCGATTTGCTTTGGCATGCAGGACTATTTGGCTTTTATTCATCTGCAATGTCCAAGGTGCGAGCCGAAGGCTGGCTCTCGGCTTTGCGATGTAAAGCCTCCGGCCGCCACCGTCCGCAGCAGTTCATCACAGGTATGGCGCAGCAAAAGTTAGTCAAAAGAGCCATGTATTGCTGCCCACGGTGCGTGAGCGATGACGAAGAGAAATACGGTTTAGCCTGGTGGCACACAATTCATCAAATCCCGGGCGTCCACCATTGCCCTATCCATCGCGTACCGCTACTCGGCGCTTGTCTTGGCTGCGGACGCAGTCAAGGATCAGAACACGAATGGAATCTTCCTGCGTCTAGCTGCCCTCACTGTGGAGCCTCCGCATTTTCTACTTCGACGGCGGCAGGATCACATGGTTATGAGCGTCACCTTTCGCTCGTCCAGCAGGTATGCTTGGGGCAGGGCGAATTCCTCCGGCCGCAAGCGAGGAGCAAGCTGTTCAAGATGGCGTTCGGCGGGCGAGGTCGTCCGGACGTCCAATTGATTATCCGAAGAATGCTCGAGATGTGGGGGTGTACGACTCTGTCCGAATTGTCCTCGGTATTAGGCTCGAAGATCACGCCGCAATTCGTAGATAAGGCGATTCGCGGCGCGGATGCGGGCGTCAACCCGAGTGCTCATCTCGCTCTTGTATCCGTTGCGCAGTCAACTTTGCGGTCTCGATCACGAAAGAGTAGGGATCCGCTTGGACCGAATGACGAACTGTCTCGGACCCGATATCCGCCTACACTCACGCGCCTCCAGGCTGCACTGGACAGCGTTGGATTGCCAACGGGAATAGCCGCGCATCTCGGTAGCGGCTTCAGTCTTACAAAGATTGGCGCAATTGAGGCCATCCCTTATCCTCGACTGAGGCGGCAAGTAGGGCGTGTGCTTGAGAGAAACATTGACGAGCTCTGTTGCTTTGACGATGGCTCAGTCGACCAAACAAGCAAGCGAATGCTGGAGACATTGGCGGAGAAGCTCCGTGGACCGCTTCGCCGCAGCAACCGATTCATTCCGCAGGCTAGCGTTCGCGGATTTGAGGAGCTTAGAACTCTGAACCGCGCCAAGGTTGATCGCTACCTCCAGCAGGGCATCCGCACACGTAAACAGTTGCACTACAAGAATTCTGATCTGGGTGACTGGTGCCGCAAGTTTGATACAGAGTGGTTCGAGTCGGTGTTACCGATAGTTCCGCAATCGGAAAGAAGGGGTGTAGGACGACGAAAAGGCGGTCGAAATTCGAAAGTTCGGGACGCTATCGGGCACACGGCGTGCGCGGATCGTCTGGATGGAGAGGCGCTGACAATAGAAGCTTCCGAGCAACGTTAAATGGTGTATCCGTCTGGTCGGCTAAGCTCGCAGTGGATCGCAGAGTAGACGATTCAAAAGGAGTCGCGGTGTCGGTTTTGATGGCCGCCGACTGCAACTTTGCGAGCGTCCATCCAAGCCAGCCAGCCTCGACGATATGCGCGTGCATCGACAAGAGCGTGATGTATTCGGTTGTCTTTCCGATAGCAATTGGATACTGCCTGGTCGTAGACTGTCGTGTCGATTAGCGGCCGCAAGTCGTAATACGTACTGGCCAGATTGGTCGGAAGCGGAGTGCCCAACAATTCCAGCAGGAAAGCGAAGTCTGTGCTGGAATCGCATGCAATCTGAACAGTTCTCGGAGCGGTGAGAAACCATTCGCGCAGGCGGCTTCTTCCTTGCTCGAACGTGATAGGTGTGCCTTCGAGCAAAGGCAGCACTTCTCTTCTCACGAAAGCCGTGCAATCATCGACTTTCCATGTGTCCGCGAGTTCCATATACAATTCTCGGCGACCGTCTTCCGAGACAATTCCCAGGCTGACTAGTCGGGGAGTTTGTTGCTTGAGACCGGTGTACTCGGTATCGAGGAACAGTAGCATGACAGATGGCCTCCGCACGCCAGCGCTGGTAGTGTCCCGTCATCCGGGGACGGTTCGCGAAGGCTTCATGAGGAAGAGAGTATGGGACGCACGTGAAGTTGCTTTGGCTGCCCGATTTTACCCGTGGCACCATGCCCCAATGCAATATTCGGCTTCGCCATGAACCGACAGTCGACGGCCGATCAAATATTGTCGACAATTGCGTAAAATCTCTTGACGAGACTGCCAATCTCGATTGATCCAATCGCTTCCTTTCGCGTCAGATGACCACGGATTTTACGCCGTCGAACTCCGATAAACTGGTGATGGACGATCATCAATGATGGTTAGCACTACAAGAGCGAGGAAACCAGAGATGACCTACATGATCCGGCGCTAGGAGGCCCGTGCATGAGCCTAGATCGCATCCAATTGCTTCGGAATGTAGGCCTCCCCTTGATTTCAGTGCTTTTTACCGGGCTGGCCTGACCTAGGCGCGACAAGGGCTACCGGTCCGCCCCTCAAATAATATCCAGTAAAATCAAATGCTTTCTGTCTGGTGTTTCACCATCGCGTAGTCGCAAGGCCGCAAGCCCGGCGATTCGTTACGGGACATCGACACCCTGATGGTTGAAGTCGGTGCCCGTGCCCTGGTGTTTTGGATCGTGAGCACCGTTGGTAGCGTCCGTGAGCCACCGCCTTATTTGGGTTCCGCCACACGCAGCACCGGACGGCCGCCAACGTCCTTCAGTGGGAAGTACGACCGATGTGTGGCCAAATCGACTGCCACGACATGCGCATTCGGCCCGAGCCGACCCTCGCCGATCTTGTCACCCGTACCCGCCTTGAATCGAAATAATGAAACGACGCCATCCTCGCCTGCCACGTAGAGCGTTGATAGCGTCGGGTCAAATGCCAACACGTCAGGATCACCACCGACAGCGAACGACTGGATGACCTGCTTCGAGCGCATATCGAAGACGAGCAACTTATCGTTGCCTTCGCACGCGATAAAGGCGAGACGCTCGCGCGGATCGATCAACAAGCCGTGATTGCCTTTGGCGCCCGGCAAATCGAAGCGGCCAACGACTCGGTCCGTCGCCGGATCGATTTCAACGAGCTGACGCCGCGTCTGGACGTTCACGAAGATGTGTCGGGACGCCGGGTCGTATTGCGTGTTGCCGGCCTCGCCGTCGAGCGGGGTCGTCGCGACGCGCTGGTTGCTCTGGACATCGATGACCGTTTCCGTTTTCCCGTATTCATCGGAAACGTACAGCTTGTGCATGGCGGGCGCGTAGGCCATCCCGTCCGGGTAATGTCCTCCGGGCATGCGCGCAACGATTTTCAGCGTCGCCGCGTCGATCGCGACGATCTCATCCGTACCAGTTGCGGATGCGTACACGCGTGACAGCTCCGGAACGGCAAGGACGCCGTGCACCGACGAGACATCCGCAATCCGCGCGGCCACGCGTGACGCTTGCGTATCGAACACAATCACTTCGCCATCGCCGAGATGGGCGATAAATAGGAGGTTGCGGCCTTTATCCAGGCTCGCATAGTCGAGCCGCGTCGCGCGCCCGGGCAGTGGAATGTCCGCGACATGCTTCAACGGCAGGCTGCCGAGGGAGAGATCGTCCGCCGCGGCGTCGACCCTTTGGACAACAATGCCCGTCACCACCAGCGCGATAGACATTGCGACAAGCACGAGAAGGCGGAAACGCCCGTTTCGGATGTGTTTCATGGTTTCATCCAGCGACAACTGCCACCGCCGCACCCGCTGCGAGCCGAGTGCAGCGGCGACGCGATGTCGCAATCGTCAGTGACCAACGGCCGCCTAGGTACCTGGATGAGTTTGCTTGGACGTGACATGGGTCATGCCTCCATTGACACTAGGTAAGTGAAAAGTGCGCATTCTTGTCATGCGGTGATGCTTCGCTTCGTGTTGGCTTCCTTGCGGCGGATCGTGGATCCCGCTATGGCTTGCCCCCTTCGTCGAGTTTGATGTGGCGGAAAGCGGCAAGCAACGAAAGGTCATAGGCGATCTTCAGCGCGCCGCATGCGACCAGCGGCGCGCCGAGCCAACCAAGGCTGAACAGGCCGCCCGCCAGCGTCGGCGCGACCGCGGCCGCGAGGCTGCGGGGCGCGGACGTGAAGCTGGCCGCAGCCGCGCGCTCCGCGGGCGTAACCACTGCCATCACATAAGCGGTTCGCGTCGGCACGTCCATTTGCGACAGGGCGCTTCGCATCAGCAGCAGCGTCAATGTCAGCGGCAGTGAGGGTGCGAAGGCCGCGCCGATCAGGCAGACGCTCGACGGGATATGCGTGAACACCATCGTGTTCAGCAGGCCGATCCTGTGCGACAGCGGCGCGGCCGCTAGTTGGGAGCCGGCCGACAGCAATCCCGCCCAGAAGAAGAACTGGCCGGCAGCAGCGATCGAGAGTCCGAAACGCTGCATCAGCCACAGTGACAACAGCGAATTGACGACGAGGCCGCCGGCGAACGCGTCAACGCTGAACAGCATCGCGAGCCGGACGACAATGGGCCGTGACGGTCCGAGCGGCGGCGCCGGCCTGGACGCGTGCGCTTCCGGGCGCGGCAATCTTCGATACAACATGCAGACGGCGGCGCCAGTGATTGCATAGACGACAAACATGCCGCGCATCGCATCCGGCGCCGGAATACCGGTGCGCGCGGTAATCCACAGCGGCAGACCCGCCACCAGGGAACCGCATGCGGCCGATACGGCGCCGACCAGACTGTAACGCGCGAACAGCGCGGTGCGCGCATCGCCGGAGGCGGCTTCCGCCAGGCGTGATTGCTCGAGCGGCAGAAACAGGCTGACGTCGCCCGAACTCGGATTGAGCGTGCCGACGAAGGCGATGACGAGCAGCGGCCACAATGCGGACAGACTCGCGAAGCCGATGCCCGTTGCCGCCATCAGTCCCGCCGCGAGCGTCAGCATCCGCCGGTGCGTGAAGCGGCTGGTCAGCATGCCGACCGCAATCGTCGCGATCGCGGAGCCCATCAGCGTCGTGGTGCTGATCAAGCCGACGTGCAGTTGCGAAAACCCGAGCGAGAGCAGATAGGCAGGCAGCAGCACGGCAATGAATCCGTCGCAGAAGCCGCGCATGCCGCGGCTCGCCAGGATCAGCCATGCGGAATTGTCAACGCCGGCCGGCAGCAGCCGGCCGGCGAGCGCGGCTGCGAAGCGGCTGCTAGGGACGTGCATCGCGCCGGCACCAAGCGTAGAGCGCGTCGTACATCACCATGCCATGACGCAACTGTTCGTGATCGTCCTGGAAGTCGTCGGACAGTCCCACCGAAATTGCATACAGACCGCTTGCTTCCGGCGCGAGATCGAGCCGCCCCGTGTCGGCGCCCCGCACGATGCCGGCAAGCTTGAGCAACGCAGGATCGCGTAGCGCGTATTTCGCGAGAAATGCGTCGAAGCTGCACGACTCGCCGTGATGCCCGAGTTCCACGTTCGGCACGTCGTAGGGCGTCGCGCCGGTTTCCGCCGCGATCCGCAACACGTCTGCGCCGCGCACGTAGAGAAACTCGGGGGTCTTGTCGATGAATCGGGCAATCAGCCACGGGCAGGCGATTCGATCGATCTTCGGCCGTTCACGCGTGATCCATTTCATGAAGCACCTCCTGCTGTCGGTGTGGAAGCGGGTTGTCGTTGAGTTTCGGAGCGGGACTCAATCGATGTATGTGTCCGTTGCGGTGCTGACGATCCGTCCACTGGGATCGATGAGCAACTGCTCCTTCTGGCGCCACGAGCCAAGCGTGACCCCGAAGCTGACGGTGTTCCCGTTCGTTTTTCGTACGATGTCGCTCACGCTCCGCCCCATGGCCCGCTGAACGATGGCGGCTATCACGGGACCGGGCAATTGCGACATATCGGCGACCGCTTCACTCGCCCCACCGACAGGACGATCGTCACATGCCCTGAGCAGCACGCCTATGGACAAGACGAGTGTCGCTATGCCCATCAACCGGTCGGAATTCGCCATGTCGCGCTCCAGAGGGTCGGTCAGACTACGGCGTCGGTTCAGACGTTCAGCGCATGGAAGCGTGCCTCCGCGCTGCGCCAGTTCACGTTCTGCATGAATGCGTCGACATAGGCGCCGGCCTTGGCGCCGAAATCGATGTGATACGCGTGCTCGTACATGTCGAGTGCGAGAAGCGGTACACCGTCGGCGAGCGTGTGTGCGTGGTCCGATGCCCACTGGTTCGTCAGTCGTCCGAGTCGCGGCGACCAGGTCAACAGCACCCACCCGGAGCCGCCACCGAGCGCCTTGCCCATCGACACGAATTCGGCACGCCACCGATCGACGCTGCCGAAGTCGCGTTCTATCGCGCGGCCCAGCGCACCGCCGAGCGAATCTCCAGTTCCGAGGGAGTCGAAATAGATCTCGTGCAGGATCATCGAGTTCGCGGCAACGAGCTCCTCGCGCTTCAGACCGTTCAGCACGAACACGGGCGCGCTCGCCGGGTCGATCGCGGCCAACTGGTCGGTGATCGCGTTCAGACGTTTGACGGCGCCGCCATAGTTGTTTTCGTAATGGCTGACAATGAGCTTTTCCGACAGGCCTGCCAACTGGGCAGGATTGCAAGCGAGGGGTTTCATTTCGAAGGTCATGTGCGTCTCCTGGAGGAAAGGAACAGCCTTGTTGGCGCGTTCTCAACGCGTGACGTTCTTGAGTTTTCGCGCAAGCCAGTAGTCGATCGACCATCGGCCGCTGCCGGTATTCAGCAGCACGCCGAGCTCGAGTCGCATTGGCACGACCCATTGCGCCCGATTCGTGTTGACCGTGGAGAGCATTCGCATGATGATGCCTCGCGCCTGTCGTCAATCAGCTACCCTCTGCGCGCAGCAGCCGTTTACGTCGCTTTCCGCGCCGGCATGGCCGCCTGGAGTCTCAGCGCAGCGTTGTCCCAGTTGATGATGCTGAAAAGCTGGTTGACGTATTCGCTGCGCCGATTCTGGTATCTCAGGTAGTAGGCGTGCTCGAACACGTCGAGGACGAGGATCGGCTGGATGCCCCAGGCGGTCAGCTTCTGGTGGTTCTCGCACTGAAGGATCATCAGCCGGCCCGTGACAGGGTGGTAGCCGACGATGCCCCAACCGGACGCCTCGATGGCGACCGTCGCCGCGACCAGTTGCGCCTTGAACTTCGCGTAGGAGCCAAAATTCCGGTCGATCGCCTTCGCCAGTTCGCCCTTCGGTTCACCACCTTTGCCTGACACGCTTGTCCAGTAGACGGTATGCAGAATGTGGCTGGATAGCTGAAAGGCGAGCTCTTTCTCGTAGTGCTTCACCAGCGCGAAGTCGTTCGAGTCTCGCGCCTTCGCCAGCGCCTCTTCCGCCTTGTTGGCGGCGGCCGCAGCGGGCTTGTGGTGAAAGTTGTAGTGCAGCTCGACCGTGCGGGCGTCGATGACCGGTTCCAGCGCACCGTACGCAAACGGCAAGGGCGCTGCCGCATATTTGCCGTCCGCGTCGGTCAGCTTGTCGACGTAGCCGGGATTCTCGGCAGCATGCGCGGATCGCGCCTGGGCAAGTAGAACGCCTGCGCCAACCGCAGCGCTGTTGTGCAGGAAGGTGCGACGTGTTTCCATGGATCTTCTCCTCGCAAGTGTGCGCACGTGTGCGACGTCAGATGCCGTGCGAATGGATGAGCGGATAAACAGCGAGGCCGATGAGGGCTGCAGCAATGACGATGATCGGCTCTTGCAGCTTCTTGAAACGCCACAGCAGCAAGACCGTAGCGAGCGCAAGCAGAACCGTCGGCCAGTCGACGATCGAACGCCGTGCGATGACGATCACCGAGCCGGTAATCGCGCCGACGGCCGCGGCAGTGATGCCGTCGACGAATGCCTTGACGGCGGGCAACTTGCCATACTTCTTGAAGTACGGCGCGGGCAGCACCGTGAAGAGATAGCAGGGCAGGAATGTGCCGAGCGCGGCCACGCAAGCGCCGGCGAATCCCGCCACGAGATAGCCGATGAAGCCGACGGTGATCACGACGGGACCCGGCGTGATCATCGCGACCGCGACTGCGTCGACGAACTGCTTGTCGTTGAGCCAGTGGTGCTCGGTGACGACACCGCCATAGAGGAACGGCACGATCGCAAGGCCCGAGCCGAACACGAAGGCGCCCGCCTTGGTGAAGAACAGGCCGATCTGGCCGAGTAGCGGCCAGTCGAAACCGCTGAGGATGCCGCTCACCGCCGGGGCTGGTGCAGCGACAAGCGCATTCAGTCCGGTTTTGTTGAGCCATTTCGGCGGAGCGCACCAGAACCAGTTGATGAGTCCGCCTGCAATGAAGAGCCATGCGATTTCGGATTCGGTCACCACGGTGACCCCTGCGACCGTCAGATAGATCGCCCACAGCAGCCGGTTTTTGCCGATGGTCTTCGTGGTGAGCTTGTACGCGCTCATCGCGATGATGCCAACCACGGCGGCGCCCACGCCATAGAAGGCCGCCTGCATCCAGGACAGTCCGCCGAAGTGCGCGTAGGCCCAGCCGAGAGCGGCCACCATCAGGAACGACGGCAATACGAACGCGATGCCGGCCAGCGTTGCACCCACGATGTGATAGTGGACATAGCCCATGTAGATGCCGAGCTGCGCGGCGAGCGGGCCGGGCATCATCTGGGCCAGCGCGAGCCCTTCGCGGTAATCCGACTCGCTGATCCACCCACGCCGTTCAACCAGATCACGGTGCATGTAACCGACCAGCGCGACGGGGCCGCCAAACCCGAGCGTGCCGAGCCGCAGCATGTACAGGATCAATTGCCCGAGGGTATAGCCCTGCGCGGTTGCTGTTGTGTTGTTCATGAACGCCCCTCTGCATTGCCATTCTTTGCGGTCGACGCGAAGTGCGCGTACAGCGCATCGAGAACCGCGCCCATCTGCTCCAGCAATTGATCGTCGTTTTCTGCGCGTTGACGCGTGCCGGCCATCACCGCCTCGAAACCGACCGCTTCGGGCGCGGCCGGGCCGCCCACGTCGAGCGCATGCACGATCTCGCCGAGCCTCATCAGCGCCGGGTCCTTGTCGAGCTCGAAACTCGCGAGCAATACCTCGAACGTCACGCGCTCGCCGACGTGCGTGAACGCGGCGCCGTCGAAATCGAAGCCGAGTACGTCAGGCGGGCAATCCGCCGGCGACTCGAGCCAGATGAAGCGGGCTCGCGGGTCGATGAAGCGGCGGATCAGCCATGCGCTGGCCACGCGATCGACCCACATGCGCTGCCGCGTCGCCCAGGTGCGGCCTTGGTACTCGCCGATCGCCAGCGGGCGAATGGCGCGATCCGCGGCATGCGGCTCGCCCGGCGACAGCACGGTGTCGACCAGTGCGACGAAATCCTGCAGCGCGACTTCGGCGCGGGTGGCCGAATCGCCCGGGAAGTAGTCGATCGCCCGAACGGCGTCGAAATCCTTGCGCATGCGGCGCAGCAGGCGCGTCAGTTCCGTGGCCGACTGCCCCGCAAGTGTCTTGCGCGCGTCGGCAAGCGTCTTCGTGAACGTCGCGTAATCGTCGGCCCGGTCGAACAGCGCCCGGAATTCCTCCTCCTGGGACGCAGTCAGGCTAGGCGCGCGCAACAGGTGGGCTGCGCCCCCGCTCTCGGCAATTGCGTCCGCGAGCTCGCGCAGCGTCTCTTCATGCTCTTCGGTGTAGGGCAGCAAGTAAACGCCGTCGCGCAGCACCGCACAACCCTTTGCCTTGAGCGCGCGCCAGAACCGCATGCGAGCTGTCGCGTTTTCCGTCGGAAGGGTCAGAACAAGGATTGACCAAGTAGATATCGTGTTCATGTAGTATATGCTACTCATGTGTAATAATTTCTACAAGTTAACTTTTTGACGCGCTTGTCGCAGCGATGCTGCGACCAAGGCTCGAATAACTGGGTTGGTTGAAAAAGCCGAGAACGGGCCGTATCCAACAAGACGACAACTGCGACCGGCTCTCCACATCTCGAGGCACGTCGCGCCCCGAGAAGGAGGGCATTCCCTTGCCAAAAGACCTTGCTCATGCTTGAGTGCCCTGCACGCCCTTAGCGACGATCATCATCGCCCGTCCACGCACCCCAGACCACATTGCGAGCGGTACGCACAGCCCCCCGCTATTCATCACTGTCACCAGCTTCAGGTATTCGGTTATCGCCGAAGTGATATTCGTATTCCCAATGCCGAGGCGATCACCGGCGTGCAACTCATGAGAAATTTCTCGTTGTTCGAAGGAAACGTCCTATAGGAATATATTTTGTTATGGCTGTCGTACCGCGATTCGGTTTGCCGCTCATTGGTGCTTGGCGCCCAGCTCCAGTGCGAGCAGCGATGAGTCGCGAGTGAAGTCAGTGCACGTAGCACGAATTGCTGTTTCAGCCATATAAAACCGCACGACCGCATCGTCTTGGCGCCGCAATTGATTCCTTTCAGGTTTCGGCTATTGCTTTAATCCATTCGACGTCTGCGAGCAAGCGAACCGCAAGGCTAGCGACAGTCAGACCGGCGCGATCGACTCTTCAACGACGTCTACCATCCAGAACCGCCGTTTCATCATAGATGTACTGTCTTGCCGACTTCAGAATCGGTATCCCTCGCACCTGAACGTACGGATCACGGCATGTTTTTCAGGTGATTTCATGGATCATTTGATATGGACTGCATAGCAATGAACTCGAAAAGGAAAGCAACTCGCATCCGCTCGCTGGCAATCAGTATCGGCTTGGCTGTCGCAACAGGTGGGGCTTTTGCCCATCAGATCTGGTTCGAACCGACTGCCGGCAATGCATTCAAGCTCTACTACGGCGAGTACGACAAGAACATGCTCGAAGTGACGCCAGGCGGCATGGACCGTTTCCGCGCGCTCAAGGGCAAGCTGGTCACCAAGGACGGCGAGAAGCCGCTCGACATGACCTTGCATCGCGACTTCTTCGATGTCGCGCAGAAAGTCGGCAAGGACGACACGCTGATCGCGGTCGATCAGAAGTATCCGATCTTCAAGTTGCACGACGAAGGCGCTGTGGTCGACACCTACTGGACAGTTGCGACGCGCTGGGTCGGCGATCTGCGCCCGCGTGCGCCTGAACTGGATCTCGACATCGTGCCGACCGGCGTGGTCGACGGTGGTCGCGCACAGTTCCAGGTGTTCTATCAGAAAGAGCCGCTCACCAACAAGCCGGTGACGATGTCGTCGGCGTCGGGCTGGGATTACCTCGGCACGACCGACGGCGAGGGCAAGGTGTCGTTCCCGCTGCCATGGAAAGGCATCTATGTGGTGGGCGTCGAGTTTCGCGACCGCACGCCCGGCGAGCGGATCAACACGGAAAACGTGACCGAGAAGTACGCGATCAAAAGTTTCAGCTCGACGCTGGCATTCAACCAGTCGAGCGGTGCGACGCCGTTGCCGCGCCCGCCGTCGACGCTGCCCGCGTCCGAAATCGCGCGCCTGAACAAGAAATAAGGGGACGACATGAATGCACTCTTCAAGACGGCCGCCTGGCTCGGCTGCATGTTGCTTGCGACCCACGCGTGGGCACATGGCGTGCCGATGCCCCAGCACGGCGGCCTGGTCGACGATGCGGGGCTCGTGGCAGTCGAGATGGTTTCCGGCAACGGCACCGTGGACCTGTATCTGACTGATGACGATGCCCCCGTGGACGCACACAACGTGAAAGGCGTACTAACCGTGACGAATCCAGACGGCAAGCAGGAAGCGTCGATCGCGTCCGTATCGGGCAACCAGTTGCACGCGAAAGGTGTGACGGTCAAGCCCGGCGCCAAGGTCACCACGCTGCTCACGATGGCGGACGGCACGACCAAGGTCAGCGCCCGATTCAAAGTCAAATAGACGCCGGGAGGACGACGTGACGAGCACGACACTCGATGCAACTGCGCGACGCGATACATGCGTCGCATGGATGAAATGGTTCGTCGTCGCCGGCCTCGCGTGCGCGGCGGTTCTTGCACGCGCGCACGGCGTCTCCGACGACGACAAGGCATTCATTGAGGGCAGCGCCGGCATCAATCTGGTTCCGTACATCTATCTCGGCGCGAAGCACATGGTCACTGGTTACGACCATCTGCTGTTTCTGGTCGGCGTGATCTTTTTCCTGTACCGCCTGAAGGACGTCGGCCAGTACGTGACGCTGTTCGCGATCGGACACAGCACGACGCTACTCGTGGGCGTGATCGCGAACATCCATGCGAATCCGTATCTGGTGGACGCGATCATCGGTCTGTCTGTCGCCTACAAGGCGCTCGACAACCTGGGCGCATTTCGCGCGGTACTCGGGTTTCAGCCGAACACGAAAGCGGCGGTGCTGATCTTCGGCTTTTGTCACGGCTTCGGTCTGGCGACCAAGCTGCAGGAACTCGCACTGTCGCAGGACGGCCGGGTGCCGAACATCATCGCGTTCAACGTTGGTGTCGAGACCGGCCAACTGCTCGCGCTGAGCCTGATCCTGCTCGCAATGAATGCGTGGCGGCGTTCGCCGTCGTTCACCCGCACGGCAGTCGCCGCGAATACGGCACTGATGACCGCTGGATTCGTGCTGACCGGTTTCCAGTTGATGCAGTTCCTCCTTCCCAGTGGGGTATGACATGAGCAGCATCGAAGTATCGAATCAGACTCTCGCGAAAGCGACCGTGACGGCGCTCGTGACGGCAGCCGCCATTCTTACGCTCTTCGTGCTGCCCGCCGAGCGCGGCGTCGATGTGACCGGAGTCGGCGGGTTGCTCGGTCTGACGAAAATGGCCGGCACCAGCGCTAGGTCACCCGTGCCGGAGTCGACGATCGCCGCCGACGAGTTTCCCGTCCCCAACCGGCAGACGATCAGCAAGACGACGGCTTACCGGAGCGACGACATGGAGCTCGTGTTGCCGCCCAACGCCGGTGCGGAGATCAAAGCGCAGATGGTTAAAGGCGATCACTTCGTGTTTCGCTGGGAGGCCGTCGGCGGCCCGGTGAACGTCGATATGCACGGCGAGCGTCCGAATGCCGGCAAGGCATTCACCAGCTACTGGAAAGCAGCCGATCAGACGGGTGCGCAAGGGGCATTCACGGCGCCGTTCGACGGCACGCACGGATGGTACTGGCGCAATCGGGGTGATCAGGACGTCGTCATCAAGGTGCATGCAGACGGCTTCTACACGCGCCTGTTCCGTCCGCACGGCTGATCTCGCGGCAAGCTTTGCCGTTCGCCCGTCCCGGCGAGCGTTTCCCAACCGATGTCCGACCTTGTCCTTTGTGCGAGGCACACATGAATATCTTATCCGGATTTTCCACGCGCGGCGACACGATCGCCACGCAATCCGCCGCCGTACCGACTGTGCAGACACGAACACGCCTTCTCGCGATCGACGCACTGCGTGGCTTCGTGATGCTGTGCATGCTCGTCGACCACGTCCGCGAGACGTTTTTCCTGCATCGGCAGGTAACGGACCCGATGGATGCGTTGACCATCTCGCCCGATCTGTTCCTGACGCGCATGGTCAGCGAAATTTGTGCACCGGTGTTCATTCTGCTTACCGGGCTGTCCGCCTATCTGTACGGGCAATCTCACAGCCCGCGCGAAACTTCCACGTTCCTGCTCAAGCGCGGATTGTTCCTCGTGTTTCTCGAACTGACGTTCGTCTGTTTCGCGTGGACTGCCGAATTCCCGCCGAAGACGCTCTGGCTCCAGGTGATCTGGTGCATCGGGATCTGCATGATGGCGCTCGCGGTGCTGCTTCATCTGCCGCGACCGTGGCAGATCGTGATCGGCGCAGCGATCGTGTTCGGTCATAACCTGACCGACGGCATCGTGCTCGGCCCTGATTCGCCATTGTTCGTGCCGTGGTCGATCCTGCACCAGCGCGTCTTCATCGACCTCGGCGGGATCACACGGGCGCGGACAACTTATCCGGTGCTGCCCTGGATCGGCGTGATCCTGCTCGGCTACGCGATGGGGCCATGGTTCGCCAAGACCGTCGACACGAAAACACGTACCGATCGCCTGATGAAATGGGGCGTTGGCCTGATCGCCGCGTTCTTCGTGATCCGCTACCTGAACTTTTACGGCGATAAGCCCTGGGTGCACACGGGCGATACCGTGCGCACGCTGATGAGCTTCTTCAGCGCGCGCAAGTATCCGCCGTCGCTGATGTTCCTGCTGCCCACCCTCGGTCTGGGCCTCGTATTGCTCGCGTGGTTCGAGAAAATCCAGGACACGCGCGCGATGCCGATGCTTGCGACGCTGGGCGGTGCACCGATGTTCTTTTACCTGCTGCACCTGTACGTGCTGAAGGCGCTTTATCTGATCGCGTTTGCCGTCTGGGGCGCGAATCAGGGCAAGTACTACGGCTTCGACCATCTGTCGGGCATCTGGCTGTGGTGGCTGCTGCTTGTCGTTCCGCTCTACATCCCTGTTCGCTGGTTCGCGCGCCTCAAGCAGCGTCGTCGCGACATCTGGTGGCTGAAATATCTTTGAGGAACCTGTCGCGATGAAAATTCTTTTGCACATGAGCAGGCGCCTGCCGCCGAGCATCGCAACGATCGCGGCGCTGAGCGGTGCCGCGCACGCGCAAAGCACGGTCACGCTGTACGGGATCGTCGACAACGGCATCGTCTATACGCACAACAGCGGCGGAAAGTCGACACAGGTCGGTCTGAACAGCGGCAGCCTGTCCGGCTCGCGCTGGGGGTTGAAGGGCGCCGAGGATCTGGGCGGCGGCCTCAAGGCGATCTTTCAGGTCGAGAACGGGGTCAACCTGAATACCGGCAAGATGAATCAGGGTGGACGGCTGTTCGGGCGCCAGAGTTACGTCGGGCTCAAGTCGGGCACGTTCGGCACGCTGACCGCGGGCCGCGTGTACGACCCGCTGACGGATCTCGTTCAGCCGATCCAGGGTGACGGCTATCTCGGCCAGACGTTCACGTCGCCGGGCGACGTCGACAACGCCGATAGCAGCGCGCGCTTCAACAATGCTGTGAAATGGACGAGCCCGGCGCGAGCCGGTTTCACCGGCTCGCTGATGTACGGGTTCGGCGGAGTCGCCGGGTCGGTCGCTTCGGGGCAGTCCTACAGTGCGGCGCTAGCGTTCAGCGCGGCAAGCGCGACCGTCGCGGGTGGCTATCTGCATATCGACCGGGGCAATCCGTCCGTGTCGAGCCGAGGCACGTCGTCGGCCGATACACTGTTCAACAGCTCGGTGAACGCGGCGTACGCGTCGGCGAAGTCGATCGACATCTACCGGATCGCCGCGCAGTACGTGATCTCGACCGTCACGGTCGGCGCCTATTACAGCGATTCGCGTTACGCCTCCGATGCGATCTCGACGTTCAATCGCACCGAGGTGTACCGGAATGCGTCGGTGTTCGGCGTGTGGATGCCGGCCCCGACCGTGCAGACGGAAATCAGCTACAACTACCTGAAATCGTCGGGCGATTCGTCGGCCCGCTATCATCAGGTCAGTCTGGGTGCGGATTATCTGCTCAGCAAGCGTACGGACATCTACGCGATTCTCGGCTACACGCATGCGGCAGGTCGGAACGGAGCGGGCGAAGCACAGGCAGTGATCGGCGCGACCGACATCGACGCGGGACGCGCATCTCAGGTTCGCGTTAATCTGGGGATTCGCCACCGCTTCTGAAGATCGGCACCCGGAGTCGAGAGGTTCGATCCGGGATGCCTAACGATATGGCGGCTTGTCCGCACCAGGGATTATGTCCGCCGGCCCGGCCATTTCGAATGCTTGTCGTCGATCGTGAACGGATGCTGATGCGTATTGGGCCCGGTTTGCTCGCCCTCGGCGAAATGCGCGTCGTCTTCCGCTGCCGCGTGTTCATGCTCAACGACGTCGGGATCCACGCGAGGCCATACCCACCAGGCCAGCGCGACCCCAAGCACCGTCATCAGCCCGAGGACGCCGAAGGTCGAGGGCATGCCTGCCCTGGCGCCGAGAAACCCTGCCACGGGATAGGCGATCAGCCAGCACGCGTGCGACAGCGAGAATTGCGCGGCGAAGACTGCCGGACGATCCGCCGCGGAGGCCGAACGGCGGAGCAGGCGGCCGCTCGGCGTCAGCGTCATCGAATAGCCGAGACCGATCACGAACCAGGTCACGAGAAACGCGTGCCACTCATAGTGGCCGCCGAGTGTCGAGATGACCATGCCGGCGCCGAGCGCGATGGCCATGATGGACGACCCGAGCAGCATCGCCGGCCGGTCAGGGCGCCGGTCCAGGAGCTTGGGCAGGATCAGGGCCATCAGCATCGAGCCGAAGCCGAATGCGGCGAGCGCGAACGGAACATCCGAACTCGGGCGCCCAAGCTTGCCCTCGACATAGACAACCGAGTTCACGATGACCATCGAGCTTGCCGCCGCAGCCGCCAGATTCAAGCCGAGCAGGCCAAGCAGCCGCGGTGTGCGCAGGTAGATCGAAATGCCGCGGAAGGTCTTTGCATAGATGCTGCCGACCACCTGCACCGCGCGCGACTGGGGCAGCCGGACCGACACCACGAGCGCGGCCGAGCAGAGGAAGCCGATTACGGTGCCGCCGAACAGCCAGTGAAACCCGATGACGGTGAGCAGGGCCGCCGCCAGCATCGGGCTGACGAGGCTTTCCATGTCGTACGCGAGGCGCGAAAGCGACAGCGCGCGCGTGTAGTCTTTCTCATCCGGCAGCACGTCCGGGATGGTGGCCTGAAACGTCGGCGTGAAGGCGGCGGACGCCGATTGCAGCAGGAAGATCAGCACATAGATCTGCCATGCCTGCGTGACGAACGGCAGCGACAGTGCGACGAACGCACGCACGAGATCCATCGCGACGAGGAACGCGCGTCGCGGCAGGCGGTTGGCGAATGCACCGACGACCGGTGCGATCAGAACGTACGCGACCATCTTGATCGCGAGGGCCGTGCCGAGAACACTGCCCGCGTTCGCGCCAGCGAGGTTATAGGCGAGCAGCCCGAGCGCCACGGTCGCGAGCCCCGTACCGACGAGCGCGATGACCTGAGCCAGGAACAGGTGTCGATAGGTTCGATTGGATAAGACGTCCAGCACGTTGAACTCCAGAAGATTTCGTTCCGAGATTGCGGGTGGCCCGCACAAACCCGCGCGGCGGGCGATCCGGTCACGCGGCCGCAGCGGGCCGGCGCGTGAACAGCAGCACGTCGCAGCCGAGTTCGGGCGGCAGTAACAACCGTGCGAGATCCGGCCGCCGCTCCAGCGCGAAACGGGTCTGCTGTTCGTAGTCGTGCCAGTTACCGCTCGCCGCGCGATGGACGCTGACGATCGCCAGATAGATGTCGACGTCGTCGCTCCGTAGGATCTCGCGCTCGAAGTCGTTGCCGGCCGGCGGCCACGAGCAGATCACGACGGCCGACGGGTATTCGTGCAGAGCCATATGCGCGTCCATCCGGATCACGGAATCCGGGTACGTGATCCGGTGTGCCCAGCTATGGTCGTCGGTGGCCGTTGCGCGCACGCCGGCCTCCCGCAGAAACCGCGTCAGGGTTCCATCTCCCGCGCCGACCTCGAGGCAGCCGCGTCCCCCGATGATTTCCTTCAATTGGCGGACGAACTGCTTCGAATAGAAGCAGTAGATTCCCTTGGGCTCGACGAGCGGCATCAGATAGCGCTTTTGCCAGACTAGTGGCCAGAGGAGCCGGAACCAGGTCATTGAAACCGGCTTCCGCTCGAGGCCGCGCCGGAACAGCAGGCGCTGCGTGAGCCAACCGTTGAACAGGTTGAATCGGATCTTGCCCGACGTACGGCCAGTGGCAAGCGCTGTCGCATAGCGCTGGAGGGCAACGCGCGCCATCTGCTGGCGAACCGCGGCGCGAGCGAGCGCCTGCTTCTCCTTGCGGCCGGGGGTACCGCGTACGCGGCGCCTGGCCGACGGCGCCTCCGCGTTCAGCAGGCGATGCAGGCGGCTCGGGTCGCGCGTCTGCAGCGCGCCTTCCAGTTCGCGTTCCATGCTGTCCCATTCGGCGGGAAAGGCCGAGTGCAGTTCGCTGGCCGAAGGGCGGCGCTGCGGCCACGCGAGTACCTTCACCGGATCGTCGAGAGTCATCCTTGGGTAACCGAGCGGGTTTGACTATTCAATGACGCAACCGGCGGCGGTTAGGTATGGGCCTGCCGGATAACGCGGCGACAGTGTATCATCCTATCCAGGGGGATAGGTATGTAGCCAGCGTGGTGACCCGACCTCGTGAACAACTCGTTCCCTCCCGAATTTCGATCCAACATGCATCCGACAGGGGGGACCTTATGACGATCCACGAATCGCATCCAGACATCATCAAGCGGCTGAAACGTGCCGAAGGGCACCTGAAAAGCGTGATCGCCATGCTCGAAGAAGGCCGTCCGTGCATTGACGTCGCTCAGCAGCTTCAGGCGGTCGAGAGTGCGGTTGGGAATGCAAAGCAGGTACTCGTTCACGATCACATCGATCACTGCATCAATCACGCCATTCACGAAGGCGGTTCGGCGGACGCCGCGCTGACCGAGTTGAAGGCAATTACCAAATACCTGTAAGAGTCCGCCATGACGGAATTTTCTACACTTCTTCAGCAAGGTGCGTCCAACGCCTGGCTGTTCATCCCCAGTGCGATCCTGTTGGGCGCCTTGCACGGCCTCGAGCCGGGCCATTCGAAAACGATGATGGCCGCCTTCATCGTCGCGATCCGCGGGACGGTCGGGCAGGCAGTGCTGCTCGGGTTGTCCGCGACGATTTCACATACAGCCGTCGTGTGGGCTGTCGCGCTGGCCGGGATGTACTTCGGACGCAACTGGAACGCGGAGACCAGCGAACCGTATTTTCAGGTGGCTGAACAGCTTCCACTATCGTGGTGCCGCGAAGTAAGGAGGAGGTGGAGGAATGCCGCGCTATGACATTGTGAAGGGCGATCTGACAACCGTTGGCGGAGTGGTGCAGGGTGGGGATGGGGCTGACCTGATAAACGGTCGCGAGCAAGCCTACGAAGATGATCCCGTCTTTTGTCCAGTCTGCAAAACCGTCGGGAAAATCGCGTGCGATGGCCCGCGGATTTCCACCACCGGTCCCGATGGCCGGCAGGCAGCGCTCAGTGACGATCTTTGCATCTGTCTTTGTTCTCCGCCACCACGTCTGGTCGCCTCGCAGACGACGTCGTGTAGCGACACTTAACGAACGGCTGACCTCGCGGTGGATCTCGTCGACAACCCAGAGCTTTCCGCAAACATAACGCTAGCGGTGTGATCGTCTTTACCCGCCCACTGCGATTGCGCAGATGAACAAAAAAGTCAGGAAATTTGCTTTCAATGAGATTTCATGTCAGGCTGAAAACGCAGATGGCACAGGGGAAATACGCGACTGCTTATGGGTCGCGAGAATTTCATGTGAAATTTGATATAAGAGGCCGATGATTTCCTGTTCCAACTGCGCATGTGCGAGGTTGGTGCGTTCCAAACTTAATTGCGAAACGTTCCAGACTTTATTGTCACGGGACAGGCATCCTGCGCGCCTCCGCGGCGCGCGGCACACCCCCCAAAAAAAGCCCTCGTCACGAGGGCTTTTTTGCTTTCGGCGGGCGTGAGTCGACGCGCGGCATTCGCCCGATCAGACGATCATCCCCGACAACCAGCCGAGCGCCGCGCTCGCGATCACGACGGCCCACGGCGGCACGCGCCAGAACACGAGCGCGACGAACGCGACGAGCGCGGCCGCGAAGTCGCGCGGCGACACGATCGTGTCGCTCCACACCGGGTGATAGAGCGCGGCGAGCAGCAGCCCGACGACCGCTGCGTTCACGCCCGCGAGCGCGGCCTGCATGTGCGTGCTGCGGCGCAGGCGTTCCCAGAACGGCGCCGTGCCCGCGACGAGCAGGAACGACGGCGCGAAGATCGACACCAGCGCGATCGTCCCGCCGAGCCAGCCGTTCGGGGCGTCGCGCAGCGATGCACCGAGGAAGGCCGAGAACGTGAAGAGCGGCCCCGGCACGGCCTGCGCGACGCCATAGCCGGCCAGGAATGCCGACTCGCCAACCCAGCCCGGCGCGACGACGGCCGCTTGCAGCAGCGGCAGCACCACGTGGCCGCCGCCGAACACCAGCGCGCCGGTGCGGAAGAATGCGTCGACGACGGCGAGCGTGTTCGAGTGGAGCGCGCTCGCCGCGACCGGCAGCACGACGATCAGCGCGGCGAACAGTACGAGCCACAGCACGCCCGCGCGGTGCGACACGTGCAGCGGCAACGGATCGTGGGCGCCGCGCTCGGGCTGCGGCAACAGCATGAGACCGGCGGCGCCTGCCGCGACGATCACGACCACCTGCAGCCACGCGGCCGGGACGAGCAGCGCGATGCAGGCCGCGATCGCCATCAGCGTGACGCGGCGCGCATCCGGGCACAGCGTGCGCGCCATGCCCCACACCGCCTGCGCGATCACCGCGACCGACACGATGCGCAACCCGTGCAGCGCGCCTGCCGCGACCGGCATGCCCGTCGCGTGGACGCCGAGCGCGAACAGCATCATCAGCAGCGCGGACGGCAGCGTGAAGCCGAGCCATGCGGCGAACATCCCCGCATAGCCCGCGCGCGACAGGCCGATCGCCATCCCGACCTGGCTGCTCGCCGGCCCCGGCAGGAACTGGCACAGGCCGACGAGATCCGCATAGGCGCGCTCGGTCAGCCAGCCGCGCCGCGTGACGAACGCGTCGCGGAAGTAGCCGAGATGCGCGACGGGGCCGCCGAACGACGTGAGGCCGAGCCGCAGGAACGCGACGAATACGGGCCACGCATGGCGGGACGGAGTGGTGACGGTGGACGTGTTCAAGAGCGGATGCGGGGAGGGCGAACGAGCCGCCACGATAGCGCAATGCGATGACGGCGGGAATGCGGCGTGGCGGTGATTGTGCGGCGTCGTCGGGGGGCGGTCAGCGCGTACCGTCGGACAGGCCGCTCGCGCGGCGCAGCGCGTCGACGTCGACGAGTTCGATTTCGCCGACATGCAGCCGCACGACGCCGTCGGCCTGCAGCGCCTTCAGCAGCTGGTTGGTGGTTTGCCGCGTGAGCGACAGCATCGCCGCGAGCTTTTCCTGCGACAGCCGGATGCGCGTGCGGCCGGCGCTGATCCCGCCGTAGCCGTCGGCGATCATCAGCAGCCGCGCGGCAAGCCGCTGCGCGGCCGGCATCACGCTCATCGATTCGACGGTCAGGAAGCTCAGCCGGAGCTTTTGCGCCATCAACAGCGCGAACTGCCGCCAGTATTGCGGCGTCGCGTCGAGCATCGCGAGCAGCGCGGCCTGCGGGACGTGCAGCAGCAGCGTGTCGTCGAGCGCGATCGCGTCGTGCGTGCGCGGCTGGCCGTCGAACAGCGCGATCTCGCCGAACCATGTGACGGGTTCGGCGACCGTCAGCAGCGCTTCCTTGCCCTGCGGATCGACCGCGCCTATGGTGAGGGAACCGGCCAGCACCGCATACAGCCCGCACGGCGGGTCGCCGCGGCGGAACAGCGTCTGGCCGGCCGGCAAGTGCCGCAACGCGGCGCGGGCGAGCAATGCCTCGCGCAACGCGGGCGGCAGCGCGGCGAACCACGGGTGCGCTTCGAGCTGCGGCAGGTACGGGGCGAGCGGCGAGGGCATGGACACGCGATGTCGGGTAGCTGACAGAGGTTGTCGGGCGTGACGCGCATCATAGCGCCCAATGATCGTTCAGGAGACACCATGAAGACGCTCGAGGATCATCTTTCCCAATATGCGGCCTACCATCGCGACGCGCGCAACATCGCGACGCATCTGGTCGGCATTCCGATGATCGTGTTCGCGGTCGAGGTGCTGCTGTCTCGGCCGGCGATCGGCGTGCTGGCGGGCGTCGCGCTGTCGCCGGCGCTGCTGCTTGCGGTGGCGTTCGCGGTGTTCTACCTGCGTCTCGACCTGCGCTTCGGCTTGGTGATGACCGCGCTGTTCGCGCTCGGCTTATGGGCCGCGCAGACGCTCGCGGTGCTGCCGACCGCGCAATGGCTCGGGATCGGCGTCGGCGCGTTCGTGGTCGGCTGGATCGTGCAGTTCGTCGGACACTGGTTCGAGGGGCGCAAGCCCGCGTTCGTCGACGACCTGGTCGGCCTGATGGTCGGGCCGCTGTTCGTCGTCGCCGAAGTCGCGTTCTTCGCGGGCCTGCGCGGCGACGTGCGCCGCGAAGTCGAGCGGCGCGCGGGCCCGGTTCACGGCGGCGTGCACTCGCACGTCTGACACGCCGGCCGCGCCGGTCTGCGAGTTCGGCGCATGCTCGACCGGTCCGGCCGCCACGGCCGCCGCGCGGCTCGTGCTCGCCGCATAGGACCCCGCGCCGCACCACGCGCGATGCGCAACGGCTAAGATGCGGGATGCGTCGCACGACAGGACGCGTACGCGGAGCAATCGCCATGGTGGATCGCCCGACTCTCGATGCCTACGAAGCCCATGCCGCGCAATACGCGCAGGACTGGCTCGACCAGGCCGCCCCCGACGACATGTATGCGCTGCTCGAGCAGTATTTCTCGCCGGGACCGACCGCCGACGTCGGCTGCGGCGCGGGGCGCGACACTGCGTGGCTCGCGTCGCAAGGATTCGACGTGCGCGGCTACGATGCAAGCGCGGCGCTGCTCGCCGAGGCACGCTTGCGTCACCCGTCGCTGACGTTCGAACTGGCCGCGCTGCCGGCGCTCGCGGGTGTGCCGTCCGGCGCGTTTCGAAACGTGTTGTGCGAGACGGTCGTCATGCATCTC
The DNA here is from genome assembly GCF_902833195.1 of Burkholderia sp. BCC1638. Classification (NCBI taxonomy): domain Bacteria; kingdom Pseudomonadati; phylum Pseudomonadota; class Betaproteobacteria; order Burkholderiales; family Burkholderiaceae; genus Burkholderia; species Burkholderia sp. BCC1638. The sequence continues at coordinate 23,066 of NZ_CADFEC010000025.1, forward strand.
GAGCAGGCCGATGCCGCCGCGGCGGCCGCGCGGCTGGCCGCGCTGCTGATGCCCGGCGGCACGTTGTACCTGAGCTGGCGGGTGGCCGGCAACGGCGCGTTGCGCGACGAGCGCGGCCGCTTGTACACACCGCTCGATTCGGCGCGCATGCACGCGGCGCTCGGCCCCGGCATGCACGTGATCGACGAGCACGAGGTGGTCAGCGCGTCGTCCGGCAAGCGCGTGCATCGGCTGATCGCGCGCCGGGACGACGCCATCGATGGCGCCGCATGAGCGCGGCGCGCGAACTCATTCGCGGTTGAGCGCCGCTTCCCAGTTGATGTCGACGCACAGCACCTGCATGCCGGTCGCGGCGGGCGCGGCGATCGATGCGGTCACGCACAGGTGCGCTTCGTTGATCGACAGGTACGGCGGCGTCAGATGCACGCGGCCCGGCGCGCGCATCGCGTGGATGAAGTAGGGGCGGCGCTCCCAGCTCGCGCCTTCCGAATGCAGCAGCGGCCGGAAGCGTTTCGCCCGCTGCGATACGCTGCCGCGCGCGAGCACGTTGTCGCCGATCTGGCGGCCCGATGCGTCGAGCAGGAAGCAGCGCGCGGTTTCCGGCAATCCCAGCACGGCGCCGGCGGCGTCGATCAGCGATTCGCCCGCGACGAGCTTCCGGCTTGCTTCCTCCAGCGCGGCGACATACGGCGCGAGGCGTTCGGCCTGCGTGCGCTCGCGTTGCGCGACGCGCAGCCGCAACGCGGCCGACAGCGTATCCATGCAGCCCGCGGCGGCCTGCGGCTGCACGGGGTCGACGCTCGGCCCCGCGAAGTACTGCCCTTGCACGAAGTCGACATCGCATTCGAGCGCGATCAGTGCGTCGCGCTCGGTCGAGAGCCCGCCCATCAGCACGAGCTGGCCGGATTCGTGCAGCAGCGATACGAGCCCCGGCAGCACGCGCTCGAGATGCGAGTGTTCGCTCGCTTGGGCGAGGATCCCGCGGTCGAGCGTGACGATGTCGGGATGCAGGTGCCACACGCGGTCGATGTTCGAATGTTTCGCGCCGAAGCCGCCGAGCGCGATCAGGAAGCCGGCCTTGCGCAGGCCGTCGACGATCGCCGCATAGCGCGGCGTCTCGCCACCCGCCTGCTCGGGCACTTCGAGCACCACGCGATGCGGCGGCAGGCCGAGCGCCTTCAGGTTCGCGAGCAGCGCGTCGCCGTAGACGGTGTCCATCAGCGCGGCCGGATGCAGGCTCAGGAAGAGCCATTCGTCGTGACTGTCGAACGCGTGGAAGTTGCCGAGATGCAGCGATTCGGCGAGCCGGCCGAGCTCGAGCAGGTCGCCGCGCCGCGCCGCCTGCGTGAACACCTCGTGCGACGCGACCTGGCGGCTGTCCTCGTCGTGCGCGCGCAGCGACGCGTGGTAGCCGATCGCGCGGCGGTGCGACACCGAGAAAACGGGCTGGAACACGCTGAACACGGTGTACGCACCGTACAGCACGGTGCGCCGCTTCCCGTCGTCGCCGGCGACGGGGCGGGGCGGCTGAAAGCCGGGTGGATCGATGTCGATCATGCTCATGATGTCGGCCGAAGGAAGACTGCCAGTTTACCTACAGAATAGGCGAGCAAGAAGCATGCACGGCATCGGGCCCCGTGCGGATGCCCCGTCGCGGTCGCCGGGCGCCGCGCTGCGCAGCCATGCTGCACCGACATGGTGCGCGGCGCGCCGTCGTGGGGTTTCCGGCACGGCGCGCGTCGTGCGTCACGCGCGCTCGGACGGATCGGTCTTGTGCTGCGCGCGGCCGCGGATCTCGGGTGCGAGCTGCGCGAAGATCCACGCCGACGCGGCCGTGATGATCCCGACGCAGATGAAGGTCGCGTGGAACGCCGGCAGCGTGTTGCTCGGCGTCACCGTGCGCAGCATTCCGGTGAAGGTGGCGAGCAGCGCGCCCGCGACCGTGACGCCGAGGCTCATCGACAGCATCTGCACGAGCGAGAACAGGCTGTTGCCGCTGCTCGCGCCGCCGGTGCCGAGATCCTTCAGCGTCAGCGTGTTCATCGCGGTGAACTGCATCGAGTTGAAACCGCCGAACAGCGCGAGATGGACGACCTTCACCCACACGGGCACCGTGTCGCGCATCAGCGCGAAGCTCGCCATCATCACGCCGACCATGATCGTGTTCACGAGCAGTACCTTGCGGTAGCCGTGCTGCGTGATCAGGCGCGTGATGATCCGCTTCGAGAACATCCCGGCCGCCGCGACCGGCAGCATCATCAGCCCGGCCTCGAATGCCGAATAGCCGAGGCTCACCTGCAGCAGCAGCGGGATCAGGTACGGCATCGCGCCGCTGCCGATTCGCGCGAACAGGTTGCCGAGCAGGCCGACGCTGAACGTGTGGATCTTGAACAGTTCGAGCGAGAAGATCGGCTGCGGCGCGCGCACCGCGTACAGCCCGTACGCGACGAAGCACGCGAGGCTCAGGATCAGCAGCACGAGCACGGCCGCGTGCTGCATGCCGAGATCGGCGAGCCCGTCGAGCGACAGCGAGATCGCGACCATCCCGATCGTCAGCAGCAGATAGCCCTTCAGGTCGAAGCGGCCCACGGCCGGGTTGCGCGCGTCGGGCATCGAGTAGAAGGTCGCGACGCAGCCGGCGATGCCGACCGGCACGTTGATCAGGAAGATCCAGTGCCACGACGCGATCTTCACGAGCCAGCCGCCGAGCGTTGGCCCGATCAGCGGACCGATCAGCCCGGGGACCGCGACGAACGACAGCGCGGCCAGGTAGCGTTCGGCCGGGAACGTGCGCAGCACGGCGAGCCGCCCGACCGGCAACAGCATCGCGCCGCCCACCCCCTGCACGACGCGGAACACGACGAGCTGTGACAGCGTATGCGCGTTCGCGCACAGCAACGAACCGAGCGAGAACACCAGGATCGCGCTGAAGAACACGCGCCGCGTGCCGAAGGTGTCGGCGAGCCAGCCCGAGACGGGAATCATCACCGCCATCGTCAGCGAGTATGCGATCACGACCGACTGCATCCGCAATGGCGATTCGCCGAGGCTCGCGGCCATCGACGGCAGCGCCGTGTTGACGATCGTCGCATCGAGCGTCTGCATGAAGAAGCCCGTCGCAACGAGCCAGAGCATCACGGTGAGGTTCTTTTCGCCGGGAGCGGCGGCGGGCGGGCGTTGGAACATGGGGACGGACCGAGGGCGCGGGACAGCCGCCATTGTAGGCAAAGCCGCCGTTCCACGCAGGATCGGCAGCGGGCGCGCCGGACGCCTGTCCGTCAGCCGACCGGTACAGTTCAGCCGAAAGTGTCTGCAGGCGTATCTGTCCGTGTGTTGCCGCTGTCCGAAATACTGGTGTCATCGAACCCACGCGATCCGGAGGCGGCCATGCGAGAACTGCGACTCTACGAGATGGACGGCAACGAGCCGGCCGCGCGGTGGCGGATCGTCGATCGCACCGCGCTGCAGGTCGCGGACGGCGATCTGTGGGTGACGATCGAGGGCCGGCCCGACGATCACTGGCTGCGCGCCGGCGAGACGCTGGCCCTGCTGCCCGGCATGCGCGTATGGATCAGCGCGGCGGCGGGCGGCGCGGTGTTCGCGTTTGGCCCGCAGGCGGCGCCGGCCCCGCAGGCCGCGCCGATCGCGTGGCGACGGTTCGCCGCCGCATGGCGCGGCGGCCGTGGTCAGGCAGCCGCGTCGCTGCCGATGTAGCGCGCGCGGGGCCGGATCAGCTTGCCGTCCGCATATTGTTCGAGCGCGTGTGCGATCCAGCCCGCGGTGCGGCCGGCCGCGAACAGCGTGAACGCGGCGCCGTCGGGTAGCGCAAGCGTGCGTTCCAGCACCGCGAGCGCGAAATCGATCGACGGTCGCAGGCCGGTCGCCGCCTCGACGCGCGCGGCGAGCGCACGGGCCATGCATAGCGGCGTCCGGTCGGGCAGCATCGCGTGCAGCGCATCGAGCAACGCGCGGGCGCGCGGATCGCCGTCGGGATAGAGCGGGTGCGCGAAACCGGACAGCGCGGTGCGCGCACCGTCGGCCCGTTCGTCGTGCGCGACGCGCAGCGCGAGGTAGCGGTCGAGGTCGGCGGCGCGCGCCGCTTCGTCGAGCAGCGCGCCCGCGCGGAACGTCTCGCCGCCGTGGCGTGGGCCCGACAGCGCCGCGAGCCCGCCCGCGATCGCACCGAACAGGTGAGTGCCGGTCGACGCGATGCAGCGCACCGCAAAGGTCGACGGGTTCAGTTCATGATCGGCGCACAGCACGAGCGCGCGGCGCAGCAGGTCGGCTTCGTCGCGTCGCCGCAGCCGCCATGCCGCGGCGAGCTGCCGATGCACGGGGGCGTCGCCCGGCGCGATGCCAGCCAGCGCGGCCGTCGTCACGCGCAGCAGAACCGTGGCCGCGTCGAACTGCGCGTCGCGCCCCTGGGCCCACAGGCGCGGCAGCGACGCGGCCGCAGCGGGGAGCAGCACCAGCGTGCGCTCGAGCGGCGCGAGATGTGCCCAGCGGCGAGCCCAGTCGTCCCACTGCGCGGTGTCGAATCCGGTCGACGCGAGCGATGTCGCGTCAAGCCGCGCGGGCGGACAATCCCACAGCAGTGCGGCCGTTTCCTCGAGCGTCGCGTCGTTCGCGAGTGCGATCGCATCGGCGCCGCGATAGTGCAGGCGCCCGTCGGCGATCTGCGTGATCCGCGATTCGAGTACGGGCACGCCCCAGTCGAGCGAGCGTTCGGCGACGCCGCCCGCACGTTTCGCGTCGGCGCGACGGCGTGCGAGCAGGCGCACCTCGTCCGCGTCGTAGCGGCGGCGCTTGCTCGCGCCGTCGGGCAGCGAGCACAGCAGGCCGCGGCTCACATACGCGTAAAGGGTGCTCACGCTGACACCGAGGATGCCGGCGGCTTCCGGCGCGCTGAGGGACGTCATGCCGATCGCTCCTGTCGGGGCGCATGAAGCGCGGCCCGGCTACAACTATTCGTTATGCATTGATTCGCGCAATCAAGATTGATCGCGCCCGTCGCGAATTCTAGACTCGAATCCGTCTCCTCAACGGTTCGCTTCCACCATGACACCCGAACTCGCATTGACCCGCTTGTGGCAACTCGCGCACGGCGAACCCGGCGCGCTGGCCCGCGCGGCCGTGACGGGGCAGGACCCGACGCTGCCGTCGACGTTCCACGTCGGCACGCTCGCCGCGGCGACGATCGCGGCAGCCGGGCTCGCGGCGGCGGAATGCCACCGGCTGCGCACGGGCATCGCGCAGCGCGTCGACGTATCGATGCGCGACGCGCTCGTCGCATTCCGGAGCGAACGCTACCTGCGCGTGGACGACGGCCTGCCGCCCGAGCCGCGCCATCCGGTGACGGGCTTCTACGACACGCGCGACGGACGCTGGATCCAGCTGCATGCGAACTTTCCGCATCACCTGCACGGGATTCTCGACGTGCTCGGCTGCGGCCCGCAGCGTGACGACGTTGCGGCCGCGATCCGCACGTGGGACGGCGCGGCGCTCGATACCGCGCTGGCCGAGGCCGGCCTGTGCGCGGCATTGATCAGAACCCCTGAAGAATGGGCGGCGCACAACCAGGCACGCGCGCTCGCGTCGCTGCCGTTGTTCGAGATCGAGCGGATCGGCGACGCGCCCGTCGAGGCCATCGGCCGCGGGCACGACCAGCCGCTCGCGGGCGTGCGCGTGCTCGATCTCACGCGCATCATCGCGGGGCCGGTCGCGGGCCGCACGCTGGCATCGCACGGTGCGCAGACGCTGCTCGTCAACGGTCCGCACCTGCCGAACATCGCATCGCTCGTGATCGACAACGGGCGCGGCAAGCGTTCGACGTGGATCGACCTGCGCGAGGCGGCCGGCGTTGCCACGCTGCGCGAACTCGCACGCGATGCCGATGTATTCCTGCAGGCCTATCGCCCCGGCGCGCTCGCGGCGCGCGGGTTCTCGCCGCAGGCGCTGGCGGAATTGCGGCCCGGCATCGTGTGCGTGTCGGTATCCGCGTACGGGCATGCGGGGCCGTGGTCGATGCGGCGCGGCTTCGACAGCCTCGTGCAGTCGGCGAGCGGTATCGCCTGGCACGAACAGCATGCCGCGCACGCGGACCGCCCGCGCCATCTGCCGTGCCAGGCGCTCGATCATGCGACGGGTTATCTCGCGGCGTTCGGCGCGATGATCGCGCTCGCGCGCCGTGCGACGGAAGGAGGGAGCTGGCACGTGCGGCTGTCGCTCGCGCAGACGGGGCGCTGGCTGCAATCGTTCGGCACGGTGCCGGACGGCCTGCATGCACCGGATTTCACGTTCGACGACGTGCGCGACCGGATCGACCGGACCGCTTCGCCGTTCGGCGTGATCGATGCCGTGCGTCCGGCCGAACGCCTGTCGGCGACACCGCCGCGATTCACGCGGCCGCCCGTGCCGCTCGGCACGGACGAAGCGCGCTGGCGATGAGCGCCGGCGGCGCCGCGCGCATTACTTGCGCAGCTCGACGACGAAGTCGTAGTAGTCGTTGCGGCAGTACGTATCGGTGAGCTCGATCGCGCGCTGGTCGGCCGTATAGCCGATTCGTGTGATCAGCAGCAGCGCGTCGTGCGGCGCGATGCCCATCTGCTGCGCGATCTCGTCGGTCGCGTTGACCGCGCGGAAATGCTGCAGCGCGCGCACGATCGGCGTGCCGCGTGCTTCGAGATAGCTGTACAGCGAACCGCCGATCGCTTGCGGATCGGGAATCAGCGTGGCGGGGAACGTCGAGTTCTCGACGGCCATCACGATGCCGTCGGCGAGACGCAGGCGTTTCAGCCGTGTAACCGACGCGGCCGGCGACAGGCCGAGCTGGATGACTTCGTCGCGGTTCGCCGGCTGAATCTCGCGTTCGAGCCACTGCGAGCTCGGCTTGAAGCCACGGCGCTCGAGCATCTCGCTGAAGCTCGACAGCCGCGACAGCGGATCCTCGTAGCGCGGCTGGATGAAGTTGCCGGCGCCTTGCGTGCGGCGGATCAAGCCCTGCTCGACGAGCAGCGCGATCGCCTTGCGCGCGGTGATGCGCGACACGCCGAGCGCTTCGGACAGCACGCGTTCGGACGGCAGCGCCTCGCCGGCCGCCCAGCGATTGTCGTGGATCGCGTCGCCGAGCTTGCGGGCGAGCTGCAGGTAGAGCGGCGTATCGTTCTCGGGGTCGGGGCGCAGGTCCTGCCAGCGGTCGTCCGTGGGTGCCTTCATGGAATGGGTATCGATCAGATTGCCGGCCATTCTAAGTCATCATGCGGCGCCGTTATATCCGGTTTTTGCCGTGCAGCAGGTGGACGCCGCACCAATTGACTACACTGATGCGTCGTATTCGATGCTACGGCCGCGGGTGCGCGGCCACCAATCCGCAGCGAGGAGCGCATGACAGACACGATCGCCACGGTCGTCCTGCCGGACGGCGAGACCATTCCGAAGCTCGGCCTGGGCACGTGGGAAATGGGCGAGCGGCCCGCGCGTCGCGCGGACGAGATCACAGCATTGCGCGAAGGAATCGCGCTCGGGATGACGCTGGTCGACACCGCGGAGATGTACGGCGACGGCGCGACCGAGGTGCTCGTCGGCGAGGCGCTGACCGGATTGCGCGACGGCGTGTTCCTTGTCAGCAAGGTGTATCCGCATCATGCGAGCCGGCGTGGCGTCGTCGCCGCGTGCGAAGCGAGCCTCAAGCGTTTGCGTACCGACCGTCTCGACCTGTACCTGCTGCACTGGCGTGGTTCGGTGCCGCTCGAGGAGACGGTCGAGGGATTCGAGGCGCTGCGGCGCGCGGGCAAGATTCGCCATTGGGGTGTCAGCAACTTCGATACGGCCGACATGGCAGAACTCGTCGACGAGGCGGGCGGCGGCGCGTGCGCGACCAACCAGATCCTCTACAACATCGCGCGGCGCGGCGCGGAATTCGACCTGCTGCCATGGCTCGCCGAGCACCGGATGCCGGCGATGGCGTACAGCCCGGTCGATCACGGGCGGCTGCCGAAGCGTTCGCCGCTCGACGAGATCGCGCGGCAACGCGGTGTGTCGGTGATGCGCGTCGCGCTTGCCTGGGTGCTCGCGCGGCCGGGTGTATTCGCGATCCCGAAGGCGTCGCGGATCGAACACGTTCGCGACAATCGCGCGGCGCTCGATTTCGTGTTGAGCGATGACGAGCGCGCGCAACTCGACGGCTATTTCCGTCCGCCGCGCAGCAAGCGCGCGCTCGAAATGCTCTGATCGTACCGGGTCAGGCGATGCGTCGGTCAGTGGCCATGGCCACCGGCCGATCCGCCGTTGCCGCCGGCGCCGCCATTGCCGTTCCCGACACCGTTGGCACCGCCGTTGCCGGCGCCGCCGCTCCCGTTGCCATTACCGTTGCCACCGCCGTTGCCGTGGCCACCGTTGCCGCTGCCGCCACCATTACCGTGACCGCCGTTGCCACCGCCGGTACCGCCGCTGCCGCCGCCACCGTTGCCGCTGCCGGTACCGCCGCTGCCGCCGCCACCGTTGCCACCGCCGGTACCGCCACCGCTGCCGCCGCCGCCGCCGTTGCCGCTGCCGCTGCCGTTGCCGCCACCATTACCGTGACCGCCGTTGCCACCGCCGGTACCGCCACCGCTGCCGCCGCCGCTACCGCCGCCGCCGCCGTTGCCGCTGCCGTTGCCGCCACCATTACCGTGACCGCCGTTGCCACCGCCGGTACCGCCACCGCTGCCGCCGCCGGTACCGCCACCATTACCGTGACCGCCGTTGCCACCGCCGGTACCGCCACCATTACCGTGACCGCCGTTGCCGCCGCCGGTACCGCCGCCGCTGCCGCCACCATTACCGTGACCACCACCGCCGCCGCCGTTACCGCCGCCGTTACCACCGCCCCCATGCCCACCCGAGGAGCCGCCGCCCGAGGAGCCACCACCCGAGGAGCCACCACCCGAGGAGCCACCACCCGAGGAGCCACCACCCGAGGAGCCACCACCCGAGGAGCCACCACCCGAGGAGCCACCACCCGAGGAGCCACCACCCGAGGAGCCGCCGCCCGAGGAGCCACCACCCGAGGAGCCACCACCCGAGGAGCCACCACCCGAGGAGCCACCACCCGAGGAGCCGCCGCCCGAGGAGCCACCACCCGAAGAGCCACCACCCGAGGAACCACCACCCGAGGAACCACCACCCGAGGAGCCACCACCCGAGGAACCACCACCCGAGGAACCACCACCCGAGGAGCCGCCACCCGAGGAACCACCACCCGAGGAGCCGCCACCCGACGAGCCACCGCCCGAGGAACCGCCACCCGAGGTACCACCACCCGAGGTACCACCACCCGAGGTACCACCACCCGAAGTGCCGTTACCCGAGGTCCCGCCACCTTTACCCCCATTGCCAGATGCCCCGCCGCTACGACCTGTTCCGCTCGTACCACCGGATGTCGCCCCGATCGATCCACCGACGCCCGCAGGCCCGACGGCGCCGCTTCCGCCATTCCCGCTGTTCCCCGGGCTGCTACTGCCGGAGGTGCTTCCTGCGCCGCTGCCCACAGCGCCGCGGCCGGCATATATGTGTACCGCGCAAGCAGCCGGACCTGCGGCGCAGGACGCCGAGTCCTCGGCGAGCATCATGACGGGGTCTGCGCTGGCGGTCGGGTCGGACGCGACGTCGGGCACCGAGTCCTGAGCAATCGCGTAAGAACAGCAGCACGCAAACGCGGCTGCGGCCAGCAGGGTCGTGCGATAGCACCGTCCCGCCGCGCGGGACCGTTGATTCGTTCTGCTCATTATTGATCTCCCCGATGCGCGCGATGCCTCGTCACGCGCGACCATCAACGTGTGATGCAGGGGACCAGCAACGATGCATTGTCGTATCGGCGGCCGATGCGTGTCGGACTGGCGTCGGAGGCCAGCCGGGAACACGAATCGGCCCGCGGGCCCGCCGTGCGAATCCCTAACTGCGAGATTCGTGCCAACGGCCGGCCGTGTCCGTGGCGCAAGGCGCGCACGTATCGCGTGACAGCGCGTGATACGCCGTCGTGAGCTTTTTGTTTCCGAAATGAAACGTCTGACTACGTCTATCGCGCCGTCGTGTCGGCAGCGCGCGGCCAGCGATGGCAGAGGATCGACGCGATCCAGGCGACGAGAAACAGCGCGACGATGCCGTAACCGATCGCGCCGAAGCGCGCGCCAAGCGCGTCGAGCACATCGCGTACGGGGCCCGTCAGCGACAGCTTGTCGGCGAGCAGGCCGGCGGCCTCGATCCCGCCGACCGCCAGTGCGACGGCCGCCGACAGCAGCGTGATGCTCGCGTTATAGAGCAGCTTGCGCCGCGGATCGTCCATCGCCCAGCCGTACGCATGGATCATCAGCACATTGTCGGTCGAGTCGATCAGCGTCATGCCGGCCGCGAACAGCGCGGGAAACAGCATGACCGAATGGATCGGCAGCGCGTGGCTCGCCTGCGTGGCCGCGATCGCGAGCAACGCGATTTCTGTTGCAGTATCGAAACCGAGGCCGAACAGCACGCCGACCGGATACATGTGCCAGCTTTTCGACACGAACCGGAACAGCGGGCGCAGCAGCCGCGATACGAGGCCGCTCGCGCGATGCGTGTGCGCAGCGCCGTGAGCCGCGTCCGGTGCGCCGCGATAGCGGCGCCACACGTCGCGCAGGATCGCCAGGTTCATGCACGCGAGCACGAGCAGGAAGGTCGCGGACACCGCCGTGCCGATCGTGCCGCCGATCTCGCGGAATGCGTCGAAGCTGTCGCGCAGCGCGAACGCGCTCAGCGCGATGCCGAGCGTCGCGACGACCACGATCGTCGAGTGGCCGAGCGAGAAGAACAGGCCGACCGTAACCGGACGCTGGCCGTCCTGCATCAGCTTGCGCGTCGCGACGTCGATCGCGGCGATGTGATCGGCGTCGACCGCATGACGCAGCCCGAGGCCGTACGCGATCGCCGCGGTGCCCAGCAGCAGCGGATGGTCGTGCAGCACCGCGAGCGCCCACAGCCAGACGGCGACATTTGCGGCGATCAGGCCGGCATACAGCATCAGCAGGCGGCGCAGGGCAGGAGTGGGCGGCATCGGGGTGGTTCCATCGGACGAATCGCGATGCATTGTGGCATGCGCAAAAATGGCCTGGCGTGCCGATCAAAAACGGCGTCGGGGCGTCGGCTACCGGCCGTGCCGCGTTGGACGGATGAAAAAAAGGCCCGTCCGGAACCGGACGGGCCTGAGGTCTGCGCGCAGCAGGGCGCGCGCCCCGCGCTTACTTCACTTTCGCGTTGATCACGCCTTCCGACACGTTCGCCGGCGTTTCCGCGTACTGCTTGAACTCCATCGTGTACGTCGCACGACCTTGCGTCGCCGAGCGCAGCGACGTCGAATAGCCGAACATCTCGGCAAGCGGCACCTCGGCGCGCACCAGCTTGCCGCCGCCGCCCGCGATGTCCTCCATCCCCTGCACGATGCCGCGCCGGCTCGACAGGTCGCCCATCACGTTGCCCATGAAGTCCTCGGGCGTCTCGACCTCGACCGCCATCATCGGCTCGAGCAGCACCGGCTTCGCACGGCGCATCGCTTCCTTGAACGCCATCGAGCCGGCCATCCGGAACGCGTTTTCGTTCGAGTCGACGTCGTGGTACGAGCCGAACGTCAGGTGCACCTTCACGTCGACGACCGGGTAGCCCGCGAGCACGCCGCTCTTCAGCGTTTCGATGATGCCCTTGTCGACGGCCGGGATGAATTCGCGCGGAATCACGCCGCCCTTGATCTCGTCGAGGAACTCGTAGCCCTTGCCGGGGTTCGGCTCCAGCGTGATCACCGCATGCCCGTACTGGCCGCGCCCGCCCGACTGCTTGACGAACTTGCCCTCGACATCGGTCGCCGTCGTGCGCACCGTTTCGCGATACGCGACCTGCGGCTTACCGACCGTCGCCTCGACGCCGAACTCGCGCTTCATCCGGTCGACCAGGATTTCGAGGTGCAGCTCGCCCATCCCCGAGATGATCGTCTGGCCGGATTCCTCGTCGGTCTGCACGCGGAACGACGGATCTTCCTGCGCGAGACGGTTCAGCGCGAGGCCCATCTTTTCCTGGTCGGCCTTCGTCTTCGGCTCGACGGCCTGCGAGATCACCGGCTCCGGGAATTCCATCTTCTCGAGGATGATCGGCTTGGTCGGATCGCATAGCGTGTCGCCCGTCGTCGCTTCCTTCAGGCCGACCGCCGCCGCGATGTCGCCCGCGCGCACTTCCTTGATTTCCTTGCGCTCGTTCGCATGCATCTGCAGGATCCGGCCGAGCCGCTCCTTCTTGTCCTTCGTCGCGTTCAGGACCGTGTCGCCCGATTCGACGACGCCCGAATACACGCGGAAGAAGATCAGCTGGCCGACGAACGGGTCGGTCATGATCTTGAACGCGAGCGACGAGAACGGCTCGTCGTCGCTCGGATGACGTTCCGCCGGCTTCTCCGGATCGTGGAAGTCGTGGCCGAGGATCGCGGGCACGTCGACCGGCGACGGCAGGTAGTCGATCACCGCGTCGAGCATCGCCTGCACGCCCTTGTTCTTGAACGCGCTGCCGCACAGCATCGGCACGATCTCGTTCGCGATCGTGCGCTGGCGCAGCGCGGCCTTGATCTCGTCCTCGGTCAGCGATTCATGGTCGTGCAGGTACTTCTCGAGCAGTTCCTCGCTGGCTTCCGCGGCGGCTTCGACCATCTTCTCGCGCCATTCGTGCGCCAGCTCGACGAGATTCGCCGGGATGTCCTCGTACGTGAATTTCACGCCCTGGCTTTCGTCGTCCCAGACGATGGCCTTCATCTTCACGAGATCGACGACGCCCTGGAAATGATCTTCCGCGCCGATCGGAATCTGGATCGGCACGGCGACGCCCTTCAGACGCTCGCCGATCTGGCGCTGCACGCGGAAGAAGTCCGCGCCGATGCGGTCCATCTTGTTGACGAACGCGATGCGCGGCACCTTGTACTTGTTCGCCTGGCGCCACACGGTTTCGGATTGCGGCTGCACGCCGCCGACCGAGTCGTAGACCATGCACGCACCGTCGAGCACGCGCATCGAGCGCTCGACCTCGATCGTGAAGTCGACGTGCCCGGGGGTGTCGATGATGTTGATCCGGTGTTCCGGATAGTTGCCGGCCATGCCCTTCCAGAAGGCCGTGGTCGCGGCCGACGTGATCGTGATGCCGCGTTCCTGCTCCTGCTCCATCCAGTCCATCGTGGCCGCGCCGTCGTGCACTTCACCGATCTTGTGGCTCACGCCGGTGTAAAACAGGATGCGCTCGGTCGTCGTGGTCTTGCCGGCATCGATGTGAGCGCTGATCCCGATATTGCGATAGCGCTCGATGGGGGTTTTGCGGGGCACGTGAACCTCCTGGTGGTTCGGATCGTAAGCGGGCCGGTTGCATCGGCCCGGGCTGGAACTAGCGAGATTTAAAGGATAGCGCTTGTCCGTGGCTTTTGCAGATGCGGGCAGCATTGGCCGAATCAAGGCGCGCGTCGCCGTCGGCCGGCGAAAAAAAATACCGGCGCCCAACACAAGAATGGGCGGCCGGCTTCGGTCGACGTGCGGCGGCGCCGCGGCAATGGCCGTTACTGGGCCTTGGGCAGGCCTTCGAGCTTCATGCCAGGCTTGATGCCCTTCGCCGCGAACCAGCCCTTGCTCATTTCGAGCGCATAGACGCCGTTGTTGCGCGGGCAGTGGTTGTCGGTCGTTTCGGCCTTCATCTCGTCGATGTCGGTGATCGTGCCGTCCGCGCGGATGAACGCGATCGACAGCGGGATCAGCGTGTTCTTCATCCAGAAGCAGTGCACGGCGTTCTCGTTGAACACGAACAGCATGCCTTCGTTCGGCGCGAGCTGCGACCGGTACATCAGTCCCTGTTCGCGGTCGGCGTCGTTCGCGGCGACGGCCGCGTCGATCACGTACATGCCGGCGCGCAGCTTCGCACGCGGGAACTCGCTCGGCTGCTTGGCGCCGGGCGGCATCTGCGCGTGGGCGGTCTGCATGCCGAGCGCGAGGACGGCGAGCGCGGCGGGAAACACGGCGGCGCGCGCAAGGCGGCCGAGCGACGGGCGCAGGGAGAATCGCACAGCAGGGCTCCTATCGGGAAAACGAGACCCGCATGGTACGCGAAGCGCGCCGGCGGGCACAAAAAAGAAAAAGGCAGATCGCCTCGCGGTGATCTGCCTTTCAACGCCGTAAGAACGGCAAGACTGCGTGTTCTTGACTGCGTTATTACAGCTTGCTTACTTAGTTCGAAGCAGCTGCCGGTGCTTCGGCTTCGCTAGCTGCCTTCTTAGCTGCGTGGTGCTTCTTAGCAGCGTGGTGCTTCTTGTGCGTTGCCTTCTTAGCCGGTGCCGAAGCAGCTTCTGCCGGAGCAGCAGCAGCCGGAGCGGCCGGAGCCGAAGCTTGTGCGAAAGCAGCCGTTGCGAAGAGGCCAGCGACCAGAGCAGCGATCAGTTTGTTCATGTTGTGTTCCTCAGCTTTAGTTAATTAACCAAATGACCCGGCAATAGGAGTCATGTCGTCTAACGGTGCCATCCACCTTTCGGTTGACAGACGCTTCGAGAAATTTCTCATTGCGCTGCGGGCGCCGAATCGTATTCGATGAAAACGTCGCTTTCGTGACGCAAACACGGATTCGGCTGCCAATGCCGGATAGCTAAGGTTGGCATCTGCGTGGTTTAACGCGCGATCTTCGCAGGCGGTTGACGAAAAAGATGACGAAAAATTCGCGCGGCCGGAATGCGTCATTCAGCGCGCGCGAAACCATCCCACGGGGCGCGCGGTGGCAGCGCGATTGTTTCGCCCGGTGCAATGCCGAGCGCGAATATGTCGAGCGCGCCGATGCCGACGCGCACGAGACGCAACGTCGGGAAACCGATCGCGGCCGTCATGCGCCGCACCTGCCGATTCTTGCCTTCGGTGATCGCGAGTTCGATCCACGTGGTCGGGATCGCGGCGCGATAGCGGATCGGCGGATTGCGCGGCCACAGCGTATCGGGCGGCTCGATGAATTCGGCGCGGCACGGACGCGTCACGTAGTCGCCGAGATCGACACCGCGCGCGAGCGCCTTCAGGTCGGCCGGGCCCGGCGCGCCGTCGACCTGCGCCCAGTAGCGCTTGACGAGCTTGTGGCGCGGCTCGGCGATGCGCGCCTGCAGCGCGCCGTCGTCGGTGAGCAGCAGCAGGCCCTCGCTGTCCGCGTCGAGCCGGCCGGCCGGGTAGACGCCGGGTGCTTTCACCCAGTCGCCGAGCGACGGCCGCGTCTCGTGCGCGGAAAACTGGCAAATCGTGCCGAACGGCTTGTTGAGGGCGATCAGGGTCATGTCGAGGCGCCCGCCCGACGTGCCGCGGGAAGCGGGACGGGCGGTCTATGGCAAATGGCGGAATCTTAATGCATAATACGGAACGGCAAGTCCTCTGTCTTATATAAGACATAAGGGAAGACTTGATACGCAGCGTCGCGCTTCGTGCCGCCGGCCCCGGTTGGGGCGCTAGAATAGCGCTCGCTGTTGCCGTCACGAGGGTGGCAGGGCCACCTCGCCGCGCGCGCAGTTTCGACCAGCATCACCTGCTCAGCCACGTCACTGGAGTCGATCATGCCGTATCAGCACATCAAGGTTCCGGAGGGCGGTGACAAGATCACCGTCAACAAGGACTTCTCGCTCAACGTTTCCGATCAGCCGATCATTCCCTATATCGAAGGCGACGGTACGGGCTTCGACATCACGCCGGTGATGATCAAGGTCGTCGACGCGGCGGTCGCGCATGCCTACAAGGGCAAGCGCAAGATCCACTGGATGGAGATCTTCGCGGGTGAGAAGGCGACGAAGGTGTACGGTCCGGACGTGTGGCTGCCGGACGAAACGCTGCAGGTGCTGAAGGAATACGTGGTGTCGATCAAGGGGCCGCTCACGACCCCGGTCGGCGGCGGCATCCGTTCGCTGAACGTCGCGCTGCGCCAGGAGCTCGACCTCTACGTATGCCTGCGCCCGGTCCAGTATTTCAAGGGCGTGCCGTCGCCGGTGCGCGAGCCGCAAAAGATCGACATGGTGATCTTCCGCGAGAACTCGGAAGACATCTACGCGGGCATCGAATGGGCCGCGGGCTCCGAGCAGGCGAAGAAGGTCATCAAGTTCCTGCAGGAAGAAATGGGCGTGAAGAAGATCCGCTTCCCGGAAACCTCGGGGATCGGCGTCAAGCCCGTGTCGACGGAAGGCACCGAGCGTCTCGTGCGCAAGGCGATCCAGTATGCGATCGACAACGATCGCAAGTCGGTCACGCTGGTGCACAAGGGCAACATCATGAAGTTCACGGAAGGCCTGTTCCGTGACGCCGGCTACGCGCTCGCGCAGAAGGAGTTCGGCGGCGAGCTGATCGACGGCGGCCCGTGGATGCGCGTGAAGAACCCGAAGACGGGCAACGAGATCGTCATCAAGGATTCGATCGCCGACGCGTTCCTGCAGCAGATCCTGCTGCGCCCGGCCGAATACGACGTGATCGCGACGCTGAACCTGAACGGCGACTACATCTCCGACGCGCTGGCCGCTCAGGTCGGCGGCATCGGGATCGCGCCGGGCGCGAACTTGTCGGATTCGGTCGCGATGTTCGAGGCGACCCACGGCACGGCGCCGAAGTACGCGGGCAAGGATTACGTGAACCCCGGTTCCGAGATCCTGTCGGCGGAAATGATGCTGCGCCACCTCGGCTGGACGGAAGCGGCCGATACGATCATCGCCGCGATGGAGAAGTCGATCCTGCAGAAGCGCGTCACGTACGACTTCGCGCGCCTGATGGAAGGCGCGACGCAGGTGTCGTGCTCCGGCTTCGGCGAAGTGCTGATCGAGAACATGTAAGTCCCGTTCCGGGGCAGGCCGGCGGACCGCCGGCAGCCCCGGCGCCTACTGCCGGCGCCGGGGCATTTCATGAACGGCAGGTTTGTTGGCAGGGCGGTCCGGCATGCGGGCCGCGGCGCCGCGATGCGGCTCGCACGCCCTGCAAGGTAGAACATGACGGCCCTCGCAACACCACCGTCCGGCTAGCCGGCACGCCCCTTTCGCGATCGACCCGGTCGCTCCCCGCCGATTACCGTCGGCGCTCCTCAGTCCCAAATTTTCACGTAGCAACGCATCGACCATGTCCACTTCGCCCAAGATCATCTATACCCTCACCGACGAAGCGCCGGCGCTCGCGACCTATTCGCTGCTGCCGATCGTCAAGGCCTTCACGCGCTCGTCGGGCGTCGCCGTCGAAACGCGCGACATCTCGCTCGCCGGCCGCATCATCGCGGCATTCGCCGACGTCCTGCCGCCGGAGCAGAAGGGTTCCGACGATCTGGCCGAACTGGGCCAGCTCACGCTGAAGCCGGAAGCGAACATCATCAAGCTGCCGAACATCAGCGCGTCGGTGCCGCAGCTCAAGGCCGCGATCGCCGAATTGCAGACGCAGGGCTACAAGCTGCCGGCGTACCCGGAAGAGCCGTCGACCGACGAAGAGAAGGCCGTCAAGGCCCGCTACGACAAGATCAAGGGCAGCGCGGTGAACCCGGTGCTGCGCGAAGGCAACTCCGACCGTCGCGCGCCGCTGTCGGTCAAGAACTACGCACGCAAGCACCCGCACAAGATGGGCGCATGGAAGGCGACGTCGAAGGCGCACGTCGCGCACATGAGCGAAGGCGACTTCTACGGCAGCGAGAAGTCGGCGCTGATCGCCGATGCCGGCAGCGTGAAGATCGAACTCACGACGGCCGACGGCGTGAAGAAGGTGCTGAAGGAAAAGACGGCCGTGAAGGCCGGTGAAGTTATCGATGCATCGGTGATGAGCCGCAAGGCGCTGCGCAGCTTCATCGAAGCGCAGATCGCCGACGCGAAGGCGCAGGACGTGCTGTTCTCGGTGCACCTGAAGGCGACCATGATGAAGGTCTCGGACCCGATCCTGTTCGGTCACTTCGTGTCGGTGTTCTACCGCGACGCGCTCGCGAAGCACGCGGACGTGCTGGCGCAGGCCGGCTTCAACCCGAACAACGGCATCGGCGACCTGTACGCGCGCCTGAAGGACCTGCCGGCCGACACGCGCGAAGCGATCGAAGCCGACGTCAAGGCCGAATACGCAGCACGTCCGCGCCTCGCGATGGTCAACTCGGACAAGGGCATCACGAACCTGCACGTGCCGAGCGACGTGATCGTCGACGCATCGATGCCGGCGATGATCCGTGAGTCGGGCTGCATGTGGGGCCCGGACGGCGAACTGTACGACGCGAAGGCCGTGATTCCGGATCGCTGCTACGCGGGTGTCTATCAGGCCGTGATCGAGGACTGCAAGCAGCACGGCGCATTCGACCCGGTCACGATGGGCAGCGTGCCGAACGTCGGCCTGATGGCGCAGGCGGCCGAGGAATACGGTTCGCACGACAAGACGTTCCAGATCCCGGCCGACGGCGTCGTGCGCGTCACGGACGAAGCCGGCAACGTGCTGCTCGAGCACGCGGTCGAGTCGGGCGACATCTGGCGCATGTGCCAGACGAAGGACGCGCCGGTGCAGGACTGGGTCAAGCTCGCGGTGAACCGCGCCCGCGCGACCGGCGCGCCGGCCGTGTTCTGGCTCGATCCGGCACGTGCGCACGACGCGCAGATCATCGCGAAGGTCGAACGCTACCTGAAGGATCACGACACGAACGGCCTCGACATCCGCGTCATGACGCCGGAAGACGCCACGCGCTTCTCGCTCGAGCGCATCCGCGCGGGCAAGGACACGATCTCGGTCACGGGCAACGTGCTGCGCGACTACCTGACCGACCTGTTCCCGATCATGGAACTCGGCACCAGCGCGAAGATGCTGTCGATCGTGCCGCTGATGGCCGGCGGCGGGATGTTCGAAACGGGCGCGGGCGGCTCGGCGCCGAAGCACGTGCAGCAGTTCGTCGAGGAAGGCTTCCTGCGCTGGGATTCGCTCGGCGAATTCCTCGCGCTGGCCGCGTCGCTCGAACATCTCGGCAACGCGTATCAGAACCCGAAGGCGCTCGTGCTCGCGAAGACGCTCGACCAGGCGACCGGCAAGTTCCTGGACGAGAACAAATCGCCGGCGCGCAAGGTCGGTGGCCTCGACAACCGCGGCAGTCACTTCTATCTGTGCCTCTACTGGGCGCAGGCGCTGGCCGAGCAGACCGAGGACGCTGCGCTGAAGGCGCAGTTCGAAGGCGTCGCGAAGTCGCTGTCCGACAACGAGACGCGCATCCTCGAAGAACTGTCGGCGGCGCAGGGCAGCGCGCAGGCGATCGGCGGCTACTACCGACCGAACGTCGAGCTGACGAGCCGGGCGATGCGCCCGAGCGCAACGCTGAACGGCATCGTCGACGCAGTCGCCTGACGCAGGCCGCGCTCCCGCGCGCGCCACGGCAGCGGCACCAGCCGATGCGGCGGGCCTGGCGGCTCGCCGTTCCGCCGAACATGAAAACGCCCCGGTCACCCGGGGCGTTTTTCGTTGCCGGCGTGCCATTCAGACGTGCACGATTTCCCACTCGGCGATTTCGTGCGGCACTTCGAGCGTGGCCGTATCCAGTTCGGACAGTTGCTCGCAGTCGCCGCGGGAGATGTGGTCGGCCGCCACTTCCGGGCACGAGAACGCGCCGAGCAGGGCGTTGCCGAACGTCGCTTCCCAGCCGCCATTACCCGGCAGGATGTAGAACGACCCGAGCGCTGAACCAAAGCGAAATCCCTTCATTTCCGTTCTCCCTTTCTGATCACAAGCGATTCTGTTGTGCCGCCCGCCGGTTCGTCCGGCCGTGGCCCGACTGGCTGCTTGCGCCGGATTCCGTATCGACCGTCGTGGCGAAGCGTCAGTGCATGGAACAAAGTCTACGTCCAGGGCCGCGCCCGATGGTGCACGTAGAGTGCTTTCTCGAAACAAAAAATATCTCGTAAAAACAATTGTTTATCTCGCTCGTTTTGTATTGCGGAACGTTTTTTGGCATCGCGAAACAACGAATTTTTGCCGTGCACCACGAATTTTTATAACGCAGGGACTTGTTCCGCATCGTGAAAAATTGGCGGGTTCGTGCATGGGTGGTGTCCGGCACGCCGATCGCGGGATGAGCGGCAGGGGCGAATTGTCTCGACGTGACGTGGCGACAGCGGGCGGCGGTGAATGCGGTGAGGCGCCGCAGCACCCGGCGACGATCGAAAACGCTCGACGATCCCGGTCTCCGGTCCGTTCGTCCGACCGGCCGCGCGCTGCGTCGTATCGACGCTCGCTCGCAGTCGCCGCGCCTCCGCCGGGGGCTGCGGTTATGATGACGCGGGCATCAGGATTCGCGTCGCGCACGAGCGCTTCTCCGTGCCGGCCGGCGCGAGTGTCGCGACGGCCGCGCGACGCAGCACGAATAACGAGGAACGATTGATGATACGGAGAACCTTCCTGTCGCACGCCATTGGCGTCGCGGCGGCATCGCTGTTTGCGCGCACCGCCTGGGCGCAGCATGCCGGTCATACGGGCATGGCCGGCATGGATCAGATGGACGACATGCCGGGGATGTCGGGCATGTCAGGGATGGCGGACCACGCGCAGCACGCGATACCGGCGCCAGCCGCGCTCGCGGCGGCCGATGCGCTGCCGTCCGGCGCGCCGCTCGCATCGCTGCGCACGCTCGCGAACGAAAGCCGCGAGCCGGGCACGTTCCGCGCGACGCTGGTCGCCCAGCCGGTCGCGCGTCCGATGTTGCACGGTGCGCGTCCGACGACGTTCTGGCAGTTCGGCGCGGGCACGCAAGGGCCGGTGGTCGGGCCGCTGATCGACGTGCGCGAGGGCGACACGGTCGAAATCCGCTTCGTGAACAAGCTGCCGCAGCCGTCGACGATCCACTGGCACGGCCTGCCGGTGCCGCCCGACCAGGACGGCAACCCGTCCGATCCCGTCGCGCCGGGCGCGTCGCGCGTGTATCGCTTCACGCTGCCGAAGGGGAGCGCCGGCACCTACTGGTATCACCCGCATCCGCACATGATGACCGCCGAGCAGGTGTTCCGCGGGCTGGCGGGCCCGTTCGTCGTGCGTGCCGCCGACGATCCGCTCGCCGGCTGGCCCGAGCGCAACCTGTTCGTGTCCGACCTGAAACTCGCGCGCGACGGCACGATTCCGCCGAACGACATGATGGACTGGATGAACGGCCGCGAAGGCCAGTTCGTGCTGGTCAACGGTGCGCGCCGGCCGCGGATCGACGTCGCGGGCGACGAGCGCTGGCGCGTGTGGAACGCGTGCAGCGCGCGCTACCTGCGCGTTGCGTTCGACGACGGCCGAGCGTTCGAGCAGGTCGGCACCGACGGCGGGTTGTTCGATGCGCCGCGCCGCGTGACGTCGCTGCTGCTCGCGCCGGGCGAACGCGCGGAACTGCTGGTGCGCGCGGGCGATCGCGCGTCACGCGCGGTGCTGCAGGCGGCCGAATACGACCGCCGCAAGATGGCGATGTCGCACGACGGCGGCCACGGCAGTCTGCCGCCCGATCCGACACTGCCACTCGCCGACGTCACGTTCGCACCGGCCGCCGCCCGTGCGCTGCCGGCCACGCTGCGCGCGGTGCCTGCCCTCGGCGAACCGGTTGCGCACAAGGAGGTCGCGTTCGGCGAGGAGATGGACATGGACGCGATGATGCACAGCCCGGCGCATGGCCGCCCGGCCGGGATGCGCTTCACGATCAACGGCGCGACCTACGCGCCGCACCGTGCGACGCTGACGAGCCGCTGCGGCGACGTCGAACGCTGGGCGATTCGCAATGCCACCGACATGGATCATCCGTTCCATTTGCACGGCACGCAATTCCAGGTGATCGAGCGCGCATCGGACGGCACGCGCTCGAGCGAACCGTTCCGCGCGTGGCGCGACACCGTGAACGTGCGCAGCGGCGAGACCGTGACGATGCTCGTCAGGCAGGACATGCCCGGCGAGCGCATGTTTCACTGCCATATTCTCGAACACGAGGATCTCGGCATGATGGGCACGCTGAAGGTCGTGTAACGAGTATTGAATATGTTTCACGCGTATGACGGCATTCGATCTGCGCGTGCGACAAGACAATACATGTTCAATTATCGGGATTGAACGAAAAGGCCGGCCAATCGAATTAACGCGTGGCCGGCCTGAAAAAAAAGAAACCCGGCGCAATGCCGGGTTTCTTCGTCTGATATCCGGTGCCTTTACGCGGCCTGGATGTTCGACGCTTGCTTGCCCTTCGGCCCTTGAACGACCTCGAAGCTAACCTTCTGGCCTTCCTTCAGGGTCTTGAAGCCCTGCATGTTGATGGCCGAGAAGTGCGCAAACAGATCTTCACCGCCCTCGTCGGGAGTGATGAAACCGAAGCCCTTCGCGTCGTTGAACCACTTAACGATACCAGTTGCCATTTTCCTACTTCCCCTGTCACACAGTCGCTGCTACTTACCACGAGCACGCTCGAAAAGCTAAACGACCGGAAAATACAGCCGTTCCCCCCTCACAAGCTCACCTTCGGCCTCTTTCATTTCGCCAACCGACGAGTTGAAAAAAGTGCCAGCTTGATTGTTGGCGCTCTTTATTTGAGTGTCAAGCGGAATTTTTAGACGGTTAGAGGGCCGTTGTAAAGAACCCATTTTCAGGGTTTTTCCGGCTTTGCTTTGCAGCATGCCGCCGAGCGCGCGGACTTGAAAAGTCGCATAATCGGCTCATATACCAGGCTCGAGTGACACGCGATCGAGTCGTCCCGGCTTGTGGGATACTGGATGCGGATGCGACGGTCCGGTGCGGTTTCCCCCCTGACGGTTCGTGTTCCGCGCCACGCGTGAAAGCCGGCACCGCAGCCGGCTTTCGTATGGCACGAAGACGATCGCGAGTCGTCGGGAACCAGGGAGGGCGCCGGCCGGTCGGTCGGGTAATGGCAGGATTGCGGGCCTGTCCGAGTTGTTTAGAATGGGTGTATGGCGATTATCCCGGACAAGCAGGACAGCACCGTCCTGGAACGCAAGCAGCAGAAGCTCAAGCCGCCTTCGATGTACAAGGTGGTGCTGCTGAACGACGACTTCACGCCGATGGAGTTCGTCGTGATGGTCGTACAGGAGTATTTCAAGAAGGATCGCGAGACGGCCACGCAGATCATGCTGAAGGTCCATCGTGAAGGGCGAGGAGTTTGTGGGGTCTATACGCGGGACATCGCGTCGACCAAGGTTGAGCAAGTCGTTACCCATGCGCGGCAGGCCGGGCATCCGCTGCAGTGCGTGATGGAGGAAGCATGATTGCCCAGGAATTGGAAGTCAGCCTGCACATGGCGTTCATGGAAGCACGCCAGGCGCGCCATGAGTTCATTACGGTCGAGCATCTGCTGCTGGCCCTGCTGGATAATCCGACGGCAGCCGAGGTGTTGCGCGCGTGTGCGGCCAACATCGAGGACTTGCGTCAGAACCTGCGCAATTTCATCCACGACAACACACCTACCGTCCCGGGCACCGACGATGTCGATACCCAGCCGACGCTCGGTTTCCAGCGCGTGATCCAGCGCGCGATCATGCACGTCCAGTCGACGTCGAACGGCAAGAAGGAAGTCACCGGCGCGAACGTGCTGGTCGCGATCTTCGGCGAGAAGGATTCGCACGCGGTTTATTACCTGCAGCAGCAGGGCGTCACGCGCCTGGACGTGGTGAACTTCATTTCGCACGGCATCGCGAAGACGAACGGCGGCGAAGCCGCGAAGTCGGCCGACGCGAACGCGGAAAGCGAAGACGCGAACGCGCAAAAGGAAACCCCGCTCGCGCAGTTCACGCAGAACCTGAACCAGATGGCGAAGGATGGCCGCATCGATCCGCTGATCGGTCGCGAGCCGGAAGTCGAGCGCGTCGTGCAGGTGCTGTGCCGCCGCCGCAAGAACAATCCGCTGCTCGTCGGCGAAGCCGGCGTCGGCAAGACCGCGATCGCCGAAGGGCTCGCCTATCGCATCACGCGCGGCGAAGTGCCGGACATCCTCGCGAACGCACAGGTGTATTCGCTCGACATGGGCGCGCTGCTCGCGGGCACCAAGTATCGCGGCGACTTCGAGCAGCGTCTGAAGACGGTGCTGAAGGAGCTGAAGGAACGGCCGCACGCGATCCTGTTCATCGACGAAATTCACACGCTGATCGGCGCGGGCGCTGCTTCGGGCGGCACGCTCGACGCATCGAACCTGCTGAAGCCGGCGCTGTCGTCGGGCACGCTCAAGTGCATCGGCGCGACCACGTTCACCGAATATCGCGGCATCTTCGAAAAGGACGCGGCGCTGTCGCGGCGCTTCCAGAAGGTCGACGTGACGGAGCCGACCGTCGAGCAGACGGTCGCGATCCTGCGCGGGCTGAAGTCGCGCTTCGAGGAGCATCACGGCGTCAAGTATTCGTCGGGTGCGCTGTCGGCCGCGGCCGAGTTGTCGGCACGCTTCATCACCGACCGTCACCTGCCGGACAAGGCGATCGACGTGATCGACGAAGCGGGCGCCGCGCAGCGCATCCTGCCGAAGTCGAAGCAGAAGAAGACGATCGGCAAGAGCGAGATCGAGGAAATCATTTCGAAGATCGCGCGCGTGCCGGCGCAGAGCGTGTCGCAGGACGATCGCAGCAAGCTGCAGACGCTCGATCGCGACCTGAAGAGCGTCGTGTTCGGCCAGGATCCGGCGATCGACGCACTCGCGGCGTCGATCAAGATGGCGCGCGCGGGCCTCGGCAAGATGGACAAGCCGATCGGCGCGTTCCTGTTCTCCGGTCCGACGGGCGTCGGCAAGACCGAAGTGGCGCGTCAGCTCGCGTTCACGCTCGGCATCGAACTGATCCGCTTCGACATGTCGGAATACATGGAGCGTCACGCGGTGAGTCGCCTGATCGGCGCGCCGCCGGGCTACGTCGGGTTCGACCAGGGTGGCCTCCTGACCGAAGCCGTCACGAAGAAGCCGCACTGCGTGCTGCTGCTCGACGAAATCGAGAAGGCGCATCCGGACATCTTCAACGTGCTGCTGCAGGTGATGGACCACGGCACGCTGACGGACAACAACGGCCGCAAGGCGGATTTCCGCAACGTCATCATCATCATGACGACGAACGCGGGCGCCGAGTCGATGCAGAAGGCGACGATCGGCTTCACGACGCGCCGCGAGACGGGCGACGAGATGACCGACATCAAGCGCCTGTTCACGCCGGAGTTCCGCAACCGTCTGGACGCGATCATCAGCTTCCGCTCGCTCGATGAGGAAATCATCATGCGCGTGGTCGACAAGTTCCTGATCCAGCTCGAGGAGCAACTGCACGAGAAGAAGGTCGACGCGCTCTTCACCGACGCGTTGCGCAAGCATCTCGCGAAGCACGGCTTCGACCCGCTGATGGGCGCGCGGCCGATGCAGCGGCTGATCCAGGACACGATCCGTCGCGCGCTGGCCGATGAACTGCTGTTCGGCAAGCTCGTCAATGGCGGTCACGTGACGGTCGACGTCGACGAAAACGACAAGGTGCAGTTGTCGTTCGACAAGCTGGCGAATCCGCCGCACAAGCCGAACGAAGAGACGGTCGAAGTCGAGTAAGCGATAATTCGTTGTTCATGCGAACGGCGCGGGAAGTTTTCCGCGCCGTTTCGCTTTATCTGGCGCCGGCGGCGCGATGGTGGTGCAGGGGAGTGGTAACGCGGTGACACAACAACAACGGTCGTTCGACAACATCGTCGCGCGCGAACAAGGGTTGCGCCATGCGCTGACGTCGGGGCAGATGGCGATGATCGCGATCGGCGGCGCGATCGGCACGGGGCTGTTCCTCGGCAGCGGGTTCGCGATCGGGCTCGCGGGCCCGAGCGTGCTGGTTTCGTACGCGATCGGCGCGCTGATCGCGCTGCTGCTGATGGGCGCGCTCGCGGAAATGACGGTCGCGCATCCGACGGCCGGCTCGTTCGGTGCGTACGCCGAGCATTACGTCGGCCCGCTCGCGGGCTTTCTCGTGCGCTATGCGTACTGGTTCGCGGTCGTGTTCGCGATCGGGACCGAGATCAGCGCGATCGCCGTCTTCATGAAGTACTGGTTTCCCGCCGTGCCCGGCTGGTACTGGGTGATCGGCTTCTCCGCGCTGCTGATCGCGGTGAACCTCGCGAGCGTCACGCTGTACGGGTCGGTCGAATATGCGTTCTCGTTGCTGAAGATCGCGGCGATCGTCGTGTTCATCGCGCTCGGCGCGTATCTCGTGTGGTCTGCGCCGGCGGCTTCGGGCATCGGCTTCGCGAACTACACCGCGCACGACGGCTTCATGCCGAAAGGGCCATGGGGCACCTGGGTCGCGGTGATCGTCGCGATCTTCAGCTACATGAGCATCGAGGCGGTCGCGATCGCGGCCGGCGAGGCGCGCGATCCGCAGCATGCGGTCACGCGCGCGTTCCGCTCGACGGTGTTCCGGCTCGTGCTGTTCTACCTGCTCACGCTGTCGCTGATGCTCGCGATCGTGCCCTGGACGCAGGCCGGCACCGACGAAAGCCCGTTCGTGAAGGTGATGGCCGCGACGCACGTGCCGTACGCGGCCGGCGTGATCAACTTCGTGTTGCTGATCGCGGCGCTGTCGGCGATGAACAGCCAGCTCTACGTGACGACGCGGATGATGTTCAGCCTGTCGCGCGCGCAGCTCGCGCCGGCCGTGTTCGGCCGGCTCGGCAACAACGGCGTGCCGCGTGCGGCGCTGTGGATCTCGACCAGCGGCGTCGCGGTCGCGGCGGTGCTGGTCGCGCTGTCGCCGGATACCGCGTTCACCGTGATGATGGCGATCGCGATGTTCGGCGCACTGTTCACATGGCTGATGATCTTCGTCACGCACCTGCGTTTTCGCGCGCAATATCGCGGCCCGGCGCTCGCGTTCCGGATGTGGGGGCACCCGTTCGGCAGCCTGCTCGGTGCGGGGCTCGTCGGCGCGATCCTGCTGACGACCGCTTTCACGCGCGAATTCCGGATGACGATGGTGGTCGGCGTCGTGTTCGTCGTGCTGCTGACGCTCGCGTACGCACTGCACTACCGGCACCGGCACGCGCGTTGACGCGTGGCTGCGCGCGCCGCGGGCCGCGCGGCGCTGCCACACCGCTAAGGTTCCGTTAAGCCGGCGGCGACTACATTCGAACCTGTCCGCGATCCGGGCTGGCGCGCGCCAGTCCGTCGCCATCTGTAAAAAGGGGTTCGAATGAACAAACTTCCTGAAATCACGCTCGCGTTCTGGATCATGAAGATCTGCGCGACGACGCTCGGCGAGACCGGCGGCGACCTGCTGTCGATGACGCTGAACGTCGGCTATGCGGTGAGCTCGATCCTGCTGTTCGGTTTCTTTCTCGTGGCGCTGGGCGCCCAGCTCAGAACGACGCAGTATCGTCCGGCGATCTACTGGGCGGTGATCGTCGCGACGAGCACCGCCGGCACGACGATGTCCGATTTCATGGACCGGACGCTCGGCCTCGGCTATGCCGCCGGCTCGTCGATTCTCGTCGCGATCCTGCTGGCGATCTTCGCGGTATGGCGGCTGAGCGGCGAATCGCTGTCGGTCGACCTGATCCGCACGCGCAAGGTCGAACTGCTGTACTGGATCGCGATCCTGTTCTCGAACACGCTCGGCACCGCGCTCGGCGATTTTCTCGCGGACAGCTCGGGCCTCGGCTTCGGCGGCGGCGCGCTGCTGATCGGCGGGCTGCTCACACTGATCGTTCTGGCCCACTATTTCACGCGCATTTCGGGCGTGCTGCTGTTCTGGGCCGCATTCGTGCTCACGCGTCCGTTCGGGGCGACGGTCGGCGACCTGCTGACGAAACCGGTTGACAAGGGCGGGCTCGCGCTCGGCACCGTCGGATCGTCGGCGGTGCTGCTCGGCGTACTCGTCGCGATGGTGATCTACGCGATCATCGTGCAGGCGCGGCGACGCGAGCTAGTGCCCGCGCGGATTGCGCAGACGGCCGATCGGTGAACGGTCACGGAAAAAGGAAAGGGGCCGCGAGGCCCCTTTTTTGCATGGCGTCGTTCAGTGTCGGCCGGTGCTGCCGAAGCCGCCTTCGCCGCGATCGCTTTGCGCGAAGTCGTCGACGATGTTGAATTGCGCCTGCACGACCGGCACGATCACGAGCTGAGCGAGCCGCTCGAACGGGTTCAGCACGAACTCGGTCTGGCCGCGGTTCCATGTCGAGATCATCAGCTGGCCCTGGTAGTCGGAATCGATCAGGCCGACGAGGTTGCCGAGCACGATGCCGTGCTTGTGGCCGAGGCCCGAGCGCGGCAGGATCAGCGCCGCGTAGCCCGGATCCGCGAGGTGGATCGCGAGGCCGGTCGGCACGAGCGTCGTTTCGCCCGGCTGCAGCGTGACGGGCGCGTCGAGACACGCGCGCAGGTCGAGGCCCGCGCTGCCGGCGGTGGCGTAGGCGGGCAGGTAGTCGCGCATGCGCGCGTCGAGAATCTTCAGATCGAGTTTCATGCGGTCGTCGAATCGGTCGGGAAGGGCGCGGCGGCGCGGGCCGCCGCGCGGGTGATCAGATCAGGCGGTTGTCCGGCAGGCGCTTCGCGATTTCCGCGACGAGCACGTGCGCGAGTTCGTCCTTCGGGGCGCGCGGCAGGCGCGTGAGGCCGGCCGCCTCGAACAGCACGACTTCGTTGTCGTCGCGGCCGAACGTCAGCGGGCCGAGATTGCCGACCAGGAGCGGCACGTTCTTGCGCTTGCGCTTCTCGTCGCCGTGCACGTCGAGGTCGCCGCTTTCGGCCGCGAAACCGACGCAATACGGCGGATCGGGCAGCGCCGCGACCGACGCGAGGATGTCCGGGTTCTCGACGAACGCGAGCGCCGGCATCTTGCGGTCGGCCGTCTTCTTCATCTTGTGCTCGGCCGGACGATCGACGCGCCAGTCGGCGACCGCGGCCACCGCGATGAAGATGTCGGCGTCGGACACGGCTTGCATCACCGCGTCGTACATCTGCTGTGCCGTCTGCACGTCCTGGCGGTACACGCCCCACGGCGTGTCGAGCGCGACCGGCCCCGCGACGAGATGCACGTCGGCGCCGGCCTGCTGCGCGGCGCGCGCGAGCGCGAAGCCCATCTTGCCGCTCGAGCGGTTCGTGAGGCCGCGCACCGGATCGAGCGGCTCGAACGTCGGGCCGGCCGTGATCAGCACGCGACGGTGCGCGAGC
This sequence comes from Burkholderia sp. BCC1638, assembly GCF_902833195.1. Classification (NCBI taxonomy): domain Bacteria; kingdom Pseudomonadati; phylum Pseudomonadota; class Betaproteobacteria; order Burkholderiales; family Burkholderiaceae; genus Burkholderia; species Burkholderia sp. BCC1638. Next base: position 52,217 of record NZ_CADFEC010000025.1, read on the forward strand.
ACCTTCGGCGCGAAGTGCGCGACGATCGCTTCGTAGATCGCCTCGGGTTCGAGCATGCGTCCGTCGCCGACTTCGCCGCACGCCTGCGCGCCCGAATCGGGGCCGAGCACCGTCACGCCGTCGGCGCGCAGTTGCGCGGCGTTGCGTTGCGTGGCCGGGTTCTGCCACATCTGGCGGTTCATCGCAGGCACGACGAGCAGCGGGCAGTCGCGCGCGATGCACAGCGTCGACAGCAGGTCGTCAGCGAATCCGTGCGCGAGCTTCGCGAGGAAATCCGTCGACGCGGGCGCGATCACGATCGCGTCGGCTTCGCGCGACAGGTCGATGTGCGCCATGTTGTTGTCGATGCGCGCATCCCACTGGCTCGTGTAGACGGGCCGGCCGGACAGCGCCTGCATCGTCACGGGCGTGATGAACTGCGTGGCGGCTTCGGTCATCGCGACCTGCACGGTCGCGCCCGCCTTCGTCAGCAGCCGGGTGAGCTCGGCGATCTTGTAGCAGGCGATGCCGCCCGTCAGGCCGAGAACGAGGTGTTTTCCTGCGAGTTCTGCGTGTGCCAACTCAGGCCTCCAAGGGTCAAACGGAACGGCCGGCGCGAAGCCGGCCGTCGACACCGAGTATGCGCGCTCAGCGCGAGCCGCGCACGCGACGCAGTTCGTCGTAGATCAGCAGCACCGCACCGATCGTGATCGCGGAATCGGCGAGGTTGAACGCCGGGAAGTGCCAGGCGCCGAGGTGGAAATCGAGAAAGTCGATCACGTGGCCGTAGATCAGCCGGTCGATCACGTTGCCGAGCGCGCCGCCGAGGATCAGCGCGAGCGACAGGCTGAACAGCCGCTGCTGGCCGTGACGGCGCAGCAGGAAGCAGATCACGAGCGTCGCGCCGATGCCGAGCGCGGTGAACGCCCAGCGCTGCCAGCCGCTCGCAGTCGACAGGAAGCCGAACGCGGCGCCGCGGTTGTACACCAGCACGAGGTTGAAGAACGACGTCAGCGCATGCTGCGCGCCGTACGCGAACGTTTTCAGGATCGCGATCTTCGACAGCTGGTCGAACAGAATCACGATCAGCGAAATGCCGAGCCAGGGCGCGAGCGCGCCGCTGGCCGGTTTCGACACAGTCTTCGCCATATTCAAGCAGCGCTCCGGTTTTCGCCGTTTTCAAACAGGTTCGAGAAGCAGCGGCCGCACAGCGTCGGATGATCGGCGTGCGCGCCGACGTCCTCGCGGTAGTGCCAGCAGCGTTCGCACTTCTGGTACTTCGACGCCGCGACGTCGACGCTTTCCTGCGCTTCGTCGTCGACCTTCACGACCGTTGCCGCCGACGTGATCAGCACGAACTTCAGGTCTTCGCCGAGGCTCGCGAGGGCGTCGTAGCGCGCACCGCTCGCATGCACGGTCACTTCCGCCTGCAGCGACGAACCGATGCGGTTCGCGGTGCGTGCCTCCTCGAGCGCCTTCGTTACGTTGCCGCGCACGTCGCGCAGCAGCGCCCACTTCTCGATCAGCGCGGCCGCACCGGCGACTTCCGGATACGTGTAGTAGGTTTCCGTGAACACGGTGTCGCTGGCCGGCTGGAACACCTTCCACGCTTCTTCCGCGGTGAACGACAGGAACGGCGCGAGCACGCGCAGCAGCCCGTGCGTCAGGTGGTACAGCGCGGTCTGCGCGGAGCGACGGGCGCGCGAATCGGGCGCGCTCGTGTACAGGCGGTCCTTCAGCACGTCGAGGTAGAAGCCGCCAAGGTCTTCCGAGCAGTACGTCTGCAGCTTCGCGACGACCGGATGGAACTCGTACTTCTCGTAGTGGCCGAGCAGTTCCGTCTGCAGTTGCGCGGAGAACGCGACCGCGTAGCGGTCGATCTCGAGCCATTCGCCGACCGGCACCGCATGCTGCGCGAAGTCGAAGTCCGACAGGTTCGCGAGCAGGAAGCGCAGCGTGTTGCGGATGCGGCGATAGCCTTCCGTCACGCGCTTCAGGATTTCCTCGGAGATCGCGAGTTCGCCCGAATAGTCGGTCGACGCGATCCACAGGCGGATGATTTCCGCGCCGAGACGGTTCGCGACTTCATGCGGGTCGATGCCGTTGCCGAGCGACTTGCTCATCTTGCGGCCTTCGCCGTCGACCGTGAAGCCGTGCGTGAGCAGGCCCTTGTACGGCGCGCGGCCGTCGATCATCGACGCGGTCAGCAGCGACGAGTGGAACCAGCCGCGGTGCTGGTCCGAGCCTTCGAGGTACAGGTCGGCCGGGAATTGCAGCTGATCCTTGTGCGAGCCGCGCAGCACGTGCCAGTGCGTCGTGCCCGAGTCGAACCACACGTCGAGCGTGTCGCGGTTCTTTTCGTACAGGTTCGCGTCGTCGCCGATCAGCTCGCGCGGGTCGAGCGTCTGCCAGGCCTCGATGCCCGACTGCTCGACGCGTTTCGCGACTTCCTCGAGCAGCTCGAGCGTGCGCGGGTGCAGCTCGCCGGTTTCCTTGTGCACGAAGAACGCCATCGGCACGCCCCATTGGCGCTGGCGCGACAGCGTCCAGTCGGGACGGTTCGCGATCATGCTGAACAGGCGCTGCTTGCCCCACGACGGATAGAACGCGGTCGCCTCGACGCCTTCGAGCGCGGTTTCGCGCAGCGTCTTGCCGTCGTCGCGCGGCTTGACGTCCATGCCGGCGAACCACTGCGACGTCGCGCGATAGATGATCGGCGTCTTGTGGCGCCAGCAGTGCATGTAGCTGTGCGTGTACTTCTCGCTGCGCAGCAGCGAGCCGGCCGCGTTCAGCGCCTCGACGATCTTCGGGTTCGCGTCCCAGATCGACAGGCCGCCGAACAGCGGCAGCGATTCGATGTAGCGGCCGTCGCCCATCACCGGGTTGATGAAGTCCGAATCGGTCATCCCGTGCGCCTTGCACGACTGGAAGTCCTCGATGCCGTAGGCCGGCGACGAGTGCACGACGCCGGTACCCGTGTCGGTCGTCACGTAGTCGCCGAGGTAGACGGGCGCGGTGCGCTTGTAGCCGGGGTGGGCAGATGCGAGCGGGTGGTGGAAGCGCAGGTTCGCGAGCTTCACGCCGGGGGTGGTCGCGACGACGCGGCCCGTCAGCTTGAAGTCGGCCATGCAGGCCTCGACGCGTTCTTCCGCGATGATCAGCAGCCCGCGCTCGGTGTCGACCAGCGCGTAGACGATTTCCGGATGGAGGTTCAACGCCTGGTTGGCGGGGATCGTCCACGGCGTGGTGGTCCAGATCACGATGCCGCCCTCGGCGCGCGGCAGCGCCGGCAGGCCGAACGCCTGCGCGGTCTTTTCCGGTTCCGCGAACGCGAACATCACGTCGATCGTCGGGTCGGTGCGGTCCTTGTACTCGACTTCCGCCTCGGCGAGTGCCGAGCCGCAGTCGAAGCACCAGTTCACCGGCTTCAGCCCGCGATACACGTAGCCCTTCTCGATGATCTTGCCGAGCGCACGGATCTCTTCCGCCTCGTTGACGAAGTTCATCGTCTTGTACGGGTTCGACCAGTCGCCGAGCACGCCGAGGCGCTTGAAGCCGACCTTCTGCTTCTCGATCTGCTCGGTCGCGTACGCGCGCGCCTTGCTCATCACTTCGGCCGCCGGCAGCGACTTGCCGAACTGCTTCTCGATCTGGATCTCGATCGGCATCCCGTGGCAATCCCAACCCGGCACGTACGGCGCGTCGAAGCCGGCCATGTTGCGCGACTTCACGACGATGTCCTTCAGGATCTTGTTGACCGCGTGACCGAGGTGGATGTCGCCGTTCGCATACGGGGGGCCGTCGTGCAGGATGAACTTCGGCCGGCCCTGGCTGGCCGCGCGGATCTTCTCGTAGATGCCGCGCTCTTCCCATTCCTTGACCCACTGCGGTTCGCGCTTGGGCAGGTCGCCGCGCATCGGGAACGGCGTGTCGAGCAGGTTGACCGGATACTTGGCCTGCGGTTTCGAATCGGCTTTCTTGTTGCTCATGATGGGATCGCTATCTAAATCGGGGGACGCTCGTGCGTCGTGAATCGGGGATGCGCGCGTGTCGGCGGCGCGAGGGTGCGGCGCGGGGCGCCGCCGGCCGGATCAGCTAATTCGGTCGGTCGCCGATGTCGCGAAGCCGGTCGCGCGGCTGCCCGGCGCGCGGTCGCGCTCGATGAAGTACGCGCGCGCGTTCGCGACGTCCAGCGCGATCGCGCGCGACAGCGCCTCGAGATCGTCGAACTTCGCCTCGTCGCGCAGCTTCTTCAGGAATTCGACGCGGATGAGCTTGCCGTACGCGTCGCCGTGCCAGTCGAGCAGGTGGACTTCGAGCAGCACGCGGCCGGAATCGTCGACGGTCGGACGCAGCCCGAGGCTCGCGACGCCCGGCAGCGGGGCGGGGCCCAGGCCGTGCACCTGCACGACGAAGATGCCCGCGAGCGCCGGCCGCTTGTGCGCGATCGGCAGGTTCAGCGTCGGGAAGCCGAGGTCGCGGCCGAGCTTCAGCCCGTGCGCGACGTGGCCGCTGATCGCGTAGCCGTGGCCGAGCGCCTGCGCGGCCGCGTCGAGATCGCCCGCGGCGAGCGCGGCGCGCACGCCCGAGCTGGAGATGCGCGTGCCGTCGCTGCCGGCGACCGTGCCCATCTGCTCGACCTCGAAGCCGTACTGCTCGCCGGCCGCCTTCAGCGTGTCGAAGGTGCCCGCGCGCTTCGCGCCGTAGCAGAAATCGTCGCCGACCATCATCCAGCGCGTGTGCAGCCCGCCGACCAGCGTGCGTTCGACGAACGCCTGCGGCGACTGGCTCGCGAACGTATGGTTGAAGTGCTCGACGACGACGCGATCGACCCCGTGTTCGCGCAGCGCTTCCAGCTTGTCGCGCAGCATCGCGATGCGCGGCGGCGCGCCGGCCGGGTTGAAGAATTCGCGCGGATGCGGCTCGAAGGTCATCACGCACACGGGCAGGCCGCGCGCGTCCGCTGCCGCGCGCACGCGCGCGAGCAGGGCCTGGTGGCCGCGATGGACACCGTCGAAGTTGCCGATCGTCAGCGCGCACGGCGCGCGGCTCTCGGCGTTGGGCAGGCCGCGGAAGACTTTCACGATAGCGGATGCAGCGTCGGGGGAATGGGCGGTGGGATGCCGCAAAGCAGAAGATTATAAACGTTCGGGCGGCCCGGCGGCCGAGAAGGGGGGAAACGCGGGGGCGAATGGTAAAATTCGCGGATGAAAAAACTCGTGATCCTGATTTCCGGTCGCGGCAGCAACATGGAGGCCATCGTCCGCGCGTGCGCGCAGGAGCGCTGGCCGGCCGAGGTCGCTGCCGTGATCGCCAACCGGCCCGACGCGGCCGGCCTGGCTTTTGCCGCGTCGCACGGGGTGGCGACCGCGGTGGTCGACCACCGGTCGTTCGACAGCCGCGACAGCTTCGACGCGGCGCTCGCCGCCGAGATCGACCGCTTCGCGCCCGATCTCGTCGTGCTCGCCGGCTTCATGCGCATCCTCACGCCCGATTTCGTCAGACGATATGAAGGCCGGCTGCTGAACATCCACCCGTCGCTGCTACCGAGCTTCAAGGGCATCCACACGCACCAGCAGGCGCTGGATGCCGGCGTCGCGCTGCATGGCGCGAGCGTGCATTTCGTGATTCCCGAACTCGACAGCGGCGCGATCGTCGCGCAGGGCGCGGTGCCCGTGCGCGCCGGCGACGACGCGGCCGCGCTCGCGCAGCGCGTGCTGACGGTCGAGCACGTGCTGTATCCGCGTGCGGTGCGCTGGTTCGTCGAGGGGCGCCTGCGCCTCGAGAACGGCCGGGCAGTGGTGGCGCCGGAAGAGGCGCGCTGGATTTTCGCGGATCAACCGCATACCGAAACGAGCGAGGGCGTATGAAGCTGCACGGATTCCTGATTGGCCAGACCGAGACCTTGCTGGCCGAGGTGCTGAAGTTCACCGGCCCCGCCGACGCGACCACGAGCCGGTTCTTCCGCGCGCACCCGAAGCTCGGCCATGCCGAGCGCGGCGTGATCGCCGAGGCGGTGTTCGCGGTGCTGCGCCGGAAGATGGAGTTTTCGCACCTGGCCGAGAGCGGCACGGGCAGCCCCGCGCGGCGCCTGACGTTGCTCGGCCTGATGCAGACGCTCGGCCGCAATGCGCTCAAGCCGTTCGTGTCCGACACCGAGGCCGCGTGGCTCGAGCACGTGTCGAAGATCGATCCGGCGAGCCTGCCGGTGCGCGTGCGCACGAACCTGCCGGACTGGATCTACCAGGCGCTGTCGGCCCGTTTCGACGCCGAGGAGCTCGCGCAGCTCGCCGCGGCGCTGAACTACCCGGCGCCGCTGGACCTGCGCGCCAACGCGCAGAAGGCGACGCGCGAACAGGTGATCGACGCGCTGCGCGCGAACGGCATCGACGCGGGCGAGACGCCGTTCGCGCCGCAGGGCGTGCGCGTCGTCGGCAAGCCGGCGCTCACGCGCCTGAAGCTGTTCGAGGAAGGCCAGATCGAGGTGCAGGACGAGGGCAGCCAGTTGCTGTGCTCGCTGGTCGCGCCGCGTCGCGGCGAGATGGTCGTCGATTTCTGCGCGGGCGCCGGCGGCAAGACGCTCGCGCTCGGCGCGATGATGCGCTCGACCGGGCGCCTGTACGCGTTCGACGTGTCGGAAAAGCGCCTCACGAAGCTGAAGCCGCGCCTCGCACGTAGCGGACTGTCGAACGTGAATCCGGTGCTGATCGACAGCGAGCACGACGCGAAGATCAAGCGGCTCGCCGGCAAGATCGACCGCGTGCTGGTCGACGCGCCGTGCAGCGGCCTCGGCACGCTGCGCCGAAACCCCGACCTCAAGTGGCGCCAGACGCGCACGTCGATCGAGGAGCTTACGCCGAAGCAGGCGTCGATCCTCGCGAGCGCCGCGCGTCTCGTGAAGAAGGGCGGCCGGCTCGTCTACGCGACCTGCAGCGTGCTCGACGCGGAGAACGAAGCGATCGTCGAGCAGTTCCTGGCTGACCATCCGGACTTCGTGCTGGTGCCCGCGCAGAAGGTGCTGGCCGACCAGCGCATCGAGCTCGAGACCGGCGACTACCTGTCGCTGTGGCCGCACCGCCATGCGACCGACGGCTTCTTCGCTGCGGTCCTCGAACGACGCGCGCAGTAACGGCAGGACCCACGGATGATGCAGAACCGCCTGCTGTCGCACCGGCTCGCGTCGGTGATCCGCGACTTCAACCAGCCCGTGATGATCTGGCAGGCGGCGATCCTCGTCGGCGCGCTGTGTTTCGCGTGGGTCGCCGCGCGCTTCGTGCACGGCCGCATCGACGCGCGCCGGCGCGCGGCCGGCCGGACGCCGGGCGCCGGTGCGCAAAGCCTGAAGCGCGCGCTGTTCCCGCTGTTCGGCGGCCTGTTCGTGCTGGCCGCGCAGCTTGGGTTCGACCCGTTCATGTCGACGTCGCTCCTGTCGCTCGCGCTCGTGCCGCTGTTCGGCATCGGGCTCATCTACGTGCTGTTCTTCTTCGCGCGGCGCGTGTTCGCGCGCGACGGCCACACGCATGCGTGGCTGTCGATCGTCGAGAAGATCGTGTCGGTGATCGTGTGGGCGGCGATGGTGCTGACCGTGCTCGGGATCCAGCGCGACGTGATCGCGTGGCTCGACAGCGTGCAGTTCCGCGTCGCGAATGCGCACCTGACGCTGCTGTCGGTGATTTCCGGCGCATTGTGGGTGTGCGTGACGCTGATGGTCGCGATGTGGCTCGGCTCGGTGCTGGAGGAGCGCCTCGCGCGCGCCACCACGCTCGACGCGAACCTGAAGGTCGTGATGTCGCGGGTCGGCCGCGCGCTGCTCGTGTTCGCGGCGATCCTGATCGGGCTGTCGCTCGTCGGCATCGACGTGACGGTGCTCGGCGTGTTCGGCGGCGCGGTGGGCGTCGGCCTCGGCTTCGGGCTGCAGAAGATCGCCAGCAACTACGTGTCGGGCTTCATCATCCTGCTCGATCGCTCGCTGCGGCTCGGCGACGCGATCAGCGTCGGCGGGCTGCAGGGCGTCGTCACGCAGATCCGCACGCGTTATACGGTCGTGCGCGGCCTCGACGGCAACGAGACGCTGATACCGAACGAGAAACTGATCACCGACGTCGTGCAGAACCAGTCGTCGTACCTGACGCGCGGCTACGCGAAGGTCGCCGTGCAGGTTGCCTATACCAGCGACGTCGAGCAAGCGCTCTCGGTGCTCGCGGAAGCCGCGAAGGACGTGCCGCGCGTGCTCGCGGACCCGGCGCCGACCGCTTATCTGGTCAGCTTCGGCGCGGACGGGATCGATCTGGAGCTCGGCTTCTGGATCGAGGATGCGGCGAAAGGCACGTCGGGCGTGCGTTCGTCCGTGAACCGCAACATCTGGCGGCTTTTCGGCGAGCACGGAATCTCGATTCCGTTCCCGCAGCGCGAAGTGCGCGTGGTCGGCCTGCCGGACGGTCTGGCCGCGACCGGCGCGGTAGCGGACGGGATGCCTGTGGCGGTGGTCGGCGGTGCGGCGGACGGGCGGGCGTCGGCGGCGTAGGCGCGAATCGGGCGAATCGGGCGGTCAGAACCGGATCGCCGCGCTTTCCCGGTCCGCCGATGGACTGTTTGCGTTGCGTCAAGACAAGAAAATATTCATTTTTTACAAAGACTTGGAACGGTTGAAGTAAAATTCCGGTCTACACGCGGTATGCTTTCATTTTTATGACGTCGGCTTGCGCCGGCATCGCTCTCACCACAGGTAACTGCCTTGTTGAATTCCCTGCTCGATTTTCTTTCCCACGGGCTCCTGCGCTTTTCGTGGTGGCAGGTCGCGTTGTTCGCGCTCGCCGTCACGCACGTCACGATCATCGGTGTGACGGTCTACCTGCACCGGTGCCAGGCGCACCGCGCGCTGGAGCTGCACCCGATCGCGAGTCACTTCTTCCGTGCCTGGCTGTGGATGACGACCGGCATGCTGACGGGCCAGTGGGCCGCGATCCATCGCAAGCACCACGCGAAGTGCGAAACCGAGGAAGATCCGCACAGCCCGCAGACGCGCGGCATCTGGAAGGTGTTCCTCGAAGGCGCCGAGCTGTATCGCGCGGAAGCGAAGAACGAAGAAACGATGCGCAAGTTCAGCCACGGCACGCCGAATGACTGGATCGAGCGCAATCTGTACTCGAAGTACCCGATCCTCGGCGTGAGCCTGATGATGGTGATCGACATCGCACTGTTCGGCGTGCTCGGCCTGACCGTGTGGGCCGTGCAGATGGTCTGGATCCCGTTCTGGGCCGCGGGTGTCGTGAACGGCTTCGGCCACTTCTGGGGCTACCGCAACTTCAACTCGGCCGATGCGAGCACGAACCTGTTCCCGTGGGGCATCGTGATCGGCGGCGAAGAGCTGCACAACAACCACCACACGTTCGCGACGTCGGCGAAGCTGTCGAACAAGTGGTACGAGTTCGACATCGGCTGGATGTACATCCGCATCATGTCGGCATTCGGTCTCGCAAAGGTGAAGAAGGTTGCGCCGACGCCGCGTCTGAACAAGCCGAAGACGGTGCTCGACCAGGAAACGCTGCAGGCCGTGCTGTCGAACCGTTACGAAGTGATGGCGCGCTACGGCAAGGCCGTGAAGCGTGCGTACCGCCAGGAGCTCGCGCATCTGAAGGAACTCGGTTCGAGCGAGAAGTACCAGCTGATGCGCGGCGCGCGCAAGTGGTTTCACAAGGACGCCGACGGCCTCGACGAGCCGCAGAAGAAGCTGCTGCCGGAGATTTTCGCGAACAGCCAGAAGCTGCATACGTACTTCCAGCTGCGCCAGGATCTGGCCGCGATCTGGGATCGCTCGACCGCCTCGCGCGAACAACTGCTCGCGCAATTGCAGGATTGGTGCCATCGCGCGGAACAAAGCGGCATCAAGGCGCTGCAGGAATTTGCGACGCGCCTGCGTCGCTACGCCTGATTCGAAATCGATTAGAATCTCAGGACGTCACAAACCCCGCGTTGGCGGGGTTTTTTCATTTGGGCGGCCGGTTTTCGAAGGGCGACCCGACGTGCCGGAATTCGCATGAGACTCGGGGCCGCGCCGACGTGGCGCCCCGGGGCAAGCGTAGAGGATGGGGCCAGAGCAGGTGCTCACGCACTAACTCTGGTCGACCGCGAAGCATGGGACCCGAGTAAGTGCTGAAGCACTAACTCTGGTCGACAGGAGATATGGAGATGCAATCGACGATCAAACCCGTCGAGTACGACCGGCCGATCTCGGCAGGGACCGTCTGCGGCGTGGGCCAGGCGTGGGCCAAGGTGCCCGAGGCACCGTCCGCCGAAGAACGCACCGCACTGAAGGCGCGCATCAAGGCGCTGCTCGCGCGTGAAAAGGCCGTGCTCGTCGCTCACTACTACGTGGATGCCGAGCTGCAGGAACTGGCCGACGAAACCGGCGGCTGCGTCGCCGATTCGCTCGAAATGGCCCGCTTCGGCCGCGACCACGACGCACAGACGCTCGTCGTCGCCGGCGTGCGCTTCATGGGCGAAACCGCGAAGATCCTGAGCCCCGGCAAGCGCGTACTGATGCCCGATCTCGACGCGACCTGCTCGCTCGATCTCGGCTGCCCGGTCGACGAATTCTCCGCGTTCTGCGATGCGCATCCCGACCGCACCGTCGTCGTCTACGCGAATACCAGCGCCGCCGTGAAGGCGCGCGCCGACTGGATGGTCACGTCGTCGATCGGCCTTGAGATCGTCGCCGACCTGCACGCACGGGGCGAGAAGATCATCTGGGCACCCGATCGCCATCTCGGCAGCTACATCCAGAAGAAAACCGGCGCGGACATGCTGTTGTGGCAGGGCTCGTGCCTCGTCCACGACGAATTCAAGGGCATCGAGCTCGACCTGTTGCGTGCCGAGTATCCGGACGCGAAGGTGCTCGTGCATCCCGAGTCGCCGGAAAACGTTGTCGCGCAGGCGGACGTCGTCGGCTCGACGACGCAGCTGATCGACGCTGCCGTGAAGTTCGACGCGACGCACTTCATCGTCGCGACCGACCTCGGCATCCTGCACAAGATGCAGCTCGCGGCGCCCGGCAAGACCTTCATCGCCGCGCCGACGGCCGGCAACAGCGCGACCTGCAAGAGCTGCGCCCATTGCCCGTGGATGGCGATGAACGGCCTCGCGAACCTCGCCGACGTGCTCGAGCGCGGTCACAACGAGATCTTCGTCGATCCCGCGATCGGCGCGCGCGCGCGTTTGCCGATCGACCGGATGCTCGATTTCGCAGCGGCGCACAAGAAGCGCGTGCAGGCGAGCGGCGATCTGCAGCGCGATCAGCAACTGTTTGCGAACGTGGGGGCTGCATGACCAGCGCAGTCTCTCCGTTGTTCGAAGCCGTGCGCGCCCAATACGGCGCGGCATTCGACGAAGCGATCGCGCGCAACGTCGCCGATGCGATCGCCGAAGACGTCGGCACCGGCGACCAGACCGGGCGGCTCGTGCCGGCAGGCGAGCGGCGCCGTGCGCGCATCATCGTGCGCGAGGAGGCGGTGTTGTGCGGCGTGCCGTGGTTCGAGGCCGTCGTCGCGCGAATCGATCCGTCGATCGTCGTGCAGTGGCGGTATCGCGAAGGCGACCGGATGACGCCGGATTCGACGGTCTGCGAACTCGAAGGGCCGGCGCGCGCGCTGTTGACGGCCGAGCGCAACGGGCTGAATTTCCTGCAATTGCTGTCGGGCGTCGCGAGCGCGACGCGTCGTTACGTCGATCGCGTCGAAGGCACGCGCGCGAAGATCCTCGATACGCGCAAGACCCTGCCGGGCCTGCGGCTCGCGCAGAAGTACGCGGTGCGCGTCGGCGGCGGCGAGAACCAGCGTCTCGCGCTGTACGACGGCATCCTGATCAAGGAAAACCATATCGCGGCAGCCGGCGGTGTCGGTGAAGCGCTCGATGCGGCGTTCGCGCTCGATGCCGGCGTGCCGGTGCAGGTCGAAGTCGAGACGCTCGCGCAGCTCGATACGGCGCTCGCGCATGGCGCGCAGTCGGTGCTGCTCGACAACTTCACGCTAGACATGATGCGCGAGGCGGTGCGCGTTGCGTCCGGCAACGCCGTGCTCGAGGTGTCGGGCGGTGTCAATTTCGATACGGTGCGCACGTTCGCGGAGACGGGCGTCGACCGCATCTCGATCGGCGCGCTGACGAAGGATGTGCACGCGACCGACTATTCGATGCGGATCGTCGACTGACCGCGCGACATACCGTCTGACGAAAAAAGCCGCTGGCGCGCAAACGCCAGCGGCTTTTTTCGTGGGCTGCAAGCCGGAAGGGCGTGCCGCTCAGCGGCGCGAGCGGGGCGTGAGCACGCTCGGCAGCGCCTTCGGCAACGTGTGCGGCCAGTCGCGGCTGTAGTGCAGCCCGCGGCTTTCGCGGCGCGAATACGCGCTCTTCACGATCAGCGTCGCAACGTCGACGAGATTGCGCAGTTCGAGCAGGTCACGCGTCACGCGGAAGTTCGCGTAGTACTCGTGGATCTCGTCGCGCAGCAGCGACAACCGGTGCTTTGCGCGCTCGAGACGCTTGTCGGTACGCACGATGCCGACGTAGTTCCACATCAACCGGCGCAGTTCGTCCCAGTTGTGCGCCACGACGACTTCCTCGTCCGCATCCGACACGCGGCTTTCGTCCCATGCGGGCAGCGTGCCCGGCGTTTCGGCGTCGAAGCCGGCCGCCTCGATTGCCTCGGCCGCCGCGCGGCCGATCACGAGACATTCGAGCAGCGAATTGCTCGCAAGCCGGTTCGCACCGTGCAGCCCCGTGTACGACGTCTCGCCGACCGCATACAAGCCCGCGAGATCGGTGCGTCCCGCGAGGTCGGTGACGACGCCGCCGCACGTGTAGTGCGCGGCCGGCACGACCGGAATCGGCTGCTTCGCGATGTCGATGCCGAATTCGAGGCAGCGCGCGTGGATCGTCGGGAAGTGTTCGCGCAGGAAGGCTTCCGGCTGGTGGCTGATATCGAGATACACGCAGTCGATCCCGCGCTTCTTGATCTCGAAGTCGATCGCGCGCGCGACGATGTCGCGCGGCGCGAGTTCCGCGCGCGGATCGTGCGCGGGCATGAAGCGCGTGCCGTCCGGCAGCTTCAGCAGGCCGCCTTCGCCGCGCACGGCCTCCGAAATCAGGAACGATTTCGCGTACGGATGGAACAGGCAGGTCGGGTGGAACTGGATGAATTCCATGTTCGACACGCGGCAGCCCGCGCGCCACGCCATCGCGATGCCGTCACCGGTCGCGGTGTCGGGGTTCGTCGTGTACAGGTAGACTTTGCCGGCGCCGCCGGTCGCGAGCACCGTGTGCGGCGCCTCGATCGTGATCGTGCGATCGTTGTCGACGTCGAGCGCATACAGCCCGTGACAGCGGCGGCCGGGCAGCCCGAGCCGGTCCGACGTGATCAGGTCGATCGCATGGTGGTTTTCGAAGAACGTGATGTTCGGATGCTGGCGCGCGCGGTCGGACAGCGTCGCGAGCACCGCATGGCCGGTCGCGTCGGCCGCGTGGATGATTCGACGGTGACTGTGGCCGCCTTCGCGCGTCAGATGGAAACCGAGTTCGGCCGCATCGTCCTTCGTGAACGGCACGCCTTGCGAGATCAGCCACTCGATCGCTTCGCGGCCGTGCTCGACGATGTAGCGCGTCGCGCCTTCGTCGCACAGGCCGCCGCCGGCGACCAGCGTGTCGTCGACGTGGTTCTCGATGCTGTCCGCCGAATCGAGGACGGCCGCGATGCCGCCTTGCGCGTTATCGCTTGCTCCCTCCATCATCGAACGTTTCGCGATCAGCGCGACACGTCGCGTGCTGGCCAGGTTGAGTGCGACCGACAGCCCTGCCAGGCCGCTGCCGACGATCGCCACGTCGAATTTCATGCTGCATCTCCATCGTTACGCTTTAGCTCTTGTGCGTTCCGTCGACCGTGGCCGCGGAAAGGGGAGAGCATACCGCGTCGGGCCCGCGCGTGCGCGCAAAACAAAAAGCCCCGCATGTGCGGGGCTTTTTGGTCGCCGTCAGGCTGGCAGAAACCGGAGATTACTTGATCTTGGTTTCTTTGTATTCCACATGCTTGCGGACGACGGGATCGAACTTCTTGATCGCCATCTTTTCCGGCATGTTGCGCTTGTTCTTCGTGGTCGTGTAGAAGTGACCCGTACCAGCGGTCGACTCGAGCTTGATCTTGTCGCGTGCGCCTTTTGCCATGATTGTGCTCCTTGGGCTTAGGCTTCGCCGCGTGCGCGCAGGTCAGCGAGCACGGAATCGATGCCGTTCTTGTCGATCAGGCGCAGGCCGGCGTTCGAGACGCGCAGGCGCACCCAGCGGTTTTCGCTCTCCACCCAGAACCGGCGGTTTTGCAGGTTCGGCAGGAAGCGGCGCTTCGTCTTGTTGTTTGCGTGGGAAACGTTGTTGCCGCTCATCGGCGCTTTCCCAGTTACTTGGCATACGCGTGCCATGAGAGCACTCCTAATACGCTAAATTCGGGGTTCGATCGCCGATGAAGGTTCCATCGTACCGCCACGTGATCCATGGCTGCACTCAGAACGCCGAAGCCTTTACAGACAAGGCCCTTCGATGGCTAGAACTGGTTGGAAAAAAGACAGACGACGATTCTAGCAGAAAAAGTTCAGAAAAATCAAACCTAATTTCGCTTCGTCGTTGCGGCCACCCCGGGGCGGGTCGCCGGGCCACAGTCTACAGCCAACCGGCGCGTGCGAACGAAAATGTATCGGCGGTGCCGACGACCACGTGATCGAGCAGCTTCGCGTCGACGAGCGTGAGCGCTTCGTGCAGCATGCGCGTCAGGCGGCGATCCTCCGCGCTCGGCTGCACCGCGCCGGACGGGTGATTGTGAGCGATGATCAGCGCGGCGGCATTCAGCATGAGCGCGCGCCGCACGATCTCGCGCGGATAGACAACCATTCGCGTCAGCGAGCCGCGGGCGCTCTCTTCCACGTCGATGAGACCGTGACGGGCGTCCAGGTACAGCGTGACGAACACCTCGTGCGGACGCGTGCCGATCCGGAGCCGCAGATAATCCTCGACCGCGCCTGGCGAGCCGATCTGCATCCGCTCGCGGGCTTTCTCGGCCAGTGCGCGCCGCACGATCTCCGTTACCGCGATCAGCACCGCCGAGCGCGCGGGGCCGATGCCGGGGTGCATGGCGAACGCGCCGGGCTCCGCGTCGAGCATGTCGCGCAGCGAATCGTCGAAACGTGCGAGCAGCGCGCGGGCGCTGGCGAACACGTCGTGGCCGCCGCCGCCCGTGCCGAGCAGCAGCGCGATCAGCTCCGCGTCGGTCAGCGCCGCCGGCCCGCGTTCCAGCAAGCGCTCGCGCGGCAGATGGGGTTTCCAGTTTCGCGGGCGGCGCTTGCCCGGCGGCCTGGCTGCGTCGATGAGGCGGGCCGGAGCGACGGGGGCATCGGCGGTGTCGCGACATTCGGTCGCCGGTGCGGCGGGACAGGGTGACAGCATGATCCAGACTCCATTGGCGGCGGGCGCGGGCGCGATGTCGTCGCACTTTCAGCCTTGCGCGCTCAGGTGACTTACAATATTGACTTTGCGCCGGGCCTTTCGGCCAGTTCGGGCGCCGACGAACACGAGTCATTCATGAGCATCATCGATCTATCCGAAGTGAAGCCCGGTTCCCATGTCACGCTGCATTACCGGCTTGCATTGGCCGACGGCGCCGACATCGTCAACACCTTCTCCGACAAGCCCGCTACGCTGCTGCTCGGCGCGGGGCAACTGGCGCCCTCGCTGGAACAGATTCTGATCGGGCTCAGGGTGGGCGACCATTCGACTTATCAGCTAACGCCCGAGCAGGGGTTCGGTCCCCGCAATCCCGACATGCTCCAGCGCGTGACGCTGTCGACGCTGCGCGAGAACGGGATGGTCGGCGACGATTTCACGCCGGGCGACCTGATCGAGTTCAACGCGCCGGACGGCGGCCGCTATGCAGGGGTGCTGAAGGAAGTCAGCGAAACCTCGGCGCTGTTCGACTTCAATCATCCGCTCGCGGGCCAAGCGCTCACGTTCGAAGTGAAAATCATCGGAATCCTGTAATCATGAGCACCACCGATACGCTGTCCGGGCAGACCGTCGCCGCCGATGCCGAAATCCTGCTGGCCCAGCCGCGTGGCTTCTGCGCGGGCGTCGATCGCGCGATCGAGATCGTCGAGCGCGCGATCGCGATGCACGGTGCGCCGATCTACGTCCGTCACGAAATCGTCCACAACAAGTACGTGGTCGAGGATCTGAAGAAGAAAGGCGCGATCTTCGTCGAGGAACTCGAGGAAGTGCCGGCCGGCAACACCGTGATCTTCAGCGCGCACGGCGTGTCGAAGGCCGTGCGCGACGAGGCGGACGTGCGCGGGTTGCGCATTTACGACGCAACCTGCCCGCTCGTCACGAAGGTGCACGTCGAAGTGGCGAAGATGCGCCAGGACGGGGTCGACATCGTGATGATCGGCCACAAGGGCCATCCGGAAGTCGAGGGCACGATGGGGCAGGTCGAGCGCGGCATGCATCTCGTCGAAAGCGTCGAGGACGTGCAGAAGCTCGAGCTCGCCGATCCCGAGCGCATCGCGCTCGTTACGCAGACGACGCTGTCCGTGGACGACGCCGCCGAGATCATCGGCGCGCTGAAGGCGAAGTATCCGAAGATTCGCGAACCGAAGAAGCAGGACATCTGCTACGCGACGCAGAACCGCCAGGATGCGGTGAAGTTCATGGCACCGCAGTGCGACGTCGTGATCGTCGTCGGCAGCCCGAACAGCTCGAATTCGAGCCGCCTGCGTGAAGTGGCCGAGAAGCGCGGCGTGGCCGCGTACATGGTCGACGCACCCGATCAGATCGATCCGGCATGGGTCGCCGGCAAGCGCCGCATCGGCGTGACGGCCGGCGCATCGGCGCCGGAAGTGCTCGCCCAGGCCGTGATCGCGCGGCTGCGCGAGCTAGGCGTGCGCAACGTCCGCGCACTCGACGGCATCGAGGAAAACGTGTCGTTTCCGCTGCCGCGCGGGCTGAACCTGCCGCCTGCCGCCTGATTGCCGCATCGCACCCGCGATACCCCGAAGCGCGCCGTTTGGCGCGCTTTTTTTTGCGTTGCGAAAATGAGATCGCAACCATTATTCACACCAATGGTGCAACCCGGTTGCTATCGCCGCGCTTAACCGTCTCTCAAAAATGGTTGCAATGCAGGAAAACCCCATCGAATCAGGATTATTGGCGTCCTATAAATGGAGTTACAATGCGCCCGTTTTCAGGCCGGAATGGCTTTGAAATCGGGTTTTGGCAAGGCGCGGGAGACCTACTCGATGCATGTGAAGTTGGCTTACGCCATGTCCGTCGCCGCACCGGTTGCAATGCTTGCCGGCTGCAGCAAAAAGAGCGACGACGAGGCGGGCAGGGACGCTGCGGCACGCGCAGTACCGGCTGCCAGCGACGTGCGCGCTGCCGGAACCGGTCGTGCGGTGCCGTCGGCGTGCCGCGTTGCGCAATCGGACAGTGACAAGGACAACGGGGCACGTTTGGCGATCGAGGAAATCAACGCGCAGGGCTCGAAGATCGGCATGCATTCGGCACGGCGGGCAGCACGCGCCGGCGGCGCTGCCATCGACCGGGCGACGGGCATGCAGATTGTCCGACAACGAGCCGCGGACCGTGGTGCGGCGACAGCAGGGCGCGTCGAACGACGGACGCCCGGGTTTCGGGGCAACGCAGGCGACGTGCAGATGTCACTGATCCCCTTTCATTTCGATTCGACGAAACAGCGTGTCGCCGCGACCCATCGCGTCGCGGCGGGCGGGCTGCTTCGTTTCACGGATTCCGACGCAGTCCTGACGAAAGTCGGGCGCCACCTTCGCGATGCCGGTTCGGGCGCCGCGCGGGCGGCGGCGGACGGCCCGCTTGCAGCGCAGGCGACGGCGTCCGGCATCGGAGTGCAAATCCTTGGCGACAACGGCATGTGCGCCGCCAAGGTGGTCGAGCCCGCGGGCGACGCGGCGCGGAACCTGATCTGCCCGGAAGCGGGGTTCGCCCCGGCCCGGACGGAAAAAGGCACGGCGTTCGGGCAACCGGACACCGTTGCGGCACGCTGCCCTACGACTTCAAGGAGGCCAAGTACACCGTCCTCGATGTCGTGACGATTTAGCGACGGGACTCATGATGGCACCGGAACAGTGCGGTGCCGTTTCTGTATCCGCTCCGGCGGCAGGTCCGGCCGTACAGGCCGGGCGGCGCGCGCCGGGACGATCCACCCTTACCGGTATCGACTAGTACCCGCAGTGTCGCCGAGAAGGCGCGATTCCTCGCTTACCCGCGGGGCGCAACGTCCTCCGGCAGCATGGGCCAAGGAGCTTTAAATGGATATTTTCATCCAGCAGATCCTCAACGGGCTGGTGCTCGGCAGTGTGTACGCCATCATCGCGTTGGGTTACACGATGGTGTACGGCATTCTCGGCATCATCAACTTCGCGCACGGCGACGTGCTGATGATCGGCGCGATGGTCGCCCTGTCGGCGATCACCGTGCTGCAGAACCATTTCCCCGGACTCGGCAACGTCGCGACGCTGACGATCGGCCTTGGCATCGCCGCCGTCGTCTGCGCGTGCGTGGGCTACACGATCGAACGTGTCGCGTACCGGCCGCTGCGCCGTGCGCCGCGTCTCGCCCCGCTGATCACCGCGATCGGCGTGTCGATCCTGCTGCAGACGGCCGCGATGATCATCTGGTCGCGCAACCCGCTGCCGTTCCCGCAATTGCTGCCGACCGATCCGATCAACGTGATCAAGGCGACCGACACGACGCCCGGCGCCGTGATCTCGGTGACTGAAATCGTGATCATCGCGGTGGCGTTCATCGTGATGGCAGGCCTCCTGCTGCTCGTGCACAAGACCAAGCTCGGCCGCGCGATGCGTGCGATCGCCGAAAGCCCGAACACCGCGAGCCTGATGGGCGTGAACCCGAACTTCGTGATCTCGGCGACGTTCATGATCGGCTCCGCGCTCGCCGCGCTGGCCGGCGTGATGATCGCGTCCGAATACGGCAACGTGCACTTCTACATGGGCTTCATCCCCGGCATGAAGGCGTTCACGGCGGCGGTGCTCGGCGGGATCGGCAACCTCGGCGGCGCGATGGTCGGCGGCGTGGTGCTCGGCCTGATCGAGCAGCTCGGCGCGGGTTACATCGGCAACCTCACGGGCGGCGTATTCGGCAGTAACTACCAGGACGTGTTCGCATTCATCGTGCTGATCATCGTGCTGGTGTTCCGTCCGTCGGGCCTGCTGGGTGAACGTGTCGCGGACCGCGCGTAACGGAAGGGAGCAAACAACATGACATCCATTCAACCGATCGAATCCTCGACGTCGCTCGTCGAAGAACGCAACACGACGAAGACCGTCGTCATCGGCATCCTGACCGCGGCCTTCGTGATCGCGGCGCCCATCATCATCGGCTCGGCAGGCGGCAATTACTGGGTCCGCGTGCTCGACTTCGCGATGCTGTACGTGATGCTCGCGCTGGGTCTTAACGTGGTGGTCGGCTTCGCCGGCCTGCTCGACCTGGGCTACATCGCGTTCTACGCGGTGGGCGCATACACGGCGGCGCTGCTGAGCTCGCCGCACCTGAGCTCGCAGTTCGAGTGGATCGCGGCGCTCGCGCCGAACGGCCTGCACATCCCGTTCCTGATCATCGTGCCGATCGCGATGGCGCTGGCGGCGACCTTCGGGATCCTGCTCGGCGCGCCGACGCTGCGTCTGCGCGGCGACTACCTGGCGATCGTGACGCTCGGCTTCGGTGAAATCGTCCGGATCTTCATGAACAACCTCGACCGTCCGGTGAACATCACCAACGGCCCGAAGGGGATCACGGGCATCGATCCGGTGCACGTCGGCGGCTTCAACCTGTCGCAGACGCACTCGCTGTTCGGCTTCCAGCTGCCGTCGGTGTACATGTACTACTACCTGTTCGTGCTCTGCTCGCTGCTGGTGATCTGGACGTGTACGCGCCTGCAGCACTCGCGTATCGGCCGTGCCTGGGCCGCGATCCGCGAAGACGAAATCGCCGCAAAGGCGATGGGCATCAACACCCGTAACGTGAAGCTGCTCGCGTTCGCGATGGGTGCATCGTTCGGCGGCCTGTCGGGCGCGATGTTCGGTTCGTTCCAGGGCTTCGTGTCGCCGGAATCGTTCACGTTCTGGGAATCGATCGTCGTGCTGGCCTGCGTGGTGCTCGGCGGCATGGGCCACATTCCGGGCGTGATCCTCGGTGCGGTGCTGCTCGCGATCTTCCCGGAGTTCCTGCGCTCGACGATGAGCCCGCTGCAGCATGCGATCTTCGGTCACGACATCGTCGATACCGAAGTGATCCGTCAGGCGCTGTACGGCCTCGCGATGGTGATCATCATGCTGTATCGCTCGGAAGGCCTGTGGCCGGCGCCGAAGCATGAGGACAAGATCGCGAAACTGGCGAAGCGCAACAGCAAGAAGCCGGTGCGCGCTTAACCAACGGACAAGGGGATATCACACATGAGCGACAAGCAAATCCGACTGTCCGTCAAAGGCGTGAACAAGCGCTTCGGCGGCTTGCAGGCACTGTCCGACGTCGGCCTCGAGATCAAGGAAGGCGAGATCTACGGCCTGATCGGCCCGAACGGCGCCGGCAAGACCACGTTCTTCAACGTGATCACGGGCCTGTACACGCCGGACTCCGGCGAGTTCAAGCTCGACGGCACGGAATACAAGCCGACCGCGGTGCACCAGGTCGCGAAGACGGGCATCGCGCGCACGTTCCAGAACATTCGCCTGTTCGGCGGGATGACCGCGCTCGAGAACGTGATGGTGGGCCGCCACGTGCGCACCAAGCACGGGCTGCTCGGCGCGGTGTTCCAGACGCCGGCCGAACGCCAGGAAGAGCGCGAGATCAAGGAACGCGCGATCGAGCTGCTCGAATACGTCGGCGTGCTGCAGTATGCGGACTATACGTCGCGCAACCTGTCGTACGGCCACCAGCGCCGGCTGGAAATCGCCCGCGCGCTGGCGACCGACCCGAAGCTGCTCGCGCTCGACGAGCCGGCGGCCGGGATGAACGCGACCGAGAAGGTCGAACTCACGCGCCTGCTCGACAAGATCCGCTCGGACGGCCGCACGATTCTGCTGATCGAGCACGACGTGAAGCTCGTGATGGGACTGTGCAACCGGATGACGGTGCTCGATTACGGCAAGGTGATCGCCGAGGGTCTGCCGCAGGACGTGCAGAAGAATCCGAAGGTGATTGAGGCATATCTCGGCGCAGGGGTGCACTGATGGCAGCGGCAATGTTGAAAATCAAGGGCTTGCAGGTCAACTACGGCGGCATCCAGGCCGTCAAGGGTGTTGACATGGAAGTCCGTCAGGGCGAGCTCGTGACGCTGATCGGCGCGAACGGCGCGGGCAAGACCACGACGATGAAGGCGATCACGGGTCTCAAGCCGTATTCGGCAGGCGACATCGAGTACGACGGCAAGTCGATCAAGGGCGTGCCGTCGCACGAACTGCTCAAGCGCGGGCTCGCGATGGTGCCGGAAGGTCGCGGGATCTTCGCGCGGATGTCGATCATCGAGAACATGCAGATGGGCGCGTATCTGCGCAACGACAAGGAGCAGATCAAGAAGGACGTCGACCGGATGTTCGGCTTCTTCCCGCGTCTGAAGGAGCGTGCGACGCAGCTTGCGGGCACGCTGTCGGGCGGCGAGCAGCAGATGCTGGCGATGTCGCGCGCGATCCTGTCGAAGCCGAAGCTCCTGCTGCTCGACGAGCCGTCGATGGGCCTGTCGCCGATCATGGTCGAGAAGATCTTCGAAGTGGTGCGCGAGATCTCGAAGGAGGGCATCACGGTGCTGCTGGTCGAGCAGAACGCACGCCTCGCGCTGCAGGCGGCCGACCGCGGTTATGTGATGGACTCGGGCACGGTCACGATGGAAGGCGACGCGAAGCAGATGCTCGACGATCCGAAGGTGCGGGCCGCGTATCTGGGTGAATGACCGAGCCCGGTGCGGCGCGGCGGCGGATGCCGGCGTGCCGCGCAAGGGCTTTCGAAAAGCTGTCACGGGATGCCGTGGCAGCTTTTTTTTCGTGCGGCGCGCCCGGCGGCGAACTTGTGCGTGCGGAGGCGACTCCATTCATTCGGCGGTGACGGCGACCATGCGGCGCCGGACGCGGCAACCGGCCGTCCGCGACCGGCCGTCCGCAACCGGCGGTCCGCAAACCGACACGCGGGCTGCGTAGCATGGTCGATCCATCGGGACACGGAGAGCACGCATGAGTCTGGACTACGGTTTCGTGAAGGCGAAGGTGACGTCGGTGGCGCAGCTGAAGGGCTCGCCGCATGGCAGCGAGATCCAGTATCACATCCACCTGACACTCGCACTGCCGACGGGCGACTGGGACGTCGCGATCAACGTCGGCACCAACGACGCGGACGACCTGCTGTGCTACAAGCTCGTCTACGATTTCCATCATCCGGTCACGGCAACGCTCGCGGCCGCGGCCGAAGGCTACACCGATCTCACCGGGCAAACCGCGCTGCCGGCGCTCGACTATCTGCGCAGCGACATCCTGAACGAGACGGGCGCATGGCGCGCCAGCGCGGTGATGGACGGTACCGAGAACCCGGAGCCGATCCCGTCACTGCTGCGGCTCGTCAACGCCGCGCAGTCGCAGGGGCTCGACGTCGTCGTGTTCGGCCGCACGTATTCGGAAGGCAACGGCATTCACGACACGCACATGAACCAGGGGTCGACGGGCTCGAACTACCTGCACCGCGCGGGCGACGACCACAACGATCACAACGACGTCTGGCAGGACGGCGCGCTGATCGTGCGCGTGAGCGAGTCGCAGTGGGCCGCGTATTTCGCGGCGTTCGAGCAGCAGGCCGTGCCGACCGACGCGCTTGGCAATCCGCTGCCGGACGCGGGGCCGATCACGCGCTGATGGGGGGGCTGCCGGCGTCAGGCGGCCGGCAGCGTCTTGCCGAACGAAATGCGTTCCTCGACGCGATAGCCGAGCGCCGCATAGAAGCGGCACGCATCGTCGTTGCCGGGCAGCACCTGCAGATTGATCTTCAGGCAGCCGCGCGCGGCGAGCGCGCGTTCCGCATGCGCGATCAGCGCGCGGCCGATGCCGAGTCGCCGTGCATCGTTCGACACGCCGAACGAGTAGAGCCAGCCGCGATGTCCGTCGAAACCCGCCATCAGCGTGCCGATGACGCGCGCGCCGCTGGTCGCGACGAAGAACAGTTCCGGCTGCGTCGCGAGCTTCAGCTCGATCGATCGCAGCGGATCGCGGTGCGGCGGCGCGCCGGCTTCGTCGTACTGCGGGAACGCGTCGCGCCAGACCGCGAGCACGGCATCGGTGTCGGCGCGTTCGAACGGGCGGATAGCGACAGCATCGGCGGCGGCATCCATCGCGGCGGTCTCCTCAGAGCGTGTCGAGGATCGACCGCAGCATCGCCATCATCTGGTCGATTTCCTCGGTCGTGACGTTCAGCGCGGGCATGAAGCGCAGCAGGTTCGGGCGCGCCGCGTTCAGCAGCAGGCCGTCGGGCTGCATGTCGCGGGCCTTCTCGACGATCTGCGGGCCGATGTCCTTGCCGAGCAGCAGCGCGCGCAGCAGGCCTTCGCCGCGTTCGCCTTCGAAACCGCGCTCCTCCGACAGCTCGAGCAGCTTGCGCTTCAGGTATTCGCCGCGCGCGCGCACGCCTTCGAGGAAGCCGGGCGCGACGAGTTGCGAGATCACCGAATGGCCGACCGCCGTCATCAGCGGGTTGCCGTTGTACGTGCCGCCCTGGTCGCCGGCCTCGAACACCGCGACGTCGGCCTTCGACAGCAGCGCGCCGAGCGGTGCGCCGCCGCCGATGCCCTTCGCGAGCGTCATGATGTCCGGCTCGATGCCGGACAGCTCGTACGCGAACAGCGTGCCCGCGCGGCCGCAGCCGCTTTGCACTTCGTCGACGATCAGCAGCAGGTCGTGCTGCTTCGTCAGCGCACGCAGCGCCTGCATGAATTCACGCGTCGCCGGAATCACGCCGCCTTCGCCCTGGATCGGTTCGAGCATCACCGCGACGGTCTTGTCGGTGATCAGCTTCTCGACCGAGTTGATGTCGTTCAGCTCGGCCTTCGGGAAGCCCGGCACTTGCGGTGCGTAGATCGTGTCCCAGCCCGGCTTGCCGCTGGCCGACATCGTCGCGAGCGTGCGGCCGTGGAAGCTGTGGTCGAACGTGATGATCTCGTACGCGCCGTTCTTGAACTTGCGGCCCCATTTGCGCGCGAGCTTGATCGCGCCTTCGTTCGCTTCCGCGCCGCTGTTCGTGAAGAACACCTTGTCGAACACGCTGTGCTGCGTCAGCAGCCCCGCGAGCTTCGCCATCGGTTCGTTGTAGAACGCGGGCGACGGGTTCAGCAGCTTCTCGGCCTGCGTCTTCAGCGCTTCGACGATGCCGTCGTTGCAGTGGCCGAGACTGTTGACGGCCCAGCCCTGAATGAAGTCCAGATAGCGCTTGCCGGTGTGATCGTAGAGCCACGAACCCTTGCCGTGCGTAAACACGATGTCGGGGCGGTTCGTGATGTACATCAGCGAGTCGATCGGGTAATCGTTCAGGGACATGACAGCAGACTCCAGCGGACGTTGAAAGGGAAACGGGCAATAAAAAAGCCACGGAAGGCCGTGGCTGGTAGGTCGAACAGCTTGTGCGTAACCGGTGAAGCGGAGGGAGGGTTACGCGCGAGTCCGTGACGAGCCGGCGGCATCCGGGCGGAGCGGCGAGCGGCGACGTCGGAGAGCGGACAGGAAGCGGTTCATGTGCGCAAGCATAAGGCATCCCGCGCCCCACTGTAAACCGCCGCGATGCCACGGATGTGACACGGCGGCGCGCAGCGGGGACGCGGGCGCGCCCGGTGCTCAGACCGGGTGCGCGAGATCGGCGGCGCTCGTGAACGAGTCCGCGTAGAACTCGTCGGCCGGCAGCGCGTGGTGCTGCGTGAAGTCGCGCTGCGCGGATTCGACCATCACCGGCGCGCCGCACGCGTACACCTGGTGGCCCGACAGATCGGGCAGGTCCTCGATCACCGCGCGGTGGACGAAGCCGGTGCGGCCCGTCCACTGGTCGGCGTCGTCCGGCTCGGACAGCACCGGCACGTACTTGAAGTTCGGGATCTCGCGCGCCCATTGCTCGGCGAGCTCGCCGAGGTAGATGTCCTTCTTGCGGCGTGCGCCCCAATAGAGCGTCATCGGGCGCGTGATGCCGGAATGCCTGACGTGCTCGATGATCGCCTTGATCGGCGCGAACCCGGTGCCCGATGCGAGCAGCACGATCGGCTTGTCGGAATCCTCGCGCAGGAAGAACGTGCCGAGCGGGCCTTCGAAGCGCAGGATGTCGCGCTCCTTCATCGCGCCGAACACATGGTCGGTGAACTTGCCGCCCGGCATGTGGCGGATGTGCAGCTCGATCGGGCCTTCCTCGTGCGGCGCATTCGCCATCGAGTAGCTGCGGCGCGAGCCGTCCTTCAGGATGAACTCGACGTACTGGCCCGCGAGGTATTGCAGGCGCTCGTTGGCGGGCAACTGCAGCTTCACGACCATCACGTCGTCGGCGCGGCGCTCGAGCGCGGCGATCCGGCACGGCAGCTTCTTCACCTGCACGCCGTCGACGCCGGCGATTTCACGCACGTCGATCTCGAGGTCGCATTGCGCCTTCGAACAGCAGAGCAGCGCGAGGCCGCGCGTGCGTTCGTCGTTGGACAGTGCCGACGCGGCGTGCGGGCCCTGTTCGATCTGGCCCGACACGATCTGGCCCTTGCAGGAGCCGCACGCGCCGTTCTTGCATCCGTACGGCAGATGGACGTTCTGGCGCAGCGCCGCCGCCAGCACGGTTTCGTCCGACTCGACCTGGAACTGCCGGCCGCTTTGCTTGAGAGTAACGTTGAATGCCATAGAACCAAATAGAACAAAATGTGGGGACCGTGCATGTCGGCACGGCAGCTACAATGCAAACCCGTTGCGCGCCGCGCAACGGTGGCTACTGATTTCGCAACCATCATGATCGCGACTCGAATCCTGCGCCGGCCGCGCGCACTGATCGTCGGCTGCGGCGACGTCGGCCTGCGTTGCGTCGCGCAATGGCGCGCCGCGCGCCGCAACCTGCGCATCCTCGCGCTGACGAGCCATCCGGGCCGCTGCGACGAATTGCGCGCGGCAGGCGCGACGCCGATCGTCGGCGACCTCGATCGCCGCGCGACGCTCGGACGTATCGCGGGGCTCGCCCGCACGATCCTGCATCTCGCGCCGCCGCAATCCGACGGCCGCGACGATCGCCGCACCCGCGCGCTGATCGCCGCATTGTCCGTGCCTGCACGGCGGCCATCCGCACCGCCGGTATCGTCGGTCGGCCGGCTCCGCACGCTGCGTGCCGCGTCCCGGCAGGCCGGCGTGCCGGCGCGGGCAGCGCGTATTGTACCCGACGCCCTTCGCGCGCCGACGCTCGTCTACGCCAGCACGACGGGCGTATACGGCGATTGCGGCGGAGCGCGAATCGACGAAACGCAGCCGCTGCGCCCCGCGAATCCGCGCGCGTTCCGGCGCGTGTCGGCCGAGCGTCAGTTGCGGGCGGCGACGGTGCGCGGCGTGCTGTCCGCGCGCATCGTGCGCATTCCCGGCATCTACGCGGCGAACCGGCTGCCGCTCGCGCGGCTCGAGCGCGGCACGCCGGCGCTCGACGCGGCCGACGACGTCTACACGAACCATATCCACGCGGACGATCTCGCGGCGATCCTGCGGCGGGCGGCCGTGCGCGGCAAGCCGGCGCGCGCCGTGCACGCGTCGGACGACAGCGAACTGCGGATGGGAGAGTATTTCGACCGGGTCGCGCAGGTGTTCGGCCTGCCGCTGCCGCCGCGGATCAGTCGCGCGGACGCCGAGCATCGGCTCGAACCGACGCTTCTGTCGTTCATGCGCGAGTCGCGGCGCCTGTCGAATGCGCGGCTCAAGGCCGAATTGTGCGTGACGTTGCGCTATCCGACCGTAGACGAATTCCTTCAAACGCTCGCGCCGCGCGGCGCGTCAGGTGAGCGCCGGTAACGCCTCGATCAGCAGGAAGCACAGCAGCGCGCCGATCAGCGCGCCGATCAGGTTCGGATGATATTTGTGCTTCATGTGCATCGCGGCCAGCAGCCCGCCGATCACAATGGCGCCCACGACCGCGAAGGCGATCGTCACGTACGACAGTTCGAAAGAATGGTTGATGTTCATGATGTCTCCCCTGCATTGCTGCTCGTACAGCTTGTGATTTCAGTATAGCGGGGGATCGTGCGGCCGCGACGCGGCCGGGCACCGAACGATCGTGCGGATTTTCCCTTACAGGGTTTTGACGGAATTGCGCAGGGCTGAAAGGTCGTCTTCCCCGAGCCAGCGCCATGCGCCCGGCGCCAGGTCGTCCGGCAACGTGAAACCGCCGATGCTTTCGCGGTGCAGCGCCTCGACGCGGTTGCTGGCCGCGGCGACCATGCGTTTCACCTGATGATATTTGCCTTCGAGGACGGTCAGCGCGAGCGCGTGCGTGTCGCGCGCGTCGGCGGCGACCGCCGCGATCGGCTTCGGCTCGCCGTGGAGCTGCACGCCGGCGCGCAGCGCGTCCAGTTGGGCATCGTCGAGCGGGTGGCGCACGGTCGCGACGTAGGTCTTCGGCACCTTGCGCTTCGGAGACGTGTACGCATGCACGAACTGGCCGTCGTCGGACAGCAGCAGCAGGCCCGTCGTGTCCTGGTCGAGGCGGCCGACGCACTGCACGCCGCGTGCGACGAGCGGCGCGGGCAGCAGGCTGAACACGCTCGCGTGGTGTTGCGGGTCGCGCGAACATTCGTAGCCGGCCGGCTTGTTGAGCGCGAGATATGCGCGGGCGTGGAACGGCCAGGCGATGTCGTCGACCGTGAACACGAGGCCGTCGGTGTCGAACGACGCGTCGGGGTCGGTCGCGCTCGCGCCCGCGACGGTGACGCGGCCCGTTTCGATCAGGCCGCGGCACTGGCGGCGCGAGCCGAAGCCCTGCGTGTAGAGAATGCTTTCGAGATCCATAGCGCGCGCATTCTATCAAGCGGCGCGCCGGCGCCGGCACGAACTCGCCCGCGCTGGTAAGCTGCGGAGCGCTGGGCGCGACGCGGGGCACGTTCCTTCTTCATGGAAAGTGGACATCGCACGCAAGGTACGTATGGCTCCAGCGTGAAGCAGTGCCACCGCGGCGGCGGGTCCGTGCCAGGGCTGTTGCCGTCTTCACCCGACACGGAGTTTGCCGCATGAATCCGACGACGCTCGATGCACTCGCCGATTTTCCCCGCCAGCTCGAAGCCCATTTCGCCGCCGTGCCGGACGGCTATGCACGCTGGACCCCGGACGACTGGAACGGCATCCCGAGCGAGCACTTCTCGCCGCTCGGGCAACTCTGCCACGTGCGCGACTTCGAGATCGACGGCTACCACGTGCGGTTGAGGCGGATGCTCGATGAGGATCATCCGCTGCTCGTGTCGGTCGACGGCGACGCGCTCGCGATCGAGCGCCGCTACGACGCCGCGAACGCGTCCGACGTGCTCGCGGCGATCCGCGACGCGCGGCGCGAGACGCTCGACGTCGTGTCGCGCCTGACGCCCGGGCAGCTTGCACGCACCGGCGAATTCGACGGCTATGGCGTGCTGACCGTGCGCGGCCTCGTTCATTGTCTGTGCAGCCACGACCAGCAGCATCTGGCCGGGATGCAGTGGCTGCTCGGCAAGATCGACGCGGCGCTTTACGCACGCTGATTCACGCGTGCGAGGAGGCCGTGCGACGTGTCGCGCCAAGGCCAAGCAGATTTCGCCGCCCGCGTCGGTGGGGTAGCCCACCGTTCCGGATGCCTGATTGGATCGCTTTTCTGGATAATTCATCCAGCCATGCCCGGCTGACCGGCGCGTCGCGCGTGCCTACACTCCTAGCTTCACCCAACGCAAAAAGGAGTCAACCGTGGCTACTCACACGCTCGCAGACAAGGTCGTCCTGATCGCAGGCGGCGCCAAGAATCTCGGCGGCCTGATCGCCTGGGATCTGGCCGGCCACGGCGCGAAGGCGGTGGCGATTCACTACAACAGCGCGGCATCGCAGGCGCAGGCCGAAGAAACGGCCGCCGCCGTGCGCGCGGCCGGCGCGCAAGCCGCGACGTTCCAGGCCGATCTGACGACGGCCGCCGCGGTCGAGAAGCTGTTCGGCGACGCGAAGCAGCGCTTCGGCAAGATCGACATCGCGATCAACACCGTCGGCAAGGTGCTGAAGAAGCCGTTCACCGAAATCTCCGAGGCCGAATACGACGAGATGTTCGCGGTGAACAGCAAGTCCGCGTTCTTCTTCATCAAGGAAGCGGGGCGACACCTCGAGGATCACGGCAAGCTCGTCACGCTCGTGACGTCGCTGCTCGGCGCGTTCACGCCGTTCTATGCGGCCTATGAAGGATCGAAGGCGCCCGTCGAGCACTTCACGCGTGCCGCGTCGAAGGAATACGGCGCGCGCGGCATCTCGGTGACGGCGGTCGGGCCGGGCCCGATGGACACGCCATTCTTTTATCCGGCCGAAGGCGCCGACGCCGTCGCGTATCACAAGACGGCGGCCGCGCTGTCGCCGTTCAGCAAGACGGGCCTCACCGACATCGAGGACGTCGTGCCGTTCATCCGCCATCTCGTGACCGACGGCTGGTGGATCACCGGTCAGACGATCCTGATCAACGGCGGCTATACGACCAAGTAACGGGCCGTGCCGGCGGTCGTCGCGTGCGCGCGGGCGACCCGCAATGGACCGTTTGCATGGACAATGGACGGGCGCGCGGGCACAAGACCGCGCGCCCGTTTCTTCTGTGCCGCCGGGATCGGCCGCGACGCGCGGCGCTTGCCGGTGACGGTCGTCCGAACCCACGTTTTCCGCCCGCCGATGGACAAGCTGGACCAGGTCAGGATCTTCCTTCAGGTTGCCGAGATGGGCAGCTTCATCAAGGCCGCGCATGCGCTCGACGTGCCGCGCGCGACGGTGTCGGCCGCCGTCCAGCAACTCGAGGCCGCGCTCGGCACGCGCCTGTTGCATCGTACGACGCGGCAGGTGCAGCTGACGGCCGACGGCGCGCTGCTGCTGGAGCGTGGCCGGCGCCTGCTCGCGGAAGCCGACGAGCTCGACCGGCTGTTCCGGCGCCGCGATCGCGACGTGATCGGGCGGCTGAACGTCGATGCGCCGAGCCGGATCGCGCGCCGCGTGATCGCGCCCGCGCTGCCGTCGCTGTTTCGCCGCTACCCGAAGCTGCAACTGTCGCTCGGCTCGACGGACCGCTCGATCGATCTCGTGCAGGAGGGCGTCGACTGCGCGATCCGGGTCGGGCGGCTCGCGGACAGCAGCCTCGTGGTACGGCCCCTCGGCCAGTTCGCGCTGATCAACTGCGCGAGCCCCGACTACCTGCGCGAATGCGGCGTGCCCGAGCACCCCGATGCGCTCGCGCACGGGCACTGGGCGATCGGCTATGCGTCGCCGACGACCGGCCGCGAGCTCGGCTGGGAATACTGCGCGGACGGCGAGCACCGCACACTGGCGCTGCCGAGCCGCGTGATCGTCAACAACGCCGAGACCTATATCGCGAGCTGCATCGCCGGGATGGGGCTGATCCAGATTCCGCGCTTCGACGTCGTGCATCTGCTCGACAGCGGGGCGCTGGTCGAGGTGATGCCCGGCCATCGGGCCGCGCCGATGGACGTATCGGCCGTCTATCCGCATCGCCGGCATCGGTCGAGGCGGCTCAATGCGTTCGTCGAATGGTTCGCGGAGTTGATGGCGGATGCGCTGAACGACACGGGCGCGGCAGCGACCGGCGACTGAAAAAGGGCGCCGCGCCCGCCCGCGCCGGCCGCGACCAAGGGGGCGGCGGCCTGCGACTTGTATCGCGGCCGGCGCGCGCATTCAGTCGGCGTGTGCCGAGAACTGCCGCGTGCGCCCGGTGGCCCGCACCGCGTCGATCAGCGCGGCGCCGGCACCGCCGGGCTTCGAGGCGAACGCGTAAAAGCGTGCGGCCGGCAACGTCGGCAGGCCATCGCGCGGCCCGCATGCGCGCAGGCCGTCGCGCAATTGGCTGCGCGCGAGCGCCGTGACCGCGAAGCCGGCGAGCGCGGCCGACACGCAGCCGGCCATGCTCGCGCTTTCGAACTGCACGCGAAAGCGCCTCAGTGCGGCCGCGAGCGCGGATACCGCAGCTTCCCGGTACACGCATGGCTCCGGAAACAGCGCGAGCGGCACGTCGCTTTCGGCCTCGAGCGGCGTATCCGACGCGAACGCCCATACCAGCGGCTCTTCCCACAGCAGTTCGCCCGGCGCGTCGACCTGCCGGCATTGCTTGCCGAACACGACGTCGAGCCGGCCCAGCGTCTGCTCGCGCAGCAGCGCCGCGGTGATGCCGACCTTCAGTTCGATCGACGTGCGCGGATGGCTGTCGCGGAACGTGCGCAACACCTGCGGCAGCCACGTTCCCGCGAAGTCTTCCGACGCGCCCACGCGCAGCCGGCCATACGCCGACGCGCCGCGCAGCCGGGCGCGCACTTCGCGCTCCATGTCGACGATGTTGCGCGCGTACGCGTACAGCGTATCGCCGGCCGGCGTGAGCGCGATGCGGCGCGTGGTGCGCGCGAGCAGCACCGTGCCGGCCGCCTGCTCGAGCCGCTTGATGTGGCCGCTGACCGCGGACGGCGTCAGTGCCAGGCGTTCCGCGGCCGGGGCGAAGCCGCGGCTGTCGACGACTTCGAGGAAGGTGCGCAACAGCGCGATGTCGAGCGCGGTCGACGCGGGATCGGTCAGCGGTTCCATGGGTAATTCAACGCAATATTCGAAGAATGAATGATGATACGCCGCGAATCGTGATGAAAGGCGGGTCTACCATGGGCTGTTCAGGCTTACTCACTGGAGTGCACATGACCGCTTATCGATATGCGACGACCGCGTCGCTCGAACTTGCCTATCTCGAATGGAATCCGCGCGGCGAACGCGTGGCCGTGCTGCTGCATGGCTGGCCGGACAGCCCGGTCGGCTGGGAAGCCGTGGCCGAAACGCTGGCCGCGCACGGCTACCGCGTGCTCGCACCCGCGCTGCGCGGCTTCGCGCCGACCCGCTTTCGCGATCCCGCGACGCCGCGCAGCGGCCAGCTCGCGGCGCTTGCCCGCGACCTGCTCGAATTCATCGACGTGCTCGGCATCGAACGGCCGGTCCTGGTCGGGCACGACTGGGGTGCCCGCGCGGTTGCGAACGCGTGCGGATTGCGCGACGGCGCGGCCTCGCATCTGGTGATGCTGTCGGTGGGGTACGGCACGAACGACCCGGCCCAGCCGCTGTCGCTGCCGCAGGCGCGCAACTACTGGTACCACTGGTTCATGGCGACACCGCGCGGCGAGCAGGCGCTGCGCGACGATCGCCGTGCGTTCGCGCGCCTGATGTGGGACACGTGGTCGCCGGCTGGCTGGTACGACGCGCGCGACTTCGACGCGGCGGCGACTGCCTTCGACGGGCCGGACTGGATCGACGTGGTGCTGCATTCGTACCGTTATCGCTGGGGATTCGTCGACGGCGGGGCCGCCTATGCGGAAGACGAAGCGCAACTGACGCCCGCGCCCGTGCTGTCGGTGCCGACGCTGGTGCTGCACGGCGGCGCGGATACCTGCAACGGGCCGGAGACTTCGGCCGGGCGCGAGCGATTCTTCACCGGCCGCTATGAGCGCACCGTGCTCGATGGCGTCGGGCACTTTCCGCAGCGCGAGGCGCCGGCGGCCGTCGCGGACGCGATCCTGCGGTTCTGCGAGCAGGGCTGAACGCGCGGCGCGCGCCTTGGGGCGAGGTCGGTCGTGCCGGTCACTCGGTGCGGTGCGGAATGTTGTCCGGGAACGGGTAGGGTGCATGCGGCCCAGGCCAGTCGGGCACGGGCGGCTCGCGGAGCAGATCGCATCCGCCCAGCATGATCGACAGCAGCGCGACGAGCATGCCGCGGCCAAACCGGCTCGAAAAGAAGACGCGCGTGGACATGAGCGGCCTCCGTGCTTGCGTGTCCTGATGCTTGGACCGCCGGCGGAGGGTGCGCGTTGCGGTGTGCGATGCGCGCGGGAAAAACGCGCGGCAAAAACAAGAAACCCGCGAAGCGGCGAGCTTGCGCGGGTTTCGACAGGTGCAGCGCATGACGCTGCGAAATACTGGTGCCAGGGCCGGAATGAAATAATTCTATGTGAGGCCCATAGTGTAAGGGTGTTGTTTGTGGAGTGTTGATGAGTTGCCCCCAGAGTTGCCCCCAACGCTTCTGGCAGCCGCAGAATTCATATCGATCTGCTGCGTATGCCGTTCGGGCGAGGTCGTTCAGAAGATACCAATGCGGATTTCGGTGATGGTGATCAGGCGTTTCGGCGAACGTGATCAGTTTGGAAGGTGGTGTTGCGCGGTCAATGGATTATAGCGAAGGTGATCACGATCAGGATGCGGAGGACTGCTTGGCGTTGGTCTTCCGCATCGATTCGCCCTTCAACGGTAGCTTGTGGGCCTGATGGACGAGCCGGTCGAGGATCGCGTCGGCGAGCGTCGGGTCCTGCAGCCAGGCGTGCCAGTGTTCCAATGGCAGTTGGCTGGTAATGATCGTGGAGCGCGTGCCAACGCGATCGTCGAGCACTTCGAGCAGATCGTTTCGGGCACCCTGATCGAGGTCCTGCAGGCCCCAGTCGTCGAGCAGGAGGACGTCCATCTTGGCGAGCTGCGCGAGCCGCCGCGTGAAGCTGCCGTCGCCGTGCGCGATCTTCAATTCCTCGAACAGCCGGGCAACGCGGACGTACATCACGGAGAAGCCTTGTCGGCAGGCCTGCTGACCGAACGCGCACGCAATCCACGTCTTGCCTGCTCCGGTCGGTCCCGTCAGGATGAGGTTTTGTGCATTACGGATCCAGTCGCAGCCAGCAAGTGCGGCGACGACGCTCTTGTCGATGCCGCGACTCTGCCGGTATTCGATGTCCTCGATGCAGGCCTGGGGATTCTTGAGTTTCGCAGACTTCAGCAGCCGTTCGAGCCGCCGAGTATCGCGCCAGGCGAGCTCGCGTTCGACGACCATGCCGAAGCGCTCTTCGAACGATAGGCTGGTGCTGGCGGTCAACGCCGCTTGTTCCTCGAACGCGCGGGCCATGCCGTCGAGCTTCAGGGACTTGAGCTGGGTTAAGGTTTGCTGCATCAACATCGCGACCTCCTTGGGTCAGTGGTAATACTCGGGCCCGCGCACGTTCTCGTGATCGGGCGAATGCCATTCGGTGGACGGAATCGGGAGCATCGGCTGTCGGTCCAGGCCGGATTCGAGGATCGACAGCACGGAGCGACGGGTCGGTGATCCGATCACGAGCGCCCGCTGACAGGCGGCTTCCAGCCGTTCCTTGCCGTACTTGCGTGAGAGCGACAGGAGTCCGAGACAGGCGCGGTACCCCATCTCGGGATGGGGCCGGTTGGTCAACAGATGTTTGACGATCGCCTCGGCGCCGGGACCGACCGAGGCGCCCCAGTTCAACAACCGGCCTGGCGTCCATTCCATGTGGGCACGGTGTGCCGCCGGCATGTGCTCGGGCAACGTCGTATGCTTGTTCCGGAGTCGGCTGCGGGCGTGAGCGGCAACGCGCTTGCCGCGGTGCAGGATCTCGACGCCGTGGCGCGTCACGCGGGCATAGACTTCCTGACGCACGAGGCTGTGCGGGACGCTGTAATAGTGGTGATCGACTTCGACGTGGTAGTCGATGTTGACGCGGCACTTCACGAAGGTCGCGATCTCGTAGCGGCGTGCCGGCAACGGGCGCAGCGCCGGTCGATCGAGTCGCTCGAACCATTCGCGACGGTTGCCGTCGAGCTTCTTGAACGGGCGCCGGTTCAGGTCGGCGATCAGTTTGCCGATCGCCTTGTTCAGTTCGGCCAGACTGTAGAAGCGGTGGTTGCGCAGCCGAGCGAGGATCCAGCGCTCGACGA
>NZ_CADFEC010000026.1:0-86970 GCF_902833195.1 Burkholderia sp. BCC1638
CAGTCGGGGAACAGTTCGGTGATCGCGCGCGGGTCCATCACCGCGCCCGACAGGATGTGCGCGCCGATCTCGGAACCCTTCTCGAGCACGCACACGCCGATCTCGGTGCCTTTCTCGGCGGCCAGCTGCTTGAGCCGGATCGCCGCCGACAGCCCGGCGGGGCCGCCGCCGACGATCACGACGTCGTATTCCATCGATTCGCGCGGGCCGTATTGCGCGAGCAAGTCCTGTGTGGTCAAAATCCTGTCTCCTCCTGCGCCCCGACCGTTACGGTCAGAACTGGTCTTCCGTCAACGCGAGCACGCTCTCGTTGCCCTTCGCGCCGACGATCGACGCTTCGAGCCCGCCTGCCTGCACGAGGACGTGTTCCGCAAAGCATTGTGCGATCGCGATCTTCGCATCGAAGAACGCCGTGTCGCTCGCGCGATTCGCGTGCGCCGCCAGCAGCGCGCGCGCCATCTGCCATCCGCACAGCACCACGCCCGCCAGCTTCAGGTACGGCACGCTGCCCGCGAACACCGCGTTCGGGTCCTGCTTCACGTTCGCGACCACGTAGTCCACCACCGTCGACAGCGAGCGAGCGCCCTTCTCGAGCTGCGCCTTCATCGACGCGGCCGCCGCACCGTCCACCTTGCCGAGCGCCGCGACGGTGTCGCCGATCTCCGCGATCAGCGCCTTCGCCACCGCACCGCCGTCGCGCATCGTCTTGCGGCCGACCAGGTCGTTCGCCTGGATCGCGGTCGTGCCTTCGTAGATCGCGAGAATCCGCGCATCGCGGTAGTACTGCGCGGCGCCGGTTTCCTCGATGAAGCCCATCCCGCCGTGCACCTGCACGCCGAGGCTCGCCACGTCGTTCACCATCTCCGTGCTCCAGCCCTTCACGACCGGCACCAGATATTCGTAGATTGCCTGATGACGCGTGCGTGTCGCCTCGTCCGAATGGCGGTGGGCAATGTCGCTGTGCGCCGCTGCGACATACGCGAGCGTCCGTGCGCCCTCGG
Organism: Burkholderia sp. BCC1638; assembly: GCF_902833195.1. Lineage (NCBI taxonomy): Bacteria > Pseudomonadati > Pseudomonadota > Betaproteobacteria > Burkholderiales > Burkholderiaceae > Burkholderia > Burkholderia sp. BCC1638. Next base: position 1,002 of record NZ_CADFEC010000026.1, read on the forward strand.
TCAGCGCACGCATCGTGCCGAGCATGCGGCGCACGTCCGGATGATGAATGATCGTCACCGACTGCCTGGCCGACCCGTCGACCGGGCGGCTCTGCACACGCTCCTTCGCGAATGCCGCGGCCTTCTGGTATGCGCGGTCGGCCACGCCGATCCCCTGCATCCCGACGCCAAAGCGCGCGGCGTTCATCATGATGAACATGTATTCGAGACCGCGATTCTCCTCGCCGACCAGGTAGCCGATCGCGCCGCCGTGGTCGCCATACTGCAGCACCGCCGTCGGGCTCGCCTTGATCCCGAGCTTGTGCTCGATCGACACGCAGTGCACGTCGTTGCGCGCGCCGAGCGAGCCGTCTTCGTTGACCAGGAACTTCGGCACGATGAACAGCGAAATACCCTTGACGCCTTCCGGCGCGTTCGGCGTGCGCGCCAACACCAGGTGGACGATGTTGTCCGCCATGTCGTGCTCGCCCCACGTGATGAAGATCTTGGTGCCGAATACCTTGTACGTGCCGTCGCCCTGCGGCTCGGCGCGCGAGCGCACCAGCGCCAGGTCGGAGCCGGCCTGCGGTTCGGTCAAGTTCATCGTGCCGGTCCATTCGCCCGAGATCAGCTTCGGTACATAACGCTGCTTCTGTTCGTCGGTGCCGGCCGTCAGCAGCGCCTCGATCGCGCCGTCGGTGAGCAGCGGGCACAGCGCGAACGACAGGTTCGACGCGTTCAGCATCTCGATGCACGGCGTTGCGATCAGCTTCGGCAGCCCCTGGCCGTCGTATTCGGCCGGATGCTGCAAGCCTTGCCAGCCGCCTTCGACGAACTGGCGGAACGCGGCGCCGAAGCCGGGCGTCGCCGTCACGACACCGTCCTTCCAGCTGCTCGGGTTGCGGTCGCCCTCGACGTTCAGCGGCGCCAGCACTTCACCGCAGAATTTCGCGGATTCGTCGAGCACGGCCTGCGCGGTGTCGTAGCCGGCTTCCTCGAAGCCGGGCAACTGCGCGACGGTGTCGATGCCCGCGAGTTCCTTCAGCACGAACAGCATGTCCTTGACAGGGGCGTTATAGCTCATGGTCGATGTTCCAAATCAGGCGGTGAATGAGGCGCGCGGCCCGGGCGGCTGCGGCAAAACCGGCCAGCGCCAGGCGACGTCGTGGCCCATCGTAATGCCGCGCCGGCGGTTTTCCATTGTCATATCCGGCCCACATGGTGACAAAACCGGCCACGCGATGTGCGAGGCGATGGCGGAAACGGGCGTCCGGGCGGCGGGTTCGGATGCCGATTTCGGCACAAGCGACGCGCAATCGGCGTGCCAGCCGGACGGGCTGGCCGGCGAAGCCGAAGACCGTGGGTTGATGACGGAAAGTCGCCGAAGGTGCCTCCGGCCGGACGGAAGTCGCGGCGCGCGCATGGCGGCCGGTGCCAAATCGTCTGTCCTTTTTCGCTGTCCGGGGCGGCATGTTTCTGCGTAGACTTTCTCATCAGGCCAAGCGAGCACGGGAGCAGAGACCAGGATGAGTGAACGCCCGAAAGACATCGCGGATTTCGTCCGGGTCGCCGGCGATCTGTTCGAGTCGGACAAGCTTCCACCCGCCGCGCGCGCATTCGCGCCGCAAGTGTTCGCACGGCTGCAGACCCCGTCGGACAACGGAACGCGGCTCGCGGTGCAATACCCCGCATGCGAATGGCTCGACCCGGCGCTCGAGTCGGTCGCGCGCGTGAGCCCGACGTTCGCCACTGTCGCACGGCTGATCAAGTCGCTCGAACCCGTGATCGGATGGTCGCGTCGCACGTCGGGCAAGGACGGCAGCCCGAACTACGTCGACGGGCACGTGAACGGGATGATCTGCGGGCCCGGCGGCGCGGAAAGCCGCGACGACATCCAGCTCGGCTTCTCGTTGATGATGCCCGACGTCAGATATCCGGATCACGGTCACGCACCGGAGGAAGCGTACGTGCTCATGACCGCCGGTGAATTCCGGCAACAAAACGGCGCGTGGTTCGATCCCGGGATCGGCGGCGGCATCCACAATGCGCCTGGCGCACTGCATGCAATGCGGTCCGGCAACGCGCCGTTCCTCGCGATATGGTGTCTGCTGAATTGATCTGACGGATGCGCCTGCGACACGTAGCGAGCCACTGCCCTACCGGTCGGTCGGAATCGCCAATGGGGAGCCGGCCATGGGAACCCGCGCAGGAAGCCGGTTATGGGAAGTCCATGCGATATCGCCCGCGCGTGGATAAAACGCAACAGAACATCGGAAGACGCGTTCGACGCATTTGTGCCCTCGATAGCCCCGTCGTTATGCGGCATACTCTATCGACATTCAGCGAACGGTCGTTCTATTCTTGACGCAGACCCTCGCACGCGCCACTAAACACGCACATGATTCTGGTACCTTGACGCACCGGCCCGCGCGCTTCGCGATGGCCACCACCGATCTATCACCCATCTTTCAACACTATGACATTACAGATTGGGATTCCTCTGGAGACAGCCACTCAGGAACGGCGCGTTGCGACCGTCCCCGAAGTGGTCGAGAAACTGATCAAGCTGGGTTTTACGGTGGCCGTCCAAAGCGGCGCCGGGGCCGGCGCGAACTTTGACGACGACGCGTACCGCGCGGCAGGTGCGAGCATCGCCGCCAGCGCCGCCGAGCTCTGGTCCGGCAGCGACATCGTGTTCAAGGTCCGCCCGCCGAGCGCCGACGAAGTCGCGCTGATGCGCGAGGGCGGCACGCTGATCGGCTTCGTGTGGCCCGCGCAGAACCCCGAGCTGATGCAGCAACTGGCCGCGAAGCGCGCCACGGTGCTGGCGATCGATTCGCTGCCGCGCACGCTGTCGCGCGCGCAGAAGATGGACGCGCTCACGTCGATGGCCGGCATCAGTGGCTATCGCGCGGTGATCGAGGCCGCGCATGCGTTCGGCCGCTTCCTGAACGGCCAGGTCACGGCAGCCGGCAAGATCCCGCCGGCCAAGGTATTCATCGCCGGCGCCGGTGTCGCCGGTCTGGCCGCGATCGGCACGGCCGCGAGTCTCGGCGCGATCGTGCGCGCGAACGACACGCGCGCCGAGGTGGCCGACCAGGTCAAGTCGCTGGGCGGCGAGTTCGTCAAGGTCGACTACGAAGAGGAAGGCTCGGGCGGCGGCGGCTACGCGAAGGTGATGAGCGAAGGCTTCCAGCAGGCGCAGCGCGCGATGTACGCGCAGCAGGCGAAGGACGCCGACATCATCATCACCACCGCGCTGATCCCCGGCAAGCCGGCGCCGAAGCTCATCACCGCCGAGATGGTGCAGTCGATGAAGCCCGGCAGCGTGATCGTCGACATGGCCGCCGAGCAAGGCGGCAACTGCGAGCTCACGGTGCCCGGCGAGGCGGTCGTGCGCCATGGCGTGACGATCGTCGGCTATACCGATCTCGCATCGCGCCTGTCGCGGCAGTCGTCCACGCTGTATGCAACGAACCTGCTGCGCGTGATCGAGGAGCTGTGCAAGGCCAAGGACGGCACGATCAACGTCGACTTCGACGACGATGCGATCCGCGGCCTCACCGTGATCAAGGAAGGCAACGTCACCTGGCCGCCGCCGCCGATCAAGCAGGCGGCCGTCGCGCCCAAGCCCCCGGCAGCCGCACCCGCGGCGGCCGCGCCGGCGAAGTCGAAAGGCCACGGCCACAGCGGCGAGCCGATGTCGGCCAAGGCGCTCGCGATCGTGTTCGCGATCGGCGCGCTGGGGTTCCTGCTGGTCGGCCAGTTCGCGCCGTCCAGCTTCCTGACGCACTTCACTGTGTTCGTGCTCGCGTGCTTCGTCGGCTACATGGTGATCTGGAACGTCACGCCGTCGCTGCACACGCCGCTGATGAGCGTGACCAACGCGATCTCGTCGATCATCGCGATCGGCGCGCTCGTGCAGGTCGCGCCGCCGCTGGGCGAGCTGGCCAACGCCGGCGACCGTCCGTCCGGGCTGATCCTGGGCCTGGCAGTGGGCGCGCTCACGCTCACGGCCGTCAACATGTTCGGCGGCTTCGCGGTCACGCGGCGCATGCTGGCGATGTTCCGCAAATAAGGGGACGACAACAATGACTGCAAACCTGACTACCGTCTCCTATATCGGCGCCGCGATCCTGTTCATCCTCAGCCTCGGCGGCCTCGCCAACCCTGAAACCGCGCGCCGCGGCAACCTGCTCGGCATGATCGGCATGCTGATCGCCGTGCTGGCCACCGTCGCCGGCCCGCGCGTGTCGGCCGCGGGCATTCCGTACGTGATCGCCGCGCTGGTCGTCGGCGGCGCGATCGGCCTGTACGCCGCGAAGAAAGTGCAGATGACGCAGATGCCGGAACTGGTCGCGCTGATGCACAGCCTGGTCGGCTTCGCGGCCTGCCTGGTCGGTTTCGCGAGCTACATCGACACGTCGCTGCAGTTCACCGGTGCCGAGAAAGCGATCCACGAGGTCGAGATTTATGTCGGCATCCTGATCGGTGCGGTGACCTTCGCGGGCTCGATCATCGCGTTCGGAAAGCTGTCGGGCAAGATCGGCGGCAAGCCGCTGCTGCTGCCGGCACGGCACTGGATGAACCTCGCCGCGCTGCTGATCGTGATCTACTACGGCCGCGCGTTCCTGCACGCGGAAACGATCCAGGACGGCATGCTGCCGCTCGCCGTGATGACGGTGATCTCGCTGCTGTTCGGCGTGCACATGGTGATGGCGATCGGCGGCGCGGACATGCCGGTCGTGGTGTCGATGCTCAACAGCTATTCGGGGTGGGCCGCGGCGGCCACCGGCTTCATGCTCGGCAACGACCTGCTGATCGTGATCGGCGCGCTGGTGGGCTCGTCCGGTGCGATCCTGTCGTACATCATGTGCCGCGCGATGAACCGCAACTTCATCAGCGTGATCGCAGGCGGCTTCGGCAGCGGCGCGGGCGCACCGGCGGCAGCCGGCGGCGGCGCGGCACAGCCGGCCGGCGAGGCGGTCGCGGTGAGCGCGGCGGAGACGGCCGAGCTGCTGCGCGAGGCGAAGCGCGTGATCATCGTACCCGGCTATGGGATGGCCGTCGCACAGGCCCAGCACACGGTGTTCGAACTGACGAAGCTGCTGCGCGAAAAGGGCGTCGACGTGCGTTTCGCGATCCACCCGGTCGCGGGCCGCATGCCGGGGCACATGAACGTGCTGCTGGCCGAAGCGAAGGTGCCGTACGACATCGTGCTGGAAATGGACGAGATCAACGGCGACTTCCCCGAGGCCGACGTGTCGATGGTGATCGGCGCGAACGACATCGTGAACCCGGCGGCGCAGGACGACCCGTCGAGCCCGATCGCCGGCATGCCGGTGCTGGAAGTGTGGAAGGCGAAGACGTCGATCGTGATGAAGCGCAGCATGGCTTCGGGCTATGCGGGCGTCGAGAATCCGCTGTTCTACAAGGACAACAACCGCATGTTGTTCGGCGATGCGAAGTCGATGCTCAATGAAATCTTCGGTGCACTGAAAGCCTGAGTACGGCCACGCGCGCGGAGCGGGCAGCACGCCGCTCCGGCGCTGCGTGGCCTTGACCTGCCCTGAGGATGTCGGGACCGAACGCATCGTCCCTGCCCGACATCCCTCCCGCCTCCCTTGGCACCTTCTCCCCCTTCCGTAGTCCGCCGTACCACCCTCGCCCGACGACGCATGCCTGGCGCACATTGCATGGCGATCGGCGCGCATTGCGAGTTACCCGGCGACGAAAAAGCGGCATCATGTTCACCATCTTCCGTAACGGAACCCATGATGATCAATATCGATACCGACCTGCCGGTGATGGTGACCGGTGCGACCGGCTACGTCGCGGGCTGGCTCGTGCAACGGTTGCTCGAAGCCGGCCTGACGGTGCATGCGGCCGTCCGCAATCCCGACGACCCGGGCAAGCTCGAGCATCTGCAGCGGATCGCGGCCGGCAAGCCCGGCACGATCCGCTATTTCCGCGCCGACCTGCTTGAACCGGGATCGTATGCGGAAGCCATGGCCGGGTGCGGGATCGTGTTCCATACCGCGTCACCGTTCACCGTCACCGTTCGTGATCCTCAGAAAGAACTGGTCGATCCGGCGCTGCTCGGCACGCGCAACGTGCTCGAGACGGTGAACCGCACGCCGTCGGTCCGGCGCGTCGTGCTGACCAGCAGCTGCGCCGCGATCTACGGCGACAACGCCGATCTCGACGCGACGCCGAACGGCGTGTTCACCGAGGCGATCTGGAATACCAGTTCGTCGCTCGCGCACCAGCCGTACTCGTATTCGAAGACGGTGGCCGAACGCGAGGCGTGGCAGATCGCCCGCGCGCAGCAGCGCTGGGATCTCGTGACCATCAATCCGTCGCTCGTCATCGGGCCGGGCATCAATCCGTACGCGACCTCGGAAAGCTTCGAGATCGTACGGCAGATGGGCAACGGCACGATGAAAATGGGCGTGCCCGACCTCGGCATGGGCGCGGTCGATGTCCGGGAGGTCGCCGACGCGCACGTGCGGGCCGCATTCCTGCCCGACGCGAACGGCCGCTACATCGTGTCGGGTCACAACACAAGCCTGCCGGCGATGGCTGCGACGCTGCTCGAACGGTACGGTGCCGACTATCCGATTCCGCGGCGCACCCTGCCGAAGTGGCTTGTCTGGCTGGTCGGTCCGCTGGCGAACAAGAGCGTGACGCGCCGCGTCGTCGCGCGCAACGTCGGGCTGCCGTGGCGCGCCGACAATAGTCGCAGCCGCAACGAACTCGGGATACGCTACCGTCCGCTCGCCGAGTCGATGAACGACTTCTTTCAGCAGCTGATCGATACCGGACAACTGAAGCGATGAACCGCTTCGTGATTTCACCGGGCTTGCAGGTCGCGCTGGTCGACCTCGGCGTGCGCTTCGACGCGTTGCTGCGACGCGCACGGTTGCCCGCCGATTTCTTCACGCGTGCGAAGCGCGAGCTGACGACCGCCGAGTATCTCCGCATGTGGGGCTGGTTCCCGGCGGCGTCGGCACGGTCGACGATGTCGCGCGCACGCTCGCGATCAGCACGCGCACGCTGCAGCGGCGACTTGGCGACGAAGGCACCCGCTTCAAGGCGATCCTCGCGGAAGTGCGCGAGCGGCTCGCACGGCATTACCTCGATCACTCCGACCTGCCCTACAACCAGATCGCGTTCCTGCTCGGCTATCAGGATCCGAATTCGTTCTTCCGCGCGTTCAACGAGTGGACCGGCATGACGCCCGATGCCGCGCGTTCGCGGGCCGTGCATCGAGGGTCGTGTCGACACGACGACGACGTGCGCCCGATAGGAAGCGCAGGGCCGCGTGACGACGGGAGCCGTCCATTGGAGCGCACGAAGGATGCCGATTATGGGAACGGGTTCGAATGCACCGCGCGGCGCGCTACGCGCGCCGCCGGTAAGTCCCCGGCGTGCTGCCCGTCCAGTGGCGGAACGCGCGATGGAACGCGCTCGGATCGTCGAAGCCGATATCGGCGCCGATCGCCGCGATCGTGTCGAGCGTATCGGTGAGCCGCTGGATCGCGATGTCGCGCCGCAGTTCATCCTTGAGGGCCTGGAACGTCGTGCCTTCCGAGGCCAGGTGGCGGCTCAGCGTGCGCACCGAACAATGCAGATGCTCCGCCGCCTGGTCGATCACCGGCAGGTCGGGCAGCGCCGCCGACAGGTATTGCCGCACGCGATGGCATACGAGCTGTTCGCTGAACGATTCGAAGATCCAGTCGCCGGGCGCGCGCGCGAGGAACTTGCGCAGGTTGCGCTTGCTTTGCCGGATCGGCGCGTCGAGGTAGTCGGCGCTGAAGCGCATCAACGTGCGTTCGCAGTCGAACTGCACGGAGCCGGTGAAGAAGTACAGATGCTCGACCGCATGGCGCGGACGCGGGCACGCGAACTCGATCTTCAGCAACGGGATCTTCTGCCCGATCAGCCAGGAACACACACCGTGCACGAGCTTGAGCATCAATTCCTGGCCGAGCGCGCCGATCGGGCCGACGACCGGGTTCGGCCGCAGCAGCACCTGCGCGACCAGACCGTCGCGCTTCGATTCGACGAAGAAGTCGTCGAGCAGGATATGGAAGAACTGGCCGAAACGATGCAGCGCCGTTTCGAGGTTGCGCGCATCGAGCAGGCTCAGGCACAGGTACTTCAGCGTGCCGCCGCGCAGCGGGCGCGAGAAGATGCCGGGCATCTCGTCGTCGAGGTCGATCGCGAGCGTGCGGTACAGCGTCGAGAACTGCTCTTCCGTCACGCGCGCATGCGGCTCGCCGAGCAACTCGAGCGGAATGCCGGCCCCGCGCAGGTAGCGCTCGACCACGTCGCGCTGCGCGCCCGCACTCGCCAGGAACCCGTTGACGAGCGAGATCGGCACCGTCGCGCTCGGCGACGGCAGCGCACGCCCGGGCTGGGCGGAAGGTGAATCTGAGCCGGTCATCGCGTCCCCGTCGGTCGAACCGCTCGCATTGTACTTGAGCGGCCCGGACCGGGCTTTCGGGGCTTTCGGCGTGCCGGCCCGCGCGCCGTCGGGCGCGCGGCGCTTCGGCGCCATCAGTCGGCGCGGCTGAGTTCCCGGCGCAGGATCTTGCCGACCGTCGACTTCGGCAGCCGATCGACCAGGCGGATCAGCTTCGGCACCTTGTAGGCCACGAGGTTCGCGCGGCAGTGCGCGACGATCTCCGCTTCGGTGACGGCCGCATCCGGCGCAAGCACCACGAACAGCTTGACCGCCTCGCCCGTGCGCTCGTCCGGCACGCCGATGCACGCGCATTCGGCCACGCCCGCCAGCGACGTGGCGGCGGCTTCCACCTCGTTCGGGTACACGTTGAAGCCGGACACGATGATCATGTCCTTCTTGCGGTCGACGATCTTCAGGAAGCCGGCCGCGTCGAACACGCCGATGTCGCCGGTGCGGAAGTAGCCGTCCGCGGTGAACGCAGCTGCATTCGCGTCCGGCTTGCGCCAGTAGCCACCCATCACCTGCGGGCCTTGCACGCAGATCTCGCCCGCTTCGCCGATCCCGACCTCGCGATCCTGGTCGTCCAGCAGCTTCACGTCGGTCGACGGCAGCGGCAGGCCCGTCGTGCCGGTGAACGCATCGATCGACTGCGGGTTGAACGTGACAACCGGCGACGTTTCCGACAGCCCGTACCCTTCGCGGATGAAGTTGCCCGTCACCGCCTTCCAGCGCGCGGAGATCACCTCGATCACCGCCGCGCCGCCGCCTGCCGACAGCTTCAGCCGCGACCAGTCCACTTCCTTCAGCCGCGGATGGCCCGCGAGTCCCGCATACAGCGTGTTGACGCCGACGAACACGGACGGTCGCGCGGCCTTCAGCACGTCGATGAAGCCGTCCATGTCGCGCGGGTTCGCGACGAGCCAGTTCTCCGCGCCGATCGCGAAGTAGGACAGGAAGTTCACCGTCAGCGCGAAGATGTGATACAGCGGGATCGCCGTGACGACGACCTCCTCGCCCGGCTCACGCGCGGCGGGCACGATCGCCGCGAACTGCTCGATGTTCGCGACGAGGTTGCGGTGCGACAGCGCGGCACCCTTCGACAGCCCGGTCGTGCCTCCCGTGTACTGCAGCAGCAGCAGATCGGCGCCGCCGAGCGCGACCGGCTCGAAGGCGAGCGATTCGCCGGCGGCGATCGCGTCCGCGAGCGGAATCGAGCCGGGCGGCAGCGCGTCGCACGCGCCGGCCGGCGCATCGACGGCGCCAAGATCGCCGCGCCCGACGCTCAGCACGGTTCGCATGCGCGTCTTGCCGACCACGTCGGCGAACGTGCCCATCGATCCGCCGCACACCACCGCCACTTCGACACCCGCGTCGTTGAGCTGATGCTCGAGCTCGTGCGCGGTGTAGAACGGGTTCACGTTGACCTGGATCGCGCCGATCCGCGCGACCGCGACGAACACAACCGGAAACGCGAGCACGTTGGGCAGCATCACGGCCACGCGGTCGCCCTTGCGCACGCCCACGACCTGCTGCAGGTATGCGGCGAGCGCGGCCGACAGGCGGTCGACGTCGGCGTAGGTCAGCGTGCTGCCGAATGCACGGAACGCGGGGCGATCGGCAAAGCGGCGCATCGCTTCGTCCAGCAGCGCGGTTACGGAAGGATGGCGATCGGCATCGATCTCGGCGGGGATCGATGCGTACGACCCGATCCAGTGTCTCTTCGTCATGTCCTGCTCCTCGGGGGACGGCGCCAGGCAGCGCCGTTCGCACGGCGGCCCGCGCACCGGATGCGCATGGGCCGTCGCCTGAGCGGCGAATATCGCCCGCCAACGGTGCTTTGAAAATGATCCGGGCGGTCGAAAAGATGATCGAAACGGACACGCGGGCGCGCGGCGCGCCGCCAGCCGCGGCTTGCGCTCGCGCGTCGGTTTGCCGTTGTCGGGCCGTGCAAGCCCGTGCGAATCAGGGTGAACCCTATGGCGTGCCCGCGCATTCCGGCGCAAAATCGCGAACCCGGAACGATATCGAATCGGACGCAGAACCAGTCATGCCGCGCAGTGCGCTCTTGACCCCAACGGCCGCCGGCGCCGCCCCGCTGCCGGACGCCCCGCTCGCTCACGCGTTGCGCGAGAAGCGCTTCTCGCCCGCCAAGCTGGCCGTGCTCGTCGGCGTCGCCCAGGAACTCGGCCTCGACCCGGCCGCCGTGCTCGACGGCACCGGCCTGTCGCCGGACGCCGTCGCCGACCCGTTTACGCTCACGTCGCAACTGCAGTTCCTGACCGCCGCGCGCAACGCGATCGGCCGCTATGACGGCACCGATCTCGGCGTGCGCGTCGGCCGCCGGCTGCATGCGTCGAGCTACGGAATGTACGGCTACGCGATGCTGTGTTCGGAATCGCTCGCGCATGCGTTCGATTCGGCAGTCAAATATCACCAGCTCGCGAACGGGATGCTCGCGATCCGCTGGGTCGAACAGGGCGACACCGCGTCGTGGCTGTTCCCGGATCCGCACGAAGCCGCGCTGCCCGAGCCGGACCTGCCCCTCTACCGCTTCCTGATCGACATGCAATTCGCGCTGCACGTGACGATCATCAAGGACGTGATGGGCGCGTGGTGCGTGCCGGCCCGCGCGCAGTTCGCGCAGCCACGACCGCCGCATGCGGCGCTGCTGTCCGATGCGCTCGAGTGTCCGATCGCGTTCGACCAGCCGCACCATGTGTTGAGCTACCCGGCCGCGTGGCTCACGCGCGCGCCGCAGCTCGCGAACCCGATCACCGCCGCGCAGGTGTCGTCGCACTGCGCGCGCCTGCTCGACGAATTGCGCAGCCAGGCCGGCGTCACGCGGCGCGTTTACCAGGAACTCACGCGCACGCCCGGACAATTCCCGGACATCGACGCGATCGCCGACATCCTGTGCATGACGTCGCGCACGCTGCGCCGCAAGCTCGACGCCGAAGGCACGTCGTACAGCGAGTTGCTCACGAGCGTGCGCAAGGCGCTCGCGATCGACTACCTGAGCACCACCACGCTCAGCACCGAAGACATCGCGCTGACGCTCGGCTTCAGCGACGCGGTGGGATTCCGCCACGCGTTCAAGCGCTGGACCGGCACGACGCCGAGCGACGTGCGGCGCAAGCGCGGCGGGTAGACGCTACGCACAAGCGAGCGCGTAGCGCCGCTCCAGCGCGACCTCGCCGTGCATAGGCGTGTGCCGCGTCCGCATCGATGATGCGGGGCATCGGCGTCCTTCATATAGGTCTGTCCGTTTCGCGCGGCTTCGTCGGATGCGTTCCACTGCGCGTTGTTGGCTCCGTCGTCAGGTGTTCCTCGAGAACGATCTGCCGTTCATCGCGACACCCCCGTGCTGAGCGTGATGTGCTTGTATTCGATGAAGTCGTCGATGGCCGCGGCACCGTTGAGACGTCCGAGACCGGACTGGCGGTAGCCGCCTTCCTCGAATTCGTCGTAGACCTTCGCCCAGTCGTTGATCCAGACCGTGCCGGCCTGCAGCGCGCGCGCAACGCGCATCGAACGCTGTCCGTCGCGCGTCCACACCGCGGCGGCAAGGCCGTATTCGCTGTCGTTGGCCAGCGCAATCGCTTCGTCTTCCGTATCGAATACCTGCACCGTCATGACCGGACCGAACGTCTCCTGCTGCACGATGTCGAGCTTCGGGTCGTCGACTTCGAGCAGCGTCGGGCGATAGAACGCGCCTCGCGCGAGTTCGCCGTCGGTCGCGGGGCCGCCCCGCAGCAGCACTTTCGCGCCCGCCGCGATCGCCTGCTCGACGGTACGGTCGACGCGCGCGACATTCGCTTGGTCGATAAGCGGCCCCATGTCGCTGCGCGGGTCCGCCGCCGGCCCCACGCGCACCGTCTCCAGACGCGCGATCAGACGCGTGCGCACCGCGTCCGCGACGTTGCGCTGCACGAGCAGGCGCGAACCCGTCATGCAGAACTGCCCGGCGAACACGGTCAGCGATTTTTCAAAGACGGGCAGCGCGGCGTCCAGATCGACATCGTCAAACACGACGTGCGGTGTCTTGCCGCCGAGTTCGAGGCCGAAGCGCTTCAGGCGCGACGCACCGGCGGCCGAGATCGCACGGCCGGTCGCCGTCGAACCCGTGAAGCTGATGACGGGCACGTCCGGAGACGCGACCAGGTATTTCGCGCCGTCCGCACCGGATTCGCTGAACACGTTGACGATCCCGCGCGGCAGCGACGGCGCTTCGGACATCACGCTGGCGACGAGCGCGTTGGTTTGCGCGGTCTGCCCCGGCATCTTGACGACGGCGGTCGCGCCGGCCGCGAGCGCGGGCGCGAGCGAGCGCACCATCAGCACGACCGGCGAATTCCACGGCACGATGATGCCGGCCACGCCCATGGGCTCGCGCAACACGAGCGACACGACGTCCGGGCGCGGCGTGCCGCCGTGCGCACGCTCGGCGCGCGCGAGCGCCGCGTAGTAGCGCAGCTTCGACGGTACCATCTCGACTTCGAAGCGCGCTTCGGGCTTGATCTTGCCGTTTTCGAGCGACAGCTGGTCGATCAGCGCATCGGTGTGCCGTTCGAACGCAAGCGCGAGTTCCTCGAGCACTTTCGCGCGCAGCGCCGCATCGTGTTTCCAGCACGTGCGATCGAACGCGCGCGACGCAGCGGCGACGGCCGCGTGCGCTTCGGCTTCGCCGCCGTCGGCGTAGCGGCCAATCACGGTGCCGGTTGCCGGATCGAACGAATCGCGATGCGCGGGCGAATCGACCCATTCGCCGTCGATCCAATGCAATGCATGAGAAGTGATGGTCATCTGGTGCTCCGGTTCGGGTTCAGGCGTATCGATGCGCGATGTGCTCGGCGGCCGCGATCGTGGTGATGTTGGTGGCGACGGAAATCGCATCCGGGAAAATCGACGCGTCGACGACGCGCAGGTTGCGTACGCCGTGCACGCGGCCATCGAGGTCGACGACTGCGTGCGGATCGCCGGCTGCGCCCATCGGCGCGGTCGACGTCGGGTGGTGGTAGGTGTCGACGGTCGATTTGACGGACGCAAGGATCTGCTCGTCCGTCGCCGCGCCGGGGCCGGGATTCAGCTCGGAATGAACGAGGTCCGACAGCGGCGCGGTGCGGCCGATGCGTCGCGCGAGCCGGATGCCGTCGAGCAGGCGCGTGCGATCCTGCTGTTCGGCGAGAAAATTCAGGTCGATGACGGGCGCGTCGTCGGGCTTGCGGCTCGCGAGCTTCAGGCTGCCGACCGACAACGGTCGCGTCAACGCAACCGCGAGCACGAACCCGACCTTGGTCGGACTCTGGTCGTGCGGAAACAGGTGGGTCGCCGTGACGTGCAGGTCGAGGTCGCCGTTTTGCGCGGACGCGCTGTGCGTCCACAGAAATGCGCCGATCACCGGCGATGGGTCGCCGATCCGGTCGGGGCGCGCCGCATAGGCGTTGTAGTAGAACGGGTGATCCTTCAGGCGCTGCCCGACCGGCAGGTTCGCGATCTCGGGGATCGACAGCGCGCGCAGATCCGCCCCCGGCCCGACGCCGGATCGCAGCAGAATCGCGGCGCTGCCATAGCTGCCCGCGCTCAGGATCACTTCGTTCGCGTGGATTTCCTCGCCGTTCGCGAGCTTGACGCCGATTGCCCGGTCGCGGTCGAAAAGCACACGGTCGACCAGCGCGCCGCCGCGAATCTGCAGGTTCTTGCGCGCACGCACGTCGTTGGTCAGATACGCGATGCCCGTGTTGACGCGCACGCCGTTGACAATATTCATCGCATACGGGCCGACACCGTCCGCGTCCGGGCCGTCGAAATCGTCGATGACACGGTACCCGTTCGCGACCGTCGCGTCGACGAACGCGCGCTGCATCGGCGTGATGTCCTCGCGGGTCAGTTGACGCACGGACAGCGGGCCGGCGTGACCATGCAGTGCCGCGCTGCCGCTATCGCGGCTTTCGAGCCGCCGGAACGACGGCAGCATGTCCGCATACGACCAGCCGGGCAGATTCCAGTTCTTCAGGTCCTGCTCGCGCGCGCGGATCGCCACCGCGCCGTTGATCGCGGAGCTGCCGCCCAGCACCTTGCCGCGCAGCGCCCGGATCGGATGATCGATGTAGCCGGCTTGCGTGCGGTAGCCCCACTCGTGACCGGGGTCGCCGCCGACGATGTCGCTGCTCGCGATCACGTGCGGGTAGTCCCATGCGGCGTAGTTGTGGCCGGCCTCGAGCAGCAGCACGTTGCGGCTCGCCCTTTCGCTCAGGCGCGCGGCCATCACGGCGCCCGCCGAGCCGCCGCCGACGATCAATACGTCGATCGTGCGCTTGCCGTTTCCGGCACGCCGTTGTGGCGACGCGTCGGACTGCGTGTCGGCGGCGGGCGCCGCGATCGCTTCGCCGCCCAGCAGCGAGCCGACGGCGAGCGCCGCCGAGTGAGCGAGGGTCTGCGCGAGCATCGTGCGGCGTGCTGGGTATTGCGGGGTATCGTCGTTCATGATCGCAGGTCACGTGGAGGAAAGTCGCGACCAGATTACGAACGGCGGCGGCGCCCGCATAGCCGGCGGCAGGCGAACCCGGCGTTCGTTTTTTCCGAACGACAGGCCCGGCGGCGATCGTGATCCGCGCCGCAAGCGCGCGCGAGTCGTCGCTACGTGCGCGTGGTGCGCGGCAGGATGCCGTGCTCGATCAGCGCGGCATCCCAGCTCGCCGGCTGTCCGATTTCGTCGGTCAGGAACTGGATCAGCGCCTGGACCTTCGGAGGCGTGCGGATCGTCTTTCTGTAGAGCGCGGAAATCTGCCCGCCCGGCGGCGTGTAGTCGGACAGCACCGGGACGAGTTCGCCGGCGACGAGCGCATCCGCGGCGAGGAAGGTCGGGAGGATCGCGAGGCCGAGGCCGGCCAGCGCGCCCGCCAGCAATTGATGTCCCGAATCGGTCCGCATCCGGATGCGGATCCTGAACGACTGGCGCGCGCCGTCGAGCGGCAGGCTCCACATGCCGTTGGGCTCGCGGTTCAGATAGATCAGTCCATCGTGCTCCAGCAGGTCGCCGGGGTGTGCCGGCACGCCGCGCCGCGCGAGATAGGCGGGGCTGGCGCAGATCAGATGGTGATTCGCGGTGAGCGTGCGCGCGACGAGGTTCGAATCGGCCAGCTTGCCGATGCGTATCGCGACGTCGAAATGACCGTCCTGCAGATTGGACAGCCGGTCCTCCGCCTCGATGTCGACGCAGAGCGCCGGGTATTTCGCCGCGAACCTTGCGAGCAGCGGCGCAAGCCGGTGCGTGACGAATGCGGCCGGCACTGCCATCCTCAACGTTCCGTGCAGGCTCGCACCGGCTTCCTGGACTTCCTCCTCGATTCGTTCGAGATCCTTGATAAGTTGCCTGGACTGCTCGAAGAAGCCGTGGCCGGGCTCGGTCAGCTGAAGCTGGCGCCCACGTTTCAGCAATGCGCAGCCGAGCCGCTTCTCGAGCTGCTGGACACGCTGGCTGACGATGGACTTGGTCGTGCCGAGGCGCCGGGCGGCCTCGGAAAAGCTGCCCGCTTCGACCACGGCCACGAAGGTGCTCATGTCGGAGAATTTGTTCATGTTCCAGAGCAGGCGCGCCGGATCGGCGATCGACCGGCCCGGCCCCGCGCGATCGCTCGCGCGTCGTGCCGGGCCGGGCCGGTCATTGCGCCGACAGGCGGATCATGTGCCACGCACCCCGGTCGCGCCGGCTGCGGTGCGCTCCCGAAGAAACCGAATGCCTTCGTCCAGCGCACGCTCGCCCAGCGCATGGTTCGCCTTGTCCTTGAAGAACTGGACGAAGCCGTGCGCCTGCCCTTCGTAGACGGCGACGGACGCGCTCGTGCCGGCTTCGTTCAGGCGGTTTGCGTAAGCGACGTTTTCGTCGCGCAGCGGATCGAGCTGGCCGACCTGAATCAGCGCGGGCGGCAGGTTCGCATGATTGCCCTCGAGCAGCGACAGCAGCGGCGCATACGGGCTCGTTCCAGGCGGCACGTAGCTGGCGAGCACGTTGCGCATCACTTCCCGGGTAGGGAAGTACGTGGCGCCCAGTTCGGCCCACGACGGCGTGTCCGTCCTCATGCTCACCGACGGATACATCAGCCATTGCGCGATGAGCGCGGGGCCGTTGCGATCGCGAGCGAGCATCGCGGTGGCCGCCGACAGGGTCGCGCCGGCACTGTCGCCGCAAACGACGATTGTCGCCGGATCGCCGCCGAACGCCGCGGCGTGGCCGGCGGCCCATTGCAGCACCGCGTAGACGTCCTCGAGCCCCGCGGGGAACGGGAATTCGGGGGCCAGCCGATAGTCGACGGACATGACGATCGCCTGCGCGCGACCGGCGATCGCACGCACGAGCACGTCGTGCGTGTCGAGGTCGCCGGACACGAAGCCGCCGCCGTGCACGAACAGAACGATCGGGAACGCTTCCTCGCCGCGCGCGCCGGCCGGCTTGTAGATGCGTACCGGAACGTTCCGGGCGGGGTGCTCGGCCGGCACGTCGATGGAGCGTACCTCGCTCACCGCGTCAGGCACCCCGGCCGACGGAATCATCGCGCGATAGGACGTGCGCATCTCCTTCGCGAACGCGGCCATCGCTTCGGTGATCGGACGAGCCGCGAGGGCGCCCGGCTCGACGACATGACGCGTCGGGATCAGGCCGAAACACGGCCGGCTCGACAGCTTCCATGAAAACATACGTTCTCTCCTGGCCCGAGGCCTGTTCCCGCACTTCGTTTCACTACGGACGGATCGCGGTCGCACGAGCGGCGCGCCTTGCGCCGCCCGGGCGCATTCGTCACGCGAACGACAGAACGTCCGATACCGGCTTGCGCGGCTTCTGCGGCCAGTTGCCCGATGCCGGATAGCCGACCGTGACCAACATCACGGGGACATCGCTCTGAGCGAGACCGAACGCGGTCGCGACGCCTTGCGGATCGAAACCGATCATCGGACCGGATGCGAGTCCCAGACCCTCGGCGGCCAGCATCAGCGTCATCGCAGCCAGCGACCCCGAGCGAATGGCTTCGTCGCGCTGGAACACGTAGTTGTCACGATACATGTTTTGCGCGGCACCAATCCAGCCCTTGTACAGCCCCTCGTCGATGATTCCCGCATCCAGCGTCGGCCGGAGCGCATCGGCGAGCGTCAGGTGCGGATCGAGCGTACCGCATACGATGAACGTCACGGCGGCGTCCGCGACCTTCTGCTGCCCGAACGCGAGCGGCAGCAGGCGCGCCTTCGCGTCGTCGCTGCGCACGGCGACGAACTTCCAGTTCTGCAGATTGAATGCGGACGGCGCACGCGTGGCGAGCTCGATCAGATTGCCGATCTGTTCGTCCGACAACTTGCGGCTGGTGTCATACCGGTTCGCCGAGATGCGCGACTTGATCACTTCAGACATGTTTGACACTTGCACACTCCTTTCTTCTTTCGGGGGGATGACAACGGGATGGACGTCATCGCGGACGACGACACGATCGCCCGATCGCGCCCGCCTTGCGTCCAGGCTGAAACGGCCGGCGCCGACGCTCGCCAGCAGCAGGAAGCCGCCGGCCATCGACACGTTCTTGAGGAACATGACCATCTGCGTCTGGTCCGCGAACCGGGTGTGAAACAACGCGCCGGTGACGAAGCAGAAGCCGGCAAGCAGTGCCGCCACGATGCGCACGCGGTAGCCGACGACGATCAGCACGCCAGTGCCGATCTCGAAGAGCACCGTCGGCACGAACAGGATGCCCGGTACGTGATTGGCCTCCATGTAGCCGCGGATCGCGTCGGGCGCGGCGAGCTTCGACAAGCCCGAGAGCAGGAAGATCAGCGCGAGGAGAATCCGCGCGGCCAGCATCGCGGCCGGCTGGAACCGTGCGATGCCTGCCACGGACAGCGGATGATCGGACGGGACTTTCTCATTCATATTGGAATCCTATGTTTTTGGTTCAGGTTGGGGACGGCCACGAGGTCGATGCACGACGACCGTCAAACGGTCACGACGATCTTGCCCAGCGCGCGATTGCTTTCCATCAGGCAGTGAGCGCGACGGATTTCGTCGAAATCGAACGTATGCGCGCGCAACGACGGCATATGCCCTTCGGCCGTCGCGCGAGCGATCTCGGGCAGCGGGACGTCCGTCGCCGGCATCGCCGTCGTGCCGAACACGCCGGACGAGAAGAAGCCAAGCCGCACGCAGTTCGGCAGATCGCGCATCAAGTGGAACGGTTCGAGTTCGGCGCCTCCGTGCACGCCGACGACGCAGGCGGCGCCGAACGGGCGCAACGCGCCGACGGAGTCCCGCAGCGTGTCGGCGCCGACCGCTTCGAACACGGCGTCGACGCCGGACGGCACCGCGGCCTTGACGGCTGCCTCGATATGCCCGTTGTCGACGAGCGCGAGATCGGCGCCGACCTCGCGCATCCGTTGCAGGTGCAGGGCCGCCCGGCTCGTCGCGATCACGGTGACGCCGCGATATTTCGCATACGCGACGGCCGCCAAGCCGACCGAGGACGTGCCGCCGCGGACCAGCAGCGTCTGGCCGCCCCGGATCGCCAGCATCCTGTCGAGCACGCCGACGGCCGTGACATACGCTTGCGGGATGGCGGCCAGCTCCGCCCACGAAAGCCCGGTGCCGTCCATGGCGATCACGTTGCTCCGATTCACGGTCACCTGCTCCGCGTAGCTACCCGGGCGCGTGAACTGCAATCCGCCCATCGCGGTCGCGACGGCCTGCCCGGTGCGGAACTGCCCCGAAGGATCGTCGAGCACTTCGCCGACGGCTTCGATACCTGGCACGCGGCCCGCCTGGTCGTTCGGCCCGAGCGTCCCCGCCCGGAGATACGTCTCCGCACGGTTGAGCCCGAATGCGCGCACGCGAATCCGAACTTCGCCGCCGTCGGGTTCCCGCGGCGGAATGTCCTGCAACTGCAGCACGTCAGGGCTGCCGAAGCGTTCGATCACATAGGCTTTCATGCACTCTCCAGACAGGCGACCGTTTCGGGCGCCTTTGAACCATCAATCCGGCCACATTCTGGGTTATCGATATGCGCATTGGAACTGGGTAAAATGAAATCAACACTTTCATTTTTGGTAGGCTGAATTGGATCTCAACGATGTGCGGATATTTGTGAGCGTCGTGCAGACTGGCAGCCTTTCCGGTGCGGCGACGCGACTGGCGATACCGTTGCCGACGGTCAGCCGCCGCATTCGCGCGCTCGAACAGCAGCTCCGGGTCCAGTTGCTGGAGCGCACCGCGCGCGGCACCAAGCCGACCGAAGCCGGCACCCGGCTTTACGAACATGCGAGCCGAGGCGTCGAGATGCTCGCTGAAGGCGAACAGGCCGTGGTCAGCGATCAGGCCAGGCTGAAGGGACGGCTGCGCATTTCGCTGCCGCCCGGGTTCGACGTGTGGTGGACACTGTTATCGGCTTTCCGGAAGCGCTATCCGGATATCCAGCTGCACGCCTATGCTACCGAACGGCGCGTGGATCTGATAGAAGACGGCATCGATGTCGCGCTGCGCGTCGGCGCGATCGCGCATGAAGCCATGGTCGCGCGCCAGTTGCTGACCTATCGCCACGTCCTGGTGGCCAGTCCGCTCCTGCTCGATACGTTGGGGGTGCCGCAAACGCCTGACGACCTGCACCGGTTCCCGTGCGCGGTATGGAGTCCGGTTGCCGATGCCGGCCGCGGCTGGCGCCTGGGCGAACGGACCTTCGAGCCCAACGCGGTCCTGTCGACCAACGACTACGCGTTCCTGCGCAGCCGCGCAATTGCGGGCGAAGTCGTCACAGAGCTTCCGCCGTTCCTGGCCGCGGAGCCCGTTCGGCAGCGCCGGCTCGCCGTCGTGCTTGCCGCCTGCCCGCTGCCCGAACAACAGGTGAACCTGCTGTATCCGTCGCATCGGCATCCGTCGGCCATCGTTCGCGCCTATCTCGAGTTCTGCCAGTCACAAGTCGCGTGGCTCAAACGCGTCTGTACGATCGGTCAGACCGGCCCGGGCATCGATACGTAGCGCCTCCGGCCACGCCGCACGCGGCGCCAACCGCCGTGGACGGCCGATGGGCCAGCGTCGACCGTCCGCCATTCCAAGCATGCCGATCGGCGGAAATCGCGACGACGGCGCCGGTCGGTTTCAGCGCGCTTCGCCGACCGCCGGCTGCGCGATCGCCAGCGCGAACTCGAACACCGCGCCGCGCCCGTCCCGGTCGACGAGCCGGATCCCACTGCCGTTGAGCGCCAGCATCCGGTGCACGATCAGCAGCCCGAGCCCGCCGCGCGTCGTCGCACCGCCGCTCATCGGCCGCTGCGGCCGCTGGAACAGCCCTTCTCGCCGCGCCGGCGGAATCCCTTCGCCGGTATCCGACACGGTCACCACCACGCGGTCGTCCTGGGGCGTCAGCGCCACTTCGACTTCGCCATGCTGCGGCGTGTGCCGCAATGCGTTGTCGAGCAGGTTGGTCAGCACGCGCTCGATCATCCCGAGATCGGCCGACACGACCGGCACGCGCGGCGGGATGCGCGCATGCAGCGTGACGCCGCGCGACTGCGCGGCGAGTTCGAACTTCTCGAATACGTCCTGCACGAGATCGACGAGCGAGAACGGCTCGCGCTCGGCCTGCACGCCGCCCGATTCGAGCCGCGCGAGTTCGAACAGCGCCTGCGCGAGCCGGCCGACCTTCGTGCTCTGCGCGAGCGCGATCGACAGGTAGCGGCGGCGCTCGGACTCCGCGAGCGCGTCGGACTTCAGCGACAGTGTTTCGAGATAGCCATGCAGCGAGGTCAGCGGCGTGCGCAGGTCGTGCGAGATGTTCGTGATCAATTCGCGCCGCTGCTGGTCCTGACGCGTCAGCGCGCGCCACTGGTCGCCGATCCGGTCGGCCATCTGCGCGAATGCGGATTCGAGCACCGCGATGTCGTCGCCGCGTCGCCCGGGCGGCGAATGCGGCACCGGCGGCTGCGTGTCGGGTGCGGCGTTCGCGTCGAAGCGGCGCATCGCATCGGTCAGCCGGCGCAGCGGGCGCGTGATGAAACTGAACGCCGTCAGGCCGGCGAGCAGGCCGAGCAGCGCGACGACCGCCATCGACCACAGCGTCGTGCGCAGCACGTTGCCGGCGTCGACGCGCGCGGCCAGCCGGTCGTGCGCTTCGCCGAGCAGCACCACGTAGATGTAGCCGGACGGCGGCTGTCCCGCACGCTGCAGCGGCGCGGCGCTGAACACCTTGCGCGCGTCGGGGCTGCGCGGATCGTCGCCGAGGATCGGCAGCGGCTCGCCCGCGATGAAGCGCTGCACCGGCGCGAGATCGACGCGGTCGCGCTTCACGTGGCCCGGCGGCGCGTCGTCGCCCTGGATGCGCCCCGCGTTGTCGAGCAGGTACACCTCGACGCTCGGGTTCACGCCCATCAGTTGGCCGAACAACGTGCGCACGGCGTCCGGACGCAGCCCGTTCGCGTCCATCAGCGGTGTGCTGCCCGCGATATGCGCGGCGAGATCGCGCGACAAGCCCTGCACGACTTCCTTCTCGCGCATGTCGTTCGCGCGGATCTGCAGCCACGCCGACGCGCCCGAGCACGCGAGCAGCAGGATCGAGAACACGAGCGACAGCCGCTGGGTGAGGGTCAGCTTCATCACGCGTCCCGCTGATCCGGCGCGGCGAGCTTGTAGCCGCGTCCCCATACGGTGAGGATGCGCACGGGTTCGGCCGGATCGGCCTCGATCTTCGCGCGCAACCGGTTGATGTGGGTGTTCACCGTATGTTCGTAGCCTTCATGCTGGTAGCCCCACACGGCATTGAGCAGGTCCATCCGCGAGAACACCTTGCCCGGATGCCGCGCGAAGAAATACAGCAGGTCGAACTCGCGCGGCGTGAGGTCGATGCGCGCGCCGTCGACGGCAGCTTCGCGCGCGATCGGGTCAATCGACAGCCCGGCCACGTCGAGCGTGCCCGCGTCGATCCGCGAATCGCGCGCGAGCGCATCGACGCGCCGCAGCAACGCCTTCACCCGCGCGACGAGTTCGAGCACCGAGAACGGCTTCGCGAGGTAGTCGTCGGCGCCGAGCTCGAGGCCCAGAATCCGGTGCACCTCGCTCGAGCGGGCGCTCGTGATGATGATCGGCGTGTAGCGCGCCATCGCGCGCGCGCGCCGGCAGATTTCCAGGCCGTCGACGCCGGGCAGCATCAGGTCGAGAATCAGCGCGTCCCAGTTGCCCTGTTCGAGCAGGCGCAGCCCTTCCGTGCCGTCCGCGCTGTGGACCACTTCGTAGCGCTCGTCGCGCAGGTGGAGGCTCAGCACGTCGGCGATGTCGGCATCGTCCTCGACGATCAGGATGCGTTTGGGGTGGTCCATGGCGGTCGGCGGCGGCACGTCGTTATGGCTCTCGGGTTGGTTTCGCAGGTTCGTTCCGGTCGCCCCCGGGCGGGAGGGCGGGTCCGGGAGCGAATCGCGGCAGCAATGCCGCGCTGCCGCCATTGTGCAAAATTTTGCGTCGGGGAGGGGTCACAAATCGTTTAAGTTTGGCTCGCGAGCGGGCGGAGGGGGTAATACCGGCACGACGTTCCATTCCGTCCCCGAAAATCCAGGCGCCGCTCGCCCAGGCTCGAGCATCGCCTGGATCGATCGTCACGTCGGCTCGGCAGTCCGTCATCCCGATTCCGGAACCGGCAAGCCCAGCCGCCAGTTCAGGTTCCTGCGCGCCTGCCTTTCGCAACGTGTGTAGAAGAAGTCCGTCAGATAGATGCGCGGACGCACGAGCAGCCCGCGCAGAATGGCCCGCTCATGAAGGTCGTAGGCCCTGTCGTCAAGATCGGGACGCTCTGCCCGCAGACGCCGGCCGTCTTCGCGAAACTGGCCGCGGGAAGCGCCGAGCACG
Source organism: Burkholderia sp. BCC1638 (assembly GCF_902833195.1). NCBI lineage: Bacteria > Pseudomonadati > Pseudomonadota > Betaproteobacteria > Burkholderiales > Burkholderiaceae > Burkholderia > Burkholderia sp. BCC1638. Next base: position 24,311 of record NZ_CADFEC010000026.1, read on the forward strand.
GCCAGGTCGATGTCGCAGACGAAACGGGTATCCAGCCCCGCGGCAATACCCGAGTGGGTCGTCGCGAGAATCATCGCGCCAATTTGGTCGCACGCGCGGATTCGCCCCGCCGCCCGGCGCTGGAACCAGTCCGCGCTGTTCTGCTCGTTGTCCTTCGCGCCGGGCACGAAGATCACGTCATGGAACCACAGCGCGAGTTCAACGGCGTCCGGTTCGGGAATCGACTCGCGTGCGAGGTCGAGTTGGCGCAAGCATCGCCGGACATGCACGAGCGTATGGTAATGGCGCGCCGGCTCCGTATAGCATCGCGCGAGCATCCGATAGACATCCTCGGCATGTGCCCCGCCGCTGCACGACCACAACGCGACGAACCGCTCCTGCATCCGGCTCACGTTCGCTCCTTGGGCCGGGGCGGCTGCACGTGATCGCCCCATGCCGACATTACCGCGATGCGTTCAGAGAAATTCCCTGCGGATGTCGATGCTCGACCGCTGCCCGATGTTTCCGTAGTGATGCGCGAGCCATGCATCGGCTTCGCGCCGCCCGTGATCGTGCAGTTCGCTGAGAAATGCCCAATCGGCGTTGTACTTGCTCGATACGCTCAACGCGCACATCGCGTCGTCGGCGCGAATCGAATGGATCAGCATTTCCTTCATCTCGCCGCGATCGATCGTGCCCTGCTGGATCAGGTCGGTGACGAACGCGATCGCTCGCATCTCGCGCATCAGCGACGAGTTGAAACTGATCTCGCTGATGCGGTTGAGGATTTCCGCGGCCGTGATCGGCACGCCGCGTCGCACGAGCGGATTGATGTGCACGATCACGACGTCGCGCGTCGCGCAGTTGTAGATGAGCGGATAGATGGCCGGATTGCCCATGTAGCCGCCGTCCCAGTAATACTCGCCATCGACCGAGACCGCCTGGAACAGTGTCGGCACGCATGCTGATGCCAGCACCGCGTCGGCACTCACATCCTCGCCCGTGAAGAGGCGTATCTTCCCCGTCTCGACGTTGGTCGCGCACAGGAACAACCGGATCGGACAGTGCTTGCGCAGCGCGCCGAAATCGACGTGGCTTTCGAGCACTTCGCGCAGCGGATTCAGGTTGTTCGGATTGAACTGATAGGGCGAAAAGACGCGCAGCATCATGTCGGCGAACGCATAGAGCGGCGAGTGATCGAGCCCGAAGCTGTGCGTGCCCTTGAGCCAAGGCACCCAGCGCAGCGGGTTGTAGTGCTCCGCCGATCGCGCGACCGCCTGCCAGAAGTCGTGCAGCGCCTGACGCGCACCGTCTTCGCCGCCTTGTTGCAGCCCGTACGCGAGTACGGCGGCGTTCATCGCGCCGGCGCTGGTTGCACTGACACCCTCGATTTCGAGCCTGCCGTCCTCGAGAAGCCGGTCAAGCACGCCCCAGGTGAAGGCACCGTGCATCCCGCCCCCCTGCAAGGCCAGCGCGATCTGCTTGCGCGGCAGATCGTTGCGGCGTCGTGTGTGCGTGATCGTCATGCCCGCCTCCTTGGTTCTTCGCTATACGGAACAATGGCAAGTCATGGACGGTGCGTCGTCACGCGATAGGTCGTCGTGCGCCGCCGGTCCGTTCATCCTGTGCGCGCGTCCAGTGCATCCAGCAGCGCTTTCGCCTCTCGCAGGTCGCGCGTGTCGAAGCCTTCCGTGAAACTGGCGTACACGTCGGCCAGCGCCTGCCTTGCCTCCACGGTCTTCCCCTGCCGTTGCAACAACCGCGCCAGATCCGACGCTGCTCGCAATTCCAGTGCTCTGGCACCCTGCCCGCGCGCTCGCGCGATCGCCCGATGAAAACAGTCAACCGCTTCGTCATCGCGTGCGGCGGCAGCCCGCTCCTCGCTCGCCGTGCCGGCCAGATAAATTCCCTTGAGCCGGTACAGCTCCGCCTCGTAGCAATGCTCGCCGGAGTGCTCGACGATCGTCGTTGCCTCTTCCAGCATGTCCAGGGCGGCCCGCTCGTCACCCGCGCGCCAGCAACTGTCGGCGAGCAACGCGAGACAATAAGGCCGCTGATCTTCGCCGCCCGCTGCCCGCTGCGCGTCGAGACCCAGCCGCATCTGCTCGATGCCGTCCTGGATGTCACCTTGCGCGCTCATCGACCAGCCTCGCAAAAGCGTCCCCCACGCGAGCCAGTACGGCAATCCGTGCTCGGTCGATACGGCAATGACCGCTTCCGCGCGCTCGGCGGCAAGCATCGGCTCCCGCCTCAGTTGATGCAAGTGCGCCGTGTAGGTCAGACTGAACGCCAGCGACGGCCCATAAGAAAGGCTCCGTGCGAGCGCAAGTGCTTCGACGCTGCGCTTGAGCGCCTGGTCGGGATACCCCTGAATCCACAAGGTCAGCACAAGGAAACTGAGCGCCCGGATACCGGGATCCACGCCGTGTGCGAACACATGCGCCTGATGCTGCTCCGGATCGTAGATCGCAAGGGCCTGTTCCAAGTGTGCGCGAGCCGTGCCGAAATCACCCTGCAGAAAGAAGCACGAGCCCAGTGCGCTGTGCGCCTCGATGAGGAAGCCTGGATCGTTCGCATCCCTTGCGGTTACGAGCATCTGCTTGCCGAGATCGGTCGCGAGTGCGTACTCTCCGCGCACCACGTGGTACATCCGCAATCCCAGCTGTGTCGCAAAGCGCTGCGATGCCTCGCCCGTGCGATCGCACAACTCGAGCGCGCGCGTATAGGTCGCGCCCACCTCCGTCGCACCATACCCGCGCACGTCCATCAGGACCGGCCCGAGGGAAAGCAGCAAAGTCAGTTCCCAATGCGCACGCATGGGTGTATCCGGCAGACCCTTCAGCAACGCAAGCGCCGCTCCCAGGTGATTCATCGCATCGTGATGGGCGGCATGGCGCAGCGCCTGCTGCGCCGCGCGATGCAGGTATTCGACAGCCTTGGGAATGTTCCCGCTCTGACCGTAGTGGTGCGCAAGCTCGCTGCAGTAATCGGCGATGCGTGTCGGGAACAGCGTCTCGATCGCCTGCGCGGTGCGCTCGTGCAGCGTGGTGCGCCGCTCCGTCAGCAACGAGCGCCCGGCCACCTCCTGGGTCAGCGCGTGTTTGAACGAGTAATTGACTTCGGGAAACGCGGGGCGCTCGTAGATGAACTCCGCTGCCTCCAGGTGGGCGAGCTGACGACGAAGTTCGTCGTCGCGCGCCGGCTCCTCACCGCAGATTCGCCGGATCAGACTGAACGGGAACTCGTGACCAATCACCGCGAGCGCCTGCAGCAGTTCCTTTTCCTCGATGGGGAGGCGATCGATCCGGGCAGCCAGCACGCCCTGCACGGTGGTGGGAATATGCAGCGTCGCCGGGGTCTCGACGATGTGATAACGCCCGGCATCGCCGAGCAGCGATTTCTCTTCCACAAGCGTCTGGACCACTTCCTCCATGAAGAACGGGTTGCCCTCCGTCTTCTCCAGAATGAGCTGCTTGAGCGGCACGAGCGTGCGATCCTCGCCGAGCAGAACCGTCAGCAGTCCTTGCGCATCGGACGGGCCAAGCGGTTCGAGCCGGATCCTGCTGCAATGATCCGCGCCGGCCCATTCGGGCCGATACTCGGGCCGGTAGTTCACGAGAAGCAGGATGCGTGCGTCCGGCACGTGGTCGATCAGGTAGGTGAGGAACGCTTCCGTTTCGCGGTCCAGCCATTGCAGATCCTCGAACAGCAAATGGACCGGCTGATTCTGGCTCTCTCGCACGAGAAGCTGCCTGATCGCGTCGAAGGTGCGGTCGCGCCGGATCTGCGGATCCATGTCGACGAGTACCGACCCGCCCTCGCCGATTCCCAGCAGATAGAGGACGTAGGGCACGAGGTCTTCGAAACTGCGCTCGAGCGCGAGCGCCTTGCCGATGACCTTTTCCCGGCAACGCCGCTCGTCGTCCTGCGTCGTGATCTGGAAATAGTTCTTCAGGAGTTCGATGAGTGGCAGATTGGGAAACGCCTTGCCGTGCGAGACCGAGAATGTCTCCAGCACCAGCGCGCCACGTCGCGAGCGCTCCTTGAACTCGTGGAAAAGACGAGACTTCCCGACACCCGCCTCCCCGACGACGCCGACGACGCGCCCATGCCCGCTCCTCATTGCCTCCAGCGCGCGGTTCAGATGCTCCATTTCCGTCTCGCGACCGACGAACCGTGCGAGACCGCGATGTGCCGCCAGTTGCAGGCGCGTGCGCAACGCACCCAGGCCGAGCACCTCGTAGACGCATAGCGGCGCGGGAATTCCCTTGAGTTGTGTCGCGCCCAGCGCCTTGAACTCGAAATAGCCTTCGGCGAGCTTGTGGGTAGACTCGCTGACGAGAATCGATGTGGGCGCGGCGATGCCCTCGATCCGCGACGCGATGTGGATCGTATGCCCGAGCGGATCGTATTCGGTGTGCAGGTCGACGGTGCGGATGGAACGGACGACGACCTCGCCCGTATGAACGCCGACGCGAATCTGCAGAGGAATGCCTTCCTGCAAACGAATGCGGTCGCCATGCTGCCGCATCGCCTGCTGCATGCGCAATGCGGCGAACAGCGCGCGCTGCGCATGGTCTTCGTGGGCGATCGGTGCGCCGAACAGCGCGAGGATGCCGTCGCCGAGCGATTTCGCGACGTACCCCTCGTAATAGTGGACCGCTTCCATCATCAGCTCGACCACGGGCACGATCAGGCGATGCGCCACTTCGGGATCGAGATCGTGAATCAATGCGGTCGACCCGGCCATGTCGGCGAACAGCGCGGTAACGGTCTTGCGCTCGCCGGCGGGCTCGCCGCGCGCTTCCATGGCGGCGTGTTCGGCCCGGATCCGCTCGGCAAGATGATCGGGCGTGTAATGAATCGGGGTGACCGGCGGTTCCCGGACCGACGGTCGGGCAAACGACGGCGCGGCGGCGGGCGGTGCCAGCGACGCTCCGCAATTGCTGCAGAAGCGGGCCGCCGGCGCTGCCTCATGCCCGCATTGCGGACACGTGCGGGACAGCGCGGCCTGACATTCCTGGCAGAACCTCGCACCGGGAGGATTCTCGGACCCGCAAATGGTGCAGCGCATAAAACCCTCTTCCAGCCAAGGGTCGACCTCAAAACATTATGCGCCACTCTCTGCGGAGAATCAGGGCGGCAAGCGTGTTCGTGCGTGCCGACAGGGGAAGAACGAATGGCCAGACAGCCTTTACATCCCTACATCTTCCCCGCCAGATGAAACCGCGACGCCGGATGCCACAGCCTGACCGACGTGGCGACGTGCTCGCCGACCCACGTGCGGCGCCTCAACACAAGACACGGCTCGCCGATTTCCATCACGAGATGCCGACGCACCTGCGCATTGGGTTTCTCTGCATAGATCCGGAACTCCGCGTGCTGGATCGGCGCCAGTCGCACCATGTAGTGGTTCGGCGTCTCGAGCGTGAAATCCTGCTCCAGATAGGCGGGAAACAAGGCCGGATTGACGTAGCGATCCTCGAACTGGATCGGCTCGTCTTCCTCGAAATGCACGATGCGTGAATGAAACACGGGCCCGGACCGCAGCCCGAGCGCCTCGATCGCGTCCGGGTCGACGCTGCGCTCGATCAGCAGCACGCGCGCGCTGTGCCGATGACCGCGTTCGGCAATCTCGTCCGCGATGTTGCGGATTTCCAGCACCGTCGATTCGTAATGCCGGCGCTCGACGAAGGTGCCCGCACCCTGGATGCGGGTCAGCACGCGTTCGGCCGTCAGTTCCCGCAGCGCGCGCGACACGGTCATCCGGGCCACGCCGAATTCCTTGACCAGTTCAGCCTCGGTCGGGATCGCGCCGCCGGGTTTCCAGTCGCCCTTCGCGATCCGCTCGACGACGTAGCGCTTGATCTGTTGATAGGCCGGCAATGCGCGCGCCGGCACGGCATCGCCCAATGCCCTCGCCGGTCGTGCGGAAGGTTGTCGTTCCGTTTCGTTCATGCGCCCTCGACCGAATGAATGTTGGATGATCCGCCAGTCGCCGCCCGACGCTACCGCAGCGACGGCGGTTCGCCCGCGACGATGCCGGCGGCGATCGCGATGTCGTCCGCCAGCGGCCGGTCGTCGTGGTAGGCCGGCACGCGTTCGCGCACATATCGCCACAGCGCATCGGTCGACGAGGCGGGCGCCGCTCCGTTCGCCTGCAGATCGTATGCCTGCGCGGCGGCAAGCAGCTCGATCGCGAGCACGCGCGTCGCATTCTCGATGATGTCGAGCGCCTTCAGCGCGGCCGGCGTCGCATGACACAGGTGATCCTCCTGCAGCCCGGACGTGATGCCGCCGTCGAGGCTCGCCGGCGCCGCGAGTCGCTGGTTCTGCGCGACCAGCGCGACCGCCGTGTACTGCGCGATCATGAACCCCGAACACGTGCCGCCCGGCGCCGCGAGAAACGCCGGCAGCCCGCTCACGAGCGGATTGACGAGACGATCCAGCCGCCGCTCGGCGATAGCCGCCACTTGCGCCATCGCGGCCGCGAGGCTGTCCATCGCCAGCGCGATACCCGCGCCGACGGCATGCGCCTGCGAATGAACGGCCGGCGCGTCGCGCGTTCCGGCAACGATCGGATTGTCGGTGACGGACGCAAGCTCGCGATCGACGACTTCCGCCGTCACCGCGAACACGTCGCGGGCCGCGCCATGCACGTGCGGAATCGTGCGCAGGCTGAGCGGATCCTGCGTATGCCGGCCGCTCGCCGCTGCAAGCATCGCGCTGTCGGCAAGCATCGTCCGCAAGCGCGCGCCGACGTGCCCGATGCCGGGCGAAATCCGCAGCGCGAGCGAGGTCGGATCGAATGCCGCGAGCTGTCCGCCGAGATTCTCGAAGCTCGTCGCCGCGATCCAGTCGGCCCAGTCGAGCAGCCGTTCCGCGCGGGCGAGCGCGAGCGCGGCGAGCCCCGTCACGCACGGCGTGCCGTTGACCAGGCTCAGCCCCTCCTTCGCGCCGAGCACGAGCGGTTTGCGGCCGACGCGCCGCAGCGCCTCGTCGCCGCGAATGCGCTCGCCGCGATGGCGTGCATGGCCGTGCCCGATGCAGACGAGCGCGACGTGCGCCATGTGGGTCAGATAACCGACCGAGCCGTGCGCCGGCACCTCCGGCAGGCAATCGTGCTCGAGCAGCGCGACGAGCTGTTCGACGACATCGGCATGCACGCCCGAATGCCCGTGCGCGAAGTTGTTGATCGCGGCCGCGATGATCGCGCGCGTTTCGGCCGCGCCGAGCGGCATGCCGACCCCGACCGCATGGCTCATCAGGATGTTGCGCGACAGCGTGCTCTGCTGCGCCGGCGACACGATCACGTCGCACAGCGCGCCCACGCCAGTATTGACGCCGTATGCGCGAATCCCGCGCGCGACGATCTCGTCGACGAGTTCGCGTGCTGCGACGACACGCGCGCGTGCGTCATCGGTCAGCGCAAGCGGCTCGCCTGCCGCCACTGCCGCAACCTGTCGCCAGTCGAGCGGCCGTGCCGCACGGAATACGGTCATGGCAGCCTCAGTTCGATGTGCGGTCGTGATGGCTCGACACGAATTGCCGGAAACGCTCGGAGCACTGGCCGCCGAACAGATCGTCGGGCGTGCCGTCCGAGTCGACTTCGCCCTGATGCAGGAACATCACGCGATTCGATACGTGACGTGCGAAGCCCATTTCATGCGTGACGACCAGCATGGTTCGCCCTTCCTCCGCGAGCGAACGCATCACACGCAGCACTTCGCCGACCAGCTCCGGATCGAGCGCGGACGTCGGTTCGTCGAACAGCATCACCTTCGGATGCATCGCGAGCGCGCGAGCGATCGCGACGCGCTGCTGCTGACCGCCCGACAGGTGCGCCGGATAGTAGCCGCGCTTGTCGGCGAGGCCGACGCGCGCCAGCAGCGCCTCTGCCTCCTCGACCGCTTCCGCGCGGCTGCGCTTTTGCACGCGCAGCGGCCCTTCGACGAGGTTGTCGAGCACCGTCATGTGCGACCACAGGTTGAAGTTCTGGAAGACCATGCCGAGCTGGGAGCGGATCCGGTCGACCTGGCGCCGGTCGCTCGGATGCAGCTTGCCGTCGCGCGCGCGCTTCATCGCGAGCGTTTCCCCGCCGAGCGCGACGGAGCCGTCGTCAGGTGTCTCGAGCAGGTTCAGGCAGCGCAGGAACGTGCTCTTGCCCGACCCGCTCGCGCCGAGGATCGAGATGACGTCACCCTCGTGCGCGTCGAGCGAAATGCCTTTCAGCACATGATGATCGCCGAACGACTTGTGGATGTTCTTGACCGACAGCGCGACGGGAGCAGCGGTGTTCATCGGATTCTCCTGGAAAGGATGGGGACGCTCAGGATGCGACGCGCCGAGGATTGCGCGTCGCCGCGACGGACGCGCCGGACGGCTTGGGCGCGCGCAGGTGCCCGGAGAGTCGCCATTCGAGCGCGCCGAGCAGGCGTACGACGATGAAGTTCAGGGTCAGATAGATGACGGCAGCGCAGGCGAAGACCTCGGTCGTCCGATAGGTTTGCTGAATGATCTGCTGCGCGACACCCGTCACTTCCCATACCGTGACGAGGCTGGCCAGTGCGGTCGACTTGACGAGCAGCACGGCCTCGGTCGAGTACGCGGGCAGGCACTGGCGCAGCGCGATCGGGCCGATCACGCGCCGCAGCAGCGCGAAGCCCGACAGCCCGATCGAATAACCGGCCTCGATCTGCCCGACCGGCACGGCCATCAAACCGCCGCGCAGGATTTCGGCCGTGTAGCCTGCAGTACACAGCGCGAGCGACAGCACCGCGCACACGTACGGCTCGCGCAGCAGCGGCCACATGAAGCTTTCGCGGATCACGCCGAACTGGCCGAGCCCGTAATACACGAGGAACATCTGGATCAGCAGCGGCGAGCCGCGAAACACGAGGATGTAGCCACGCGCGAAGCGGTTCGGCAGCCAGTGCGGCGACACGCGCATCGTGACGATCACGAGCGACAGCAGGCCGCCGAGCACAAGCGACGCGAAGAACAGGCCGAGCGTGGTCGGCACGGCCGCGAGCAGCTGGCGCAGCGTATCGAAGAGAAAGTCGAAATCGATGGACATGCACGTTCTCCGTCAGTTGCGCGCGAAATTGCGGCGGAACGACCGGCCGACGATCGCTTCCGCCCGGTTGAACACGCGGTTCGACAAGCCCGTCATCAGCAGATACAGCGCACCGCCCGCAACGAAGAACACGAAGTACTGGTGAGTCGAATTGGCGGCGATCTGGCTCGTGCGCAGCAGCTCGGCGAGGCCGGTGACGGAGATCAGCGCCGAATCCTTGAGGCTCAGTTGCCACACGTTGCCGATGCCGGGCAGCGCGAAGCGCAGCACCTGCGGAATCAGGATGCGGCGCAGCACCATGCTGCTCGGCATGCCGATCGCGCGCGCCGCCTCGAGCTCGCCCTTCGACACCGCGAGCACCGCCGCGCGATACACCTCGGCCTGATAGGCGCCCGAGATCATCCCGACCGCGAGCGCGCCGATCACGAACGGCGGCACGCCGATGAAACCTTCCGCGCCGAACCACTGGCCGACGGCCGTGACGAGCGTCGAGCCGCCGAAGTAGAACAGATAGATGACGAGCAGTTCCGGCACGCCGCGAAACACCGTTGTGTACAGGTCGCCGAGCAGGCGAGCGCTGCGGTGGCGGGACAGCTTCGCCGCCGCGATCGCCGCGCCGATCACGGCGCCGACCGCGAGCGCGGCGAGCGTCAGCGCGACCGTCATCAGCGCGGCGAGCAGCAGCACACCGCCCCAGCCTTCGGTTCCGAAGCCGAGCATTTCAAGAATCGCCATGCGTGCCTCCCGGCAAGCGTTGAGTCAATCTGCAGGATGCGTGCCGCCGCGCGTCGTTCGAATCGCTCACGCGGCGGCAGCCGAATGCGCGCTTACGGCGTGACGTCGGTCTTGAACCACTTGTCGGCCAGCTTCTTCACCGTGCCGTCCGCGAGCGCCGCGCCGATCGCCGTGTCGAACTTCGTCTTCAGATCGGCATCCTGCTTGCGGAACGCGAGACCTTCGCCCGGCCCCCAGATCGGCCCGCCGAGCTTCGGCCCCGCGAGCACGATCGACGCGTTGTCCTTCTTCGTGTTGTTCGCCGCGTAGTACGTGACGTCGTCGAACGACGCGTCGATGCGCCCGGCGACGAGGTCGAGATCGCGCTCGGGCGAGGTCTTGTACACGCGAATCGACGCGATGTCCTTGAAGCTGTCGTTGATGAACTTCGTATAGACGGTGCCCGACTGGATACCGATCGTCTTGCCCTTCAGCTGCTTGCGCAGCGCATCGACGGTGGACTTGTCGGCGTTCGCGTCACCCGTCAGCTTCACCATCGGCGCGCCAGGCGCGGCCTTCGGCAGGATCTTGGTATCGGTGACGGCGAACGTCGCGGGCGTCGCCGCGTACGGACGCGAGAACAACAGGATCTTTTCGCGCTCCGGCGTGATGGAAATCGCATCCATCAGGATGTCGAACTTGCCGGCCTGAAGGCCGGGAATCATCCCGTCCCAGTCCTGCGCGACCATGTTGCACTGCACCTTGATCCGCTCGCACACGTTGGCGAGCAGCTCCGGTTCGAAACCGCCCAGCTTGCCGCCCGGCAGCGTGAGGTTCCACGGTGCGTAGCCGCCTTCGAGCGCGACCGTCACCGTCTTCCATTCCTTTGCCTGCACCGGTGCGGCGAGCGTTGCCGCTGCTGCCGCGATGACGCCGATCGTCCTGATTGCCCACTTGATGCGCTTGCCGTTCACGAGAGTTCTCCTTGCGTTGAAGTGCGTCATCCCTTCGGTGCAGCAAGCCGCCTCAGGAATTTGTCTATACAAGCACGCAAGAAGAAAAACAGCGAGACAAGCAGCGATCAAAAAAAACCGTGAAAACGCGGGAAATCCCCTAATTTAGGGGCTCTGGCGTGCCTCGTTGCGGGGAATTCAGGCACGCAGTTGGTGCATGCCGGACGATCCAATCGGCAGGATGACTAGACAAATCCTGAATTCGATCGCACGGCACATGAAGAGGGAACCCCCGCCGCAGCGGGCAAACACGCGGCTAGGTGACCACGCCAACCTGCCAGGGCACGAATTCGTTCTGGCCGTAGCCGTGCAATTCGCTTTTCGAGCGATTACCGGACGCGCAGTCGAGCATGCGCTGGAAGATCGTGGCGCCAAGCTGGTCGACACTCGACGTGCCGTCGATCACGCCGCCGCAATTGATATCGATATCGTCTTCCTGACGCATCCACAGCGCGGTATTCGTCGCAAGTTTCAACGACGGCGCCGGCGCACAGCCGTACGCCGAACCCCGCCCCGTCGTGAAGCAGATCAGGTTCGCGCCCGACGCGACCTGCCCCGTCGCCGACATCGGGTCGTAGCCTGGAGAATCCATGAAAACGAGGCCGCGCGCATCGATACGCTGCGCGTATTCGTATACGTCGACGAGATTCGTGGTGCCGGCCTTCGCGATCGCGCCGAGCGATTTCTCGAGGATCGTCGTGAGCCCGCCCGCCTTGTTGCCGGCCGACGGATTGTTGTCCAGCGCCGCGCCGTGACGTGCGCAATAGGCTTCCCACCACGCGATGCGCGCGAGCAGCTTTTCGCCGACGTCGCGGCTGACGGCACGCCGGGTGAGCAGATGCTCGGCGCCGTAGATTTCGGGCGTCTCGGAAAGGATCGCCGTGCCGCCCTGCCGCACCAGCCGGTCGACGGCCGCCCCCAGCGCGGGATTCGCCGAGATGCCCGAGTAGCCGTCCGAGCCGCCGCACTGCAGCCCCACCACGAGATGCGCCGCCGGCATCGCGACCCGCACCGCGCGGTTCGCGTCCGCGAGCATGTCCGTGACCATCGCGATGCCGCGCTCGATCGTCCTGCGCGTGCCGCCGCTCTCCTGGATCGTGAAGTGGCGCAGGCGCGCGGCATCCGCATGCCCGCCTTCGCGCAGCACGTCGCCGATCTGGTTGGTCTCGCAACCGAGGCCGATGAACAGCACCGAGTGGAAATTCGGATGCGCGGCGTAGCCCGCCAGCGTGCGCCGAAGGATCGCGATTCCGTCTCCCCGCGAATCGATCCCGCAGCCGAGCCCGTGTGTGAGCGCGATCACGCCGTCGATGTCCGGATAGTCGGCCAGCGCGCCCGGGTTCACCTCTCGCCGGAAATGATCGGCGATCGCACGCGCCACCGTGGCGGAGCAATTTACACTCGTCAGTATGCCGATGTAATTGCGCGTCGCGATCCGTCCGTCGTCGCGGCGAATGCCCATGAACGTCGCCGGCGTGTCGTCGAGACGCGTCGGACTCGCGGCGGCGCCGAACGCGTGCTCGCGCGCGAACTCGGCCATGCCGAGGTTGTGCACGTGCACATGCTGACCGCGCGCGATCGTCTCGCGCGCGACGCCGATGATCTGGTTGTAGCGCCTGACCGGCTCGCCCTTCGCGATGTCGCGCACGGCGACCTTGTGACCCGGCGGAATCAGCCCGGACACAGCGAGCGACTCGGACGCGATCAGGTCGCCGGACACGAGCTGCCGCGTCGCGATCACAACGTCGTCGTTCGGATGCAGGCGGATCGCGACCGGCCCGGTGACGGAAAAGGACATGACAGTGATCCTGGATTGAAGATGGGTTGATCGGCGCCGGCAAGCCGCCTTGCGGCGCGCCGGCGAACGCTTCAGCGATGCGAGCCGGCCCGCGCGCCGCCCGGCGCGCTTTCCGCGCCCGCGTGCCCCATGCCGCGCAGCGAGCGCAGTAGCAGCACGCTGACGAAACACAACGCGGCCACCACCACGAAGCCGGTGCGCGAATCGTGCGACGCCGCATCCGCGAACGCCTTGATCTGCGGCGACACGAAGCCGCCGAGATTGCCGATCGACACGATGAACGCAATGCCGCTCGCGGCGCCCGTCCCGCCGAGATAGCGCGTCGGCAGGCACCAGAACACCGGCTGGCACGCGACCAGCCCCGGGATCGCGATGCAGAAGGCGAGCAGCGCCAGCACCGGCGTGTTGATCACGGATATCGATGCGAACGCGAGAATCCCGACCGTCAGCATGCCGGTCGCGACCTGCAGATGGTTGTCGTGACGATCCGCGAAGCGCGTCGCGACGATCATCGCCGCAATCGTGCACAGCCACGGAATCATCAGCAGCAATCCGATTTTTCCATCGATCTGGGTGCCCATCGTCGCGGCGAATTTCGACGGCAGGTAGAACGCGAGCGGCGCATTGCCGATCTGGATGCAGAAGTACGCGGCAATGAAGGTCAGCACGCAACGGTCCTTCAGCACGCCGAACACCGTCGCGGACAGGTGTCGCGATTTCGCGCGCTCTTCCGCGTCGAGCGTGTCGCACAATGCGCGCTTCTCGTCGTCGGTCAGCCAGCGCGCGTCTTTCGGCCGGCTCGTCAGGTAGAAGAACGCGATCACGCCGACCACGGTCGCCATCAGCCCCTCGACCAGATACATCCATTGCCAGTTCCGCAGACCGAACATGTCATGCATCTGCAGCAGGAAGCCCGACAGCGGATTGCCGATCAGCATCGCGATGGGCACGCCGAAGTAGAACAATCCGAGCGCGCGGGCGCGCCCCTTCGCGGGAAACCAGTAGGTCAGATACAGGATGATCCCGGGAAAGAATCCGGCCTCCGCCGCGCCGAGCAGGAAGCGGATCGTATAGAACTGCGTCGGCGTATGCGCGAACATCATCGACGCCGAGACGAGCCCCCACGTCACCATGATCCGGCTCATCCACACGCGTGCGCCGATGCGATTCATGATGAGGTTGCTCGGCACTTCGAACAATGCATAACCGATGAAGAAAATGCCGGCGCCGAATGCGAATGCCGCATCGCTCAAGCCCGTGTCGGCCTGATAGGCGAGCTTCGCGAAGCCGACGTTCGCGCGATCGATGAAGGCCAGCGCGTACATCAGCGTGAGGAACGGCAGGAGCCGGATGGCGGCCTTCCTGACCGCCGTGGCAAGGTGCTGCGATTGCTGCGGATCGTGATTCATCGTTGTCTCCGGTTCGGTTCTTATCGTGATGCCTGTTCGATTACGCTCGCCATTCGGGCCCGTCCGGGTACGCGAATGCATCGAGCGAAGCCGGCTTCATCGTGACGCCGTAACCCGGCGCCTCCTGCGGCATGTAGCGCCCGCGGCGAATCACGATCGGCGCCTCGAAATGCTCGTGAAGATGGTCGACGTATTCGAGCACGCGCCGCTCCAGCGAGCCCGACACTGCGATGTAGTCGAACATCACGATGTTCTGCGAGTACTGGCACAGGCCGACACCGCCGCCGTGCGGACACACCGGCACGCCGAACTTCGCGGCCATCAGCACAACGGCGAGCACTTCGTTGAGCCCGCCGAGCCGCGCGGGATCGAGCTGGCAGAAATCGAGCGCGCCGGCCTGGAAGAACTGCTTGAACATCACGCGGTTGTGCGCATGCTCGCCGGTCGCGACACCGATCGGCCCGATCCGCTGCCGGATCGCCGCATGACCGAGAATGTCGTCCGGGCTGGTGGGCTCCTCGATCCACCACGGATCGAACCGCGCGAGCACCCGCATGTTCGCGACCGCCTCGTCGACGCCCCAGTTCTGGTTCGCGTCCATCATCAGCTTGCGCTCCCAGCCGAGTTCTTCGCGCAGAATGCGTGCACGCCGCACGTCCTGTTCGAGATCCGCGCCGACCTTCTGCTTCAGGTGGGTCCATCCGTCCGCCACCGCGGCGCGTGCGAGCGCGCGCATCTTCTCCTCGGAATAACCCAGCCAGCCGGCCGCGGTCGTGTATCCGGGAAAGCCGTGCTCACGCATCTCCCGCTCGCGCTGCGCCTTGCCCGGCGCGGCCCGGCGCAGCATCGCGACGGCCTCGTCGCGCGTCAGCACGTCGTCGATGTACGTGAAGTCGATGCAGTTCACGAGTTGCTCGGGCGGCATGTCGACCAGGAATTTCCAGACCGGCTTGCGCGCCGTCTTCGCCCAGAGATCCCAGATCGCGTTGATCAGCGCGGCCGTCGCAAGATGCACGACGCCCTTCTCCGGGCCGACCCAGCGCAACTGGCAATCGCCCGCGACCATTTCGTGCCAGTACGCGCCGAAATCGGCCGTGATCTCGTCGAGCGACCGGCCGATCACGAACAGCTTCGCGAGCGCGTGCGCCGCCTCGACGCACAGCTCGTTGCCGCGACCGATCGTAAACGTCAGCCCGTGCCCGCGAAGACCGTCGCCAGCATCGGTGACGAGCGTCACGTAGGTCGCCGAATAGTCGGAGTTGCCGTTCATTGCATCCGAGCCGTCCATGCTCCTGGACGTCGGAAAGCGAATGTCACGTACCTGCACATCGATAATGCGTGTCGTCATCGTTGCGTGTCTCCATTCCATTTCATTTGATTTCACTTCGCCGGGTGCCGGCCCGCACGCCCGCTCACCCGAGCGCCGCGATCAGGTACGGCTGCGCGACCGGCAGCTTCAGCGCGCGCGCCATGTCGACCACCGGGCGCAGACGCCGTGTCTTCTTCATGTCGTGATTGCCCGCGATATCGGCCAGCCGGTGCGCAAGGAACGGGTTCAGGAAGCGGTCGCGCACCTCATCGAGGTAGGCCAGCGCCGCGTCGCGCTCGCCGAGCGCATCGAACACCGGCATCACCTCGTCGCTCCACACCTCCTCGAGCGGCGTGCGGTACGCGGGATCGTCCATCGCCGCGCCAACCGTCATGTCAGGCGCGCCGCCGCGCGTGCGCCATTGCTCCGCGAGCACCGTATGCCCGAGATTGAGCAGCAGCAGCTTCAGGCGCTCGTAGCGTTCGAGATCGTCGGTCACGACGATGTCCGGGTGCTCGCACGGCAGCGTCATCCCCGCCGTGCGCCGCACCGCCCACAACGCATACGGTTCGGCGATCGCGCCGACCGGGTGAATCGGCTCCGACACGATCCGGTCGACGAGCGAGTTGACCCACACGCAGCCGTCGATCAGGTAATCGACGAACGCCGCGTCCGCGCGCCAGCCCCGCGCGACGGCGATGACCAGGTCGCGCAGCGTGTCGCCATTGCGCGCGACGAGTTCGCACGGCAGCAGCGTGACGGCCGCCCCGCCCGCGCGGAACCGCTCGTGCAACAGCACCGCGAGCTTCGCCGCGAAACCGCGCGGCGCGCGGTGGCCGGCCAGAAGCTCGGCCCCGTCGTCGCCGAACAGCGCATAGCCGCTGTCGCCGGTGTTGGACACGATGGTCCGGACCTCGCCTGCGACGCGCTCGCGCAACCTCGTCCAGTCGTCCGCCGCATGCAACGCTTCCGTGATCGCCGTGCACTCGACCTCGCGATCGATCGTCTCGCCGTGCCGCCGGCCGCGAATCCGCACCGGGTAGCGCCCGCTCGCGCGCAACGCATCGATGCGCGCGCGGCTTTCCGCGCTCGACGTCGTCTGCACCACCGTGATCGCGCCGAGCGCGCGGCCGGCGGCCAGCGCTTCCGACACGAACAGGTCGACGTGCGCCTGGAGGAAGCGGCTGGTGCCGAACTGCAGGACCGGATTGCCCATCGGTTCGCGCTCCGCGTTCAGCATTCGACGAGTGCCTTGATCACGCCGGCGTCCGGTTCGAGGAGTTCCGCGAACCGGTCGGGCAGGTCCGCGAGCGTCAGCGCGTGCGTCTTCAGCGCGTCGGTCGGCACCCGCCCCGCACGCATTGCGTCGAGCACCGTTTCGAAATCGGCCGGCGTCGCGTTGCGGCTCGCGAGCAGTGTCGTCTCGCGCTTGTGGAATTCCGGATCGGAGAACGAAATGCGGCCCTTCACGAGCGAAATCAGCACGTACTTGCCGCCGTGCGCGACGAAGTCCAGGCCGCGCTCCATCGCCGCGAGATTGCCGGTGGCATCGAACACGACGTCGAAGAATTCGCCGCCGGTCAGCGCCGCGAGGCGCTCGACGTCGGCGCCCGCCCCGCTCGTGTCAAGCGGCACGGTGGCGTACGCGCCCAGCGCCGTCGCGCAAACCGCCAGCCGGTCCGCGCGGCCGTCGAGCACACTGACCCGCGCGCCGCGCAGCGTGGCGAAGATCAGCGCGGCCATGCCGATCGGCCCCGCGCCGACGACCAGCACGCGTTGCCCGGACCGGACCTCGGCCCGCGCAACCGCGTGCGCGCCGATCGCGAGGAATTCGATCATCGCGGCCTGGTCGAGCGTGACGCCGTCGGCCGCGAACACGAAGGCCTGCGGCACGGCGAGGTATTCGACCATGCCGCCGTCGGCGTGCACGCCCAGCACCTGGATCCGGGTGCAGCAATTGGTCTTGCCCGCACGGCACGCGACACACGTCCCGCACGACAGATACGGCATCACGTAGACCTGATCGCCGGCCTTGACGCGCGCGCCCGCCGGCGCCGTCTCGACGACACCGGCCAGCTCGTGCCCCATCACCCTGGGATAGGCGAGGTATGGCTGGTTGCCGGTGAAGATGTGCATGTCGGTACCGCATACGCCGACCCGCTTCACGCGGATCAGGACATCGTCGGGGCCTGCGGCCGGCACCGGGCGCTCGGCAACGACCAGACGGCCGGGTTCTTCACAAATGACGGTTCTCATCGGTATCTCGGTAATGGATGAAACAGGATGGTACGGCGCATGCCATTGCCAAATTGGCCTGACCACACACAGGCTATTGGTCTGGCCACTATTGGTCAAGCCAATCACCGAGATATTAAGGAAAATCCCTAGAAGGCATGGTGGCACGCGCGTATCGTGTGGTTCGAATACCTCTGCCTTGCCTCTTCGTTATTGAACATCATGCGGAATCGACAGACATCCTGAAGGACTCGACGCTTGGTAAGGCCAATTTACCCGCCCAGCTTCTTACGACGTCGGGCGACGCCATCGACGCCTCACAAATTGGTCAGGCCATTCAAAGTGCAGTAGACTGATCGCTTCGGAACAGACATCCGCGGAACGCGGCAAGGGGGAGCATTGCTGGACCAGTTCAAACAGGTGGATACACGCCGCCTGTATCAGCGCATCGCCGACCAGATTCGTTCGCTCATCGAAGAGGGGCGGTTCGCCGACGGAGAACGCCTGCCGCCCGAACGGGATCTGGCTCAGCAGCTGGGCGTATCACGCCCGTCGGTTCGCGAGGCGCTCATTGCGCTGGAGATCGAGGGCATCGTCGAAGTCCGGATGGGCTCCGGCGTATTCGTTTGCCCTCCCGCGAAGGCGTCGCATACCGCGGTGACACCGCTGGGCGAAAATCCGATCGAACTGACGAGCGCCCGCGCCGCGCTGGAAGGCAGCGTCGTCGAACTCGCATGCGCACATGCGACGCCCGAACGGCTGGCGCCGGTGCGCCGCGCGGTCGAGGCGATGCGGTCCGCCATCGCGGAAGGCCGATCCCCGCTGCAGCACGATCGCGAATTTCACGTCGCGATTGCAGCGATGACCGGCAATTCGGTGCTGGTCAGGCTGGTGGGCGAGCTGTTCGACGGACGCCACAGTCCGATCTCGTCGCGCGTCAGCGCGCGCACCGAAAGCAGGCAGACATGGGCAAAGGCGTTCGACGAACACGAGTCCATTCTTCACGCGCTGGAAAACGGCGAGGTACTGATGGCCCAGGCGGCCATGCGCACGCATCTTTACGCATCGCAACGACGCTGGCTGGAACAGGAGCGAAACTGATTCGGGCGGGCCGTCCATGAAACGCGTGCGGCCCGCGCGCCAAACGGTTCGGTGTCCTGCTTGAACGCGGCATTCGCGCGGAAAATCGCCGGGACGCCGGTATCGGGGTGCCAGGTTGACGTTGCCGTCGCGGCCCGACGACGGCCTGAAATCGGACTGCTACGAATCCGCCCCGCCCTTGTCGATCTCTATCGACGTCTCCCAGCGAAAATAGCCGGACACGGCACCATCGCGGTCCAGCACGGCGAAATCGGCCGTGCACGTGGTGGCGCCCGCGGCCAGCACGTCGCTGCGCCAGTAGTGATCCGGCATCGGCCGACACTGTGGATGGAGCAGGTCGTCGTCGGACGGCACCGGCGTCGCGGCGTCGCGCACCTCCGGTTCGATCGGCGCGACGATGCCCGCGTCCTTCAATGCGAACCGGATGAACAGCACGCTCGCTTCGGCACGCAGCGCCAGCGCCGTTTCGCGCAGGCGGAGCTGGTCGCCAGGCGACAGGCCGGCAAAGAGCCGGCTGTCGTTGCGGCCGAGCGGCCCGGCGTCGCCGGGGCTCACCACGTAGATGTGCCGGCCGTCGATCACCGTCGGCGTATCGGCGTTCCGGCTCGCATCGGGATAGGTCGACAGCAGCGTGACGGCATCGACGATCGCGAGCACATCGCAACGAAGACCAGACATGGCACGTCCTCCGGAACGGGAATATGACGCGGACGACCGCCGTGCGGCCGCCCGCCTGCCGAGATCAGTTGTGGATCGAGATGAACGGATCCCACTGATAGCAACCCAGCGACTGGCAGTTGCGGTCGATGATCTGGAAGTAGAAGTGATAGGTGACGCGGCCTTCCGACAGCGTTTCCGACGACCAGTAGTAGTTGTCCACCTTCTGGCAGGTCGGCGTCGACGGCGAGCTCGGATTCGGAATCGGGACCGATGCGGTGGCCTTGCGCGGCGTCGGCGTCGAAATCAGGTCCTTGCCCTGGTTGGCGATGAAGCCGTAGAAGACCACCTGCTTCTCGAAACCCAGGGACAGGCTCGTTTCGCGCCAACGGATCAGGTCGCCGACCTGGGCTCTCAGGTCGAGTTCGCCGCCCGCCTGCCCGGAGACGACGTTGTCCTGGTTCGTGACCATGTACACGTGCTTCCAGTCAATCAGCGTCGGGTTTTTCGGATCCCGGCTGGGATTCGGATATTTCTGGAGAATCGTTTCGGTATCGATCGAGACGAGCACATCGGTAACGCGTGACATAGGAACTCCCGTTCAGGTAAATGGGGCGGCCGGTGCGCGGACTGTTTCATACGACCTTCAATCACCGATCGGGTGATAGATTCGTCACGAAACCTTGAAACATCAAGTTGTCCCGCGATTTAAATTTACACCGCTCAGTTAATCCAATGAACCTGTAAACGATGACAGTTCTCGATTATTTTTTATAAAATCCCCAGCTTACCAAAACAATACCAATGATTGATCCTGTATTCCGCATCATTCTCACCAAGGATAAATCAACGCACCATGAGCACGCCCCTCAAGGATTCGCGGGAACGTGAAATGTTCGACCATTTTATTAGCATTTTTTATTAACGCCACCGTCTCCGACACGAATCCATTACCTCGATGCGTAATTGTGTAAATTAACCTTTACACCTCATACCAAATCGAAACAAAAAGACTCACGCGACCAGCCCATAATCCCGACATTATTTAAACGCACTTTTAACGGCATTATTTCACCCCGCACGCCACCCGGCTCGATTAATGGAAAATCCGGACCGAGACCGCTGACGCTATAAGTTCGCACTCGATCTCGATCCGTACGTCATCACGGGCACATATGCATGCCCGGCGCTCCCGCTACTCGACATTGTCCGAAACGTCCGTCATCCGGATCATGTGCGGCTTCACGCCTTCGTCGTCCGCCACCTCCTCCTTCGGATGGATCAGCGCTTCGAGCCGCGCCTTCGTCGCGACGAATTCGGGCGTATTGACCTGCGAATAATCCCGCGGCCGCGCCACCGGCACCTCGATCAGTTCCTGCACGCCGCCCGGGTTCGCCTTCAGCACGAGAATCCGGTCCGCCAGGAAGATCGCCTCGTCGAGATCGTGCGTGATGAACAGGATCGTCACGTCGATATTGCGCCAGATGTCGAGCAGGTGTGTCTGCATCCGCGCACGCGTCTGCGCGTCGAGCGCGCCGAACGGCTCGTCCATCAACAGGATGCGCGGACGGTTCGCGAGCGCGCGGGCGATCGCCACGCGCTGCTTCATGCCGCCCGACAACTGATGCGGATACACGTCGGCGAAACGCGTCAGCCCGACCAGATCGAGCCATTGCAGCGCCTCGCGCTCGGCTTCGCTGCCGCTGCTGCCATTCATTCGGAGGCCGAACATCACGTTCTTCTTCACGGTGAGCCACGGAAACAGCGTGTAGCCCTGGAACACCATCCCGCGATCGGCGCCCGGCCCCTGCACGGGCTTGCCGTCCAGCAACACCTCGCCGCTCGTCTGCGCCTCGAGCCCGGCCAGGATGCGAATCAGCGTCGACTTGCCGCAGCCGGACGGGCCGATCACGCACACGAACTCGCGCCGGTGGGTACGGAAACTGATGTCGTCGAGCGCGACGCACTCGCCCTGCGGCGTCGCGAAACGCTTGCCGACATGCCGCACGTCGAGAATCACGTCGCGGTCCTTGAGCCGCGCGAAGCGCTCGCGCACCGCGTCGGATTGAATCAGGTAATCGGGAACGGCTTGCGGATTCTGCATGATGCCCTCTACGGAAATCGGTCGATGGATGCGCGTCAACGGGCGTCACGCCTTCAGCGTGCGATCCCACGGAAACAGCTTGCGGCCGAGCAGTCCGAGCGCGATGTCGGTGCCGAGACCGATGATCCCGATCATCAGGATTGCCGCGTATACGTTGTCGAAATGCTGGTAGCGCGCCTGCTGGCTGATGTACCACGTGATGCCCGAGCTCGTGCCGACGAGTTCGGCGACGATCAGGTAAGTCCACGCCCAGCCGAGCAGGATCCGCTGGTCGCGATACAGGTCCGGCAGCACGCCCGGAATCACGACGTGCGTGAGCAGCTGAAGCTTCCTCGTGCCGAGCGTCATCGCGGCCTCGAACAGCCCGTATTCGAGCTTGCGCGTCGTGTTCGCGACGATCAGCACCTGCTGGAACAGCGTGCCGATCACGATGATCGCGACCTTCGGCGCGTCGTAGATGCCGAGGATCGCGACCATCAGCGCGCCGAACGCCGGCGCCGGCAGGTAGCGGAAGAACTCCAGGAACGGCTCCTGCAGCCGCGCGAGCGCGCTGAAGGTGCCGCAGACGATGCCGAGCGGCACGCCGATCGCGGACGAGATCACGAAGCCCCAGAAGATGATCCGGATGCTGTGCCACAGGCTCTCGTGCAGCCACACGCCGTCGCGCGATGCGGGCGGCGTCGTGAACGCCGTGTAGAACGCGCGCAGCACCGCGTGCGGTGCAGGCAGGTACACCGGGTTCGCGCGCACGCCCTCGGGCACGGCCGCGTGCGTCGCGCGCGCATGCGCAAGCTCGTCGTCGAACACGTCGCGGTCGATCTGCATGCCGGTCTGGAAATAGTCGACGCTTCCCGGATTCGTGATGCGCATTTGCGGATGCCAGACGAACGGCACATAGCTGATCAGGCACCAGACGGCGAACGGCAGCAGGAAGGACGCCAGGCCGAGCGTCCATTTGCCGCGAGCCGTCAGCTCGCGGCGCACGGCGAGCCAGCCGGTCGTGTTGCGGGTCGTTGACATGGGAATCTCCGTATCGTTTCAGGTGCCGGTCGCGCGCATGCCGGAGCAACGCGCGACCGGGCGTTCATTGCAATGCGCCGCTGGCGGCCTGTGCGAGGTAAGCCCGCCAGCCGCCGAAGCGCGTGATGTCCTGCGCATCGACGAGCGCCGCGCTTTCACACAGGAAGCCTTGCACCTGCGAGCCGTCCGCGAGCGTCAGCGTGCCGATGCCGAGCGGCGCCGCAATCCCGGCGATGAAGCTGCCGTACGCGTCGACGGGCATCTCCCAGATCTCGACCGCGATCGGCGCGCCACCGTCCGGCACGCGCACGAGGCCCGGCTTGGCGACGCCGCCGCAGGCGGCCGCGGACAGCGCGTAGAGGCGATAGGCGGCGGCCGTCGTCGTCGCGGCGACGAACCGCGCGCCCCGCTGCGTGAGCTGCCCGTTCAACGGCTCGCCGCGCAGATGCGCGCCGACGACGGCCACGCGCACGACAGCGGACGACACGTCGGGCGCGGGGGCCGCCAGTGCGAGCGACCCGCCATCGCCGGCAGCGACCGTGCCATCGGCCCACGCCTGGGCGAGATCGAGCAGCCGCGCATCGTCGTGCGCACGGCCGACGAACGTGATCCCGAACGGCAACCCCGCGTGACGCCCGCTGTCGCACGTGCCGGCCGGCACGGCGATCGCCGACAGGTCGAGCAGGTTGACAAAATTCGTGTAGTAGCCGAAGCGCGAGTTGACGCCGATCGGATCGGCTTCGAGCGCGTCGACGGTTGCGGTCGTCGCCGAGGTCGGCATCACGATCGCGTCGAGCCCGCCCCACGCGCGCGCCGCCTCGGCGCGCAGCGTCGCGAGCCGATCGAATGCCGCGAACGCATCGGCCGCGCTGAAGCGCGACGCGCCGCCGACGATTTCGCGAATCACCGGATGCAGCGCATCGGGTTCCCGCGCGGCGAATGCGCCGATCGCGGCGAGCCGCTCGGCAACCCACGGGCCGTCGTACAGCAACCGCGCGGCCGCCAGGAACGGGCTGAAATCGATCTCGACGACTGCCGCGCCGGTCGCGCGCAGGCGTTCGAGCGCCGCGCCCCATGCGGCACGGTACGATTCGTCGCCGAAGAATTCGAGCTGATCGGCACGCGGCGCGCCGAAGCGCACCTGCGCGAGCGGCCGCACCGGATGCGCGCGCAGTCCGCCCGCGCCCGCCGGCGGCTGCCATGCGCGCCCGTAAGGATCGCCGTCGGTCACGCCATGCGCGGCGTCGAACACCGCCCGCGCATCGGCCGACGAGTGCGCGAACACCGACACGCAATCGAGCGACCGGCAGGCCGGCACGACGCCGAGCGTACTCACCACACCGCGAGTCGGCTTGAGCCCGACGAGGCCATGGAACGCGGCCGGCACGCGCCCGGAACCGGCCGTGTCGGTCCCGAGCGAGAACGTCGCGACGCCGAGCGCGACCGCCACCGCCGACCCGGAACTCGATCCGCCTGACGCATAGCGCGAATCGAGCGCGTTGCGGCACGCGCCGTAAGGCGAGCGCTGCCCCGACAGCCCGGTCGCGAACTGGTCGAGATTGGTCTTGCCGATCGGAATCGCACCGGCTGCGATCAGCCGCTCGACCACGGGCGCGCTGCGCGCCGGCGTGTATGCATAAGCCGGGCAGGCCGCCGTCGTCGGTATGCCGGCGAGATCGATGTTGTCCTTGATCGCGAACGGCACGCCGTAAAGCGGCAACGACGCGACGTCGCGCCCGGCGAGCGCGTCGGCATACCGCGTCATCTCCGCGCGCGTCAGCGGGCGGATCCACGCACGATGCGGATCGCCGGCGTCGAAATGCGCGGCGATCGCGTCGACGAGCGCATGCGGCGTCAGGTCGCCCGCCGCGTAGCGCGCGCGCAGCGCGGCAATCGAGCGCAGCCCGGGCAGGATGGAACGTTCCGTCGTGCTCATGCGACCTCCTCGGCGGCGCCCGCCTTCATCACCATCAGCCGCTGGCCGGCCACCACCGCCGCGCCCGGCGCGCAATCGATCGTCTCGATCGTGCCGTCTTCCGTTGCCGTCACCGCCACCTCCATCTTCATCGACTCGACGATCGCGACGACCTGCCCTTCGGTCACGCGCTCGCCGGCCTCGACCAGCACCTTCCACACGCTGCCCGACACGTCCGCGGCGATCGCCCGCTGCGTGTCGTCGAGCACGCCCGCTGCCCGCGCCGCCTGCGCGTCGCCCTGCTCCGCGTCGCCGACGTATTCCGCGTGCCCGGCCGCCCGCCATCGCTCACGCTCGGCTTCGAACGCGGTTTGCTGCGCGGCCTTGAACGTCGCGATCGAATCCGCCTCGTCGCGCAGGAAGCGGTTGTATGCGCCCAGATCGAACACGGATTCCTCGATCCTCAGCGACGCGCGGCCCACGACGAAATCCGCGCGCAGCGCGGTCAGCTCCGCCTCGCTGACTTCGTAAAAGCGGATCTCGTCGAAGAAGCGCAGCAGCCAGGGCTTGCCGGCCTCGAATTCGCGCGTGGTGCGGTGGCGGTTCCACATCTGCACGGTCCGGCCGACGAACTGGTAGCCGCCCGGCCCTTCCATCCCGTACACGCACAGATACGCGCCGCCGATGCCGACCGCGTTCTCCGGCGTCCAGGTGCGCGCGGGGTTGTATTTCGTGGTCACCAGCCGATGCCGCGGATCGATCGGCGTCGCGACCGGCGCACCGAGGTAGACGTCGCCGAGCCCCATCACCAGATAGCGCGCGTCGAACACGATGCGCCTGACGTCGTCGATGCGCGCCAGGCCGTTGATGCGCCGGATGAACTCGATATTGCTCGGGCACCACGGCGCATCGGGCCGCACCGACTGCATGTAGCGCTCGATCGCGACGCGCGTCGACGGGTCGTCCCACGACAGCGGCAGATGCACGATGCGGTTCGGCACGCGCATGTCGGCCACGTCCGGCAGTTCGCGCTCGGCGGCCTGCAGATGCGCGAGCAGCGTGGCAAGCGGCAGCGTCCGCGCGTCGAACTGCACCTGCAGCGAGCGAATTCCCGGCGTCAGGTCGAGCATGCCGGGCAGCCGGTGCGCGTCGAGCCAGCACATCAGCGCGTGCACGCGAAAACGCAGGTTGAGATCGAGCACGAGCGGCCCGTATTCGACCAGCACGTTGCGATCGCCCGAGCGCCGGTACACCACGCCGATGCCGCCGCCGGCCGACGGGTCGCGATGCAGCACGCAATCGTCCGGCGCGCCTGCGGGTGCCACAGGCGCGATCGCGGCGACCGCGGGCGCGGGCGCGAGCGACACGCGGGCGCGAACGAACTGCACGGTGTCGCCCGGGCGCAACTGCCCGAGCTTCCACAACTCGTCGCGCACGACCGTCACCGGGCACACGAAGCCGCCGAGGCTCGGCCCGTCCGGGCCAAGAATCACCGGCATGTCGCCGGTGAAATCGACCGCACCGATCGCATACGCGTTGTCGTGGATGTTCGACGGATGCAGGCCGGCCTCGCCGCCGTCCACGCGCGCCCATTGCGGCTTCGGGCCGATCAGCCGCACGCCGGTGCGGCTGGAGTTGTAATGGACCGTCCACTGCGTGCCGTAGAGCATCGCGATGTCGTCGGGCGTGAAGAAATCCGGCGCGCCGTGCGGCCCGTCGAGCACGCCGAGCGTCCATGCATGCGTGAGCGCGGGAACGTCGGCCGCGGCCAGCGTCGCGCCCGCGTCGCCGCGCCCCGCGTCCGCGTGCAGATGCAGCACGTCGCCCTTGCGCAGCGCGCGCCCCGCGTGGCCGCCGAACTGGCCGAGCGTGAAGGTCGCCTTGCTGCCGAGATAGTCGGGCACCTGCAGCCCGCCCTTCACCGCGAGGCAGGCGCGCACGCCCGCGCCGGTCACGCCGCCGAGCTTCAGCACCGCGCCGGGCCGCGCGCGCAGCACCTGCCAGAACGGCGCGGGCTCGCCGTCGAGCGTGGCCGCGAGCGGCGCGCCGCCGAGCACGAACAGCGTCGCCGTGTTGAAGCGCAGCGTCGCGCCGACCATCGTGAATTCGAGCCCCGCCGCGTCACGCGCGTTGCCGAGCAGCGCGTTCGCGAGATCGAACGCGCGATCGTCCATCGGCCCGGACGGCGGCACGCCGACGCTCCAGTAGCCGACGCGCCCGGGGGCCTGCTGCACGGTGGTCTGCACGCCGCCGTCGAGCACGTCGATCGTGTGCGGCGCGAACGCGAAGCGCGACAGGAATGCCGTCGTCGGCGCGCCGCGCGCGAACGTGTCCGAGCCGACGACGGCGCGCAGGTAGTCGAGATTGGTCTCGATTCCGTACAGCTCGGTACGCGCGAGCGCGGCCTGCAATGCGGCCAGCGCGTCGCGCCGCGTATCGCCGCGCACGATCAGCTTCGCGAGCAGCGGATCGTAATGCGCGCTGATCTCGGTGCCCGCTTCGATCCAGCCGTCGACACGCACGTCGTCCGGAAACGCGACGTGCGTGAGCAGCCCCGCGCTCGGCTGGAACTGCTTGTGCGGATCCTCCGCATAGAGCCGCACCTGGATGCTCGCGCCGCGCGGCGCGACGGCCAGCGTGTCGAGCGGCGGCAGATCGCCTTCGGCCTGCAGGATCATCCATTCGACGAGATCGACGCCCGTCACCGCTTCGGTCACGCAATGTTCGACCTGCAGCCGCGTATTCACCTCAAGGAAATAGAACTGCCGCGCGTTCGCGTCGAACACGAATTCGACGGTGCCGGCCGACGCGTAGCCGACCGCGCGGGCGAGCCGCACCGCGTTCGCGTGCAGCGCGTCGCGCTCGGCGCCGGTCAGATCCGGCGCGGGCGTTTCCTCGATCACTTTCTGGTTGCGGCGCTGCACGGAGCAATCGCGTTCGCCGAGCGCGATCGCGCCGCCCCGGCCGTCGCCGAAGATCTGCACTTCGATGTGCCGCGCGTGTTCGACGAACTTCTCGAGATAGACGCCCGCATGCGCGAAGTTCGCGTTGCCGAGCCGCACGACGGAGTCGAAGGCCGCCTCGAGCTGCGCGGCATCGCGGCAGAGCGACATGCCGATCCCGCCGCCACCGGCGGTGCTTTTCAGCATCACGGGATACCCGATTGCGTCGGCTTCGGCGAGCGCCGTCGCCACGTCGTCGAGCAGCCCCGTGCCCGGCAGCAGCGCGACACCGTGCGCGGCGGCGAGCGCGCGTGCGGTGTGCTTCAGGCCGAACGCGCGCATGTGATCGCCGCTCGGCCCGATGAAGCGCAGGCCCGCCGCCTCGCATGCATCGGCGAACCCGGCATGCTCGGACAGGAAGCCGTAGCCGGGATGCACGGCCTGCGCGCCGGTCGCGCGCGCGGCGGCGAGGATCGCCGCGACGTTCAGGTAGCTGTCGGCCGCCGGCGCGGGCCCGACACGCACTGCCTCATCGGCAAGCGCCACGTGACGCGCGTCTCGATCGGCGTCCGAATAAATCGCGACCGACGCGATGCCGAGCCGCTTGAGCGTGCGGATCACGCGGCACGCGATTTCGCCGCGGTTCGCGACGAGGACCTTGGCGAATCTCATGTTGCCTCCCGCGAACGATCGTGAGCGTGAGCGTGGTTCATTCAGCCTCCCAGATCGTGAGGCGCACGGGCGTCGGGTTGTAGCCGTTGCACGGGTTGTTGAGTTGCGGGCAGTTCGAGATCAGCACGGTGACGTCCATCTCCGCGCGCATCTCGACATACTTGCCGGGCGCGGAAATGCCGTCCTCGAAGGTGAGCCCGCCGAGCGGCGTGACGGGCACGTTCATGAAGAAGTTGACGTTGCCGACGAGGTCGCGCTTGCCGAGCCGCGTGCCCGCGCCGCACGTGCAGTGCGCGATCGCGTTGAGGAAACTGTCGCGGCAGTTGTGCATGTAACGCTTGTCGAGCGCATAGCGCACGGTGTTGCTTTCGGCCGCGCATGCGCCGCCGAGCGTGTCGTGGCGGCCGCAGGTATCGGCGACGATGGTCACCATCGGGTTGCCCCGGCTGGACAGCAGCACGCTGCCCGCGCTCAGGTACAGGTTGCGCTGCGCGCGAATCGTGTCCTGCGCGCTGTAGCGCTCCTCGATGTCGTCGGACCGGTAGAACAACGTGTCGACCGCCTGGTTGCCTTCCAGGTCGAGGATGCGGAAAACCTGTCCGCGTTTCAGGTCGTGCAGCCACGGTTCGCCCGCTTTCAGCGTGGTGTCGTGAATCGCGTCGCGCGGGTCGAGACGGCTTTCGATGATCGGCATGACGGGCTCCTTACGCGAACAGGCGGTCGGTGTTGGCGAAGCCGCGCACGTTCTCCGCGCAGGCGCGGCGGCACGGGTCATCCTCGGGCGCGGCGCCGTCCGCCGGATACGCGCGATAAGCGATCAGCTTCACGGGCTTCGGCGCATAGTCCGCACGCGGATCGAGCGGATGCGGCGCGGTCGAGAACGCCGCGAGCGTGTTCATCTCGAAGCGCAGGTCGAGCGCGCTGCCGGCCGGCGAATGGCCGGCGACGAAATCGAGCGTGCCGTCGTCGCGCGTGTCGAGCCGGCTGAAGAAGTTGACGTTCGCGGCGAGATCGCGCGCCGACAGTCCGTATTTCGCGAGCTCGAGCACGAGGCTGTCGCGGCCGTTGCGGATCATCGCGTTGCGATCGGCCTGGTACGAGGTCGTGCCGTACTTGTGCGCGAACAACCGCGCATCGCCGACGCCGCCGAGCGGGTCGTGCCAGCCGAGCGTGTCGGCCGTGATCGACGCGATCACGCGCCCCATGTCCGTATACAGCGCGTGGCCGCGCGTGAGGTGCGCGGTGTGCTGCGCCTTCAGCGTGTCGGCCATGTTGTAGCGTTCGAGCGGATCTTCCTGGCGATGAAAGACGGCGGACAGGTTCGCGCCGCCGTCGACATCGACGATGCGCAGCGCGAGGCCGCGGCGCAGGATGCCGGACCAGTGGGTTCCTGCGGGGATCAGCGTTTCCCACGCGACGTGCGTCGGTGGAGCAAGGACGGGGACGGCTTGGGGGCTCGGCGACATGGCGGCTCCGTGGTCGGTTGGACAAAAGGCGTGAGAGGGCGACCGAACGACATCGCGACCTCCCGGGCTTTTATCCCTCCGTGGAGCCTCGCCGTTTCCTCGAATCGAGGCGAAGGCAAGACCGGATTGCTCTCGGACCAGTCATCGCGCGGCACGAACGCCGCACGACCGGAACCCTAGCGATCCTGAAGATGATGCAAATTGCTTCGCACCTCTCGGGCGTCGATAAAGCGAGTTGCGTGCCAGCCGCCGCGCAACGACCGCACGACGCGGCGCGACGGCCCGATGACGCACGGCATGCACGAATCGGCGGCGGCCGCTTGCCCTCGCGGCGGGCGTGCGACGCACCATGCGCACGCGATCGCGCACCGGCGCAGTGCGCGTCGCGCACGCGTGCACCGCGCGGTCCGCGATGGCATGGGCATTGCTGAATGGATGCATCGTCACTCGATACCCCACTCGTCATGAACAAGCTCGACCTGCTCCGGCGCGCATTGAGCGCGCTGTTCTCCGCCCGCTTCATCGAACTTCAGCGCACCGTTCGTCGCCGTTGAATCGCGTTGCCGCGCGTGATTGGCACGCTTCTCGCTCGGCATGACGCCGAGAGGTGCGGCGGCGTCGCATCTTAGGGGTGCTAGGGTTCCGGTTCATCGAACGTCTGGTCCGAGAGCAGCCCGGCGCGGGTGCGTCCGATCGCGAGATCGGATGCACCCGCGCTACACGGCGGGACAAAAGCCCGGGAGATTGGCGATGGCAACGGCCGTCGCGCCTCTCCGTGGCCGCTTTTCGTTCCGCATCCGCAGGAACCGGTCACGCGGCCGGACCGCGCACAGGCACGGTCCGAATCGACGATCCCGATCCCGGTCTCCTGGAGAACTACGATGACCCGTCCCGCCCTGGCGTTCCGCCGCCTGCCGTCCCGCCGTTCCTTCCGTTCCATCCGTCACGCATTGAGCGCCGCCGTCACGGCCGCCGCGCTGCTGGCGGCGCCCGCCGTGCACGCGGCGGCGCCGCTGAAAATCGGCTACAGCGACTGGCCGGGTTGGGTCGCGTTCCAGGTCGCGCTCGACAAGGGCTGGTTCAAGGAAGCCGGTGTGGACGTCGACTTCGAATGGTTCGATTATTCGGCATCGCTCGACGCGTTTTCCGCCGGCAAGCTCGACGCGGTCGCGGCGACCAACGGTGATGCGCTCGTCACCGGCGCGGCCGGCGCGAAGAACGTCATGATCCTGCTGACCGACTATTCGGCCGGCAACGACATGATCGTCGCGAAGCCGCCGCTGCGCACCGTCGAAGGCCTGAAGGGCAAGAAAGTCGGCGTCGAACTCGGCCTGGTCGATCACCTGCTGCTGGAAACCGCGCTGCAGAAGCACGGGCTCAAGGACGGCGACGTCACGCTCGTGAATGCGAAGACGAACGAACTGCCGCAGGTGCTCGGTTCGTCGAACGACATCGCCGCGGTGGCCGCATGGCAGCCGAATGCGGGCGAGGCGTTGAAACGCGCGCCCGGCGCACGGGCGATCTTCACGTCGGCGGATGCGCCGGGGCTGATCTACGATGCGATCACGGTCGCGCCGGCGAGCCTCGCCGCGCGTCGGGCCGATTGGGCGAAGGTGGTCAAGGTCTGGTATCGCTGCGTCGCGTACATCAACGACCCGAAGACGCAGGCCGATGCGGTGAAGATCATGTCGGCGCGCGTGGGCCTCACGCCCGCGCAATATCTCCCGCTGCTGAAAGGCACCCACCTGCTCGACGCGGCGGCCGCGAAGCAAGCGTTCCGCAAGGGCGACGGGCTCGACTCGATCTACGGATCGACCCGCAACGCGAATGCGTTCAACGTGCGCAACGCCGTGTACAAACAGTCGCAGGACGTCGACGCGTATATCGATCCGCGCGTCAGCGAGCTGCATTGACCGTCGCGGGCTCGCTTGCAGGCCGGGCCGGGCATGCCGGTGGCGGGTCCGGTTCGGCCGCTCCGGACATCCGCGCGGACGCATGACCGATCGAATCGGCGGTACGCGGGCCTGGCTTCGCATCGGGTCCGCGTATTGAAGCGACCGAAGCGAGCGATGCAAAAAAGCGGTAGCGGAATTCAGTCCTGACAGCGGGAGCGCACGTCCTCGGAGACGACGTCGACGCCCCTGCGATGTACCTTCCTGCTTCACGCCGCGCGAAACGATACGGCAACCGTGCCATTGAACCGGTTCGTCGC
This sequence comes from Burkholderia sp. BCC1638, assembly GCF_902833195.1. Taxonomy (NCBI): domain Bacteria; kingdom Pseudomonadati; phylum Pseudomonadota; class Betaproteobacteria; order Burkholderiales; family Burkholderiaceae; genus Burkholderia; species Burkholderia sp. BCC1638. The sequence goes on from NZ_CADFEC010000026.1 coordinate 55,933, forward strand.
GATACCGATCGTGGCCGCGGCAAGCAACCTCTCCGCCATGCACGGCGCTCATGCGCCGCATGAGAACTTATCGATTGTTGGCAGCGCCGATCGACACCGACAATCCGCTTCATGCCCCTTGCTTGCGGTATGGGCCACTCCCCCTCCCAATCGGCACGCCACGATCCATGAACCATCCAGCCCCCGTCTCCTGCATCGCCGAGGCCCGCGCGGCCACGGCGGCACCGTTCCATGCCCGCCCCCGCACCTGCGGCGAGGCGCTCGTCGATCTGCTCGAACGCCAAGGCGTCGAATGCGTGTTCGGCATTCCCGGCGTGCATACCGTCGAGCTGTATCGCGGCCTTGCCGCCTCGTCGATCCGTCACGTGACGCCGCGCCACGAACAGGGGGCCGGATTCATGGCCGACGGCTATGCCCGCGTCACGGGCCGGCCGGGAGTCTGCTTCATCATCACCGGGCCGGGGATGACCAACATCGCGACCGCGATGGCACAGGCCTACGCGGATTCGATTCCGATGCTGGTGATCTCGAGCGTCAACGCGCGGCGCGAGCTCGGCAGCGGCGACGGCCGCCTGCACGAGCTGCCGTCGCAGCGCGACGTGTTCGCGGGGCTCACCGCGTTCTCGCACACGCTGCTCGACGCGGCCGACCTGCCGCAGGTCCTCGCGCGCGCATTCGCGGTTTTCGAAAGCGCGCGACCGCGGCCCGTGCATATCGAGATCCCGCTCGACGTGATCGTGATGCCGGCGCCCGCGTTGCCCGCCGCTCCGCTCGCGCTGCCCGCGCGCCCGGCTCCGGACGCCAACGCCCTTGCCGCAGCCGCCGACCTGCTCGCGCACGCCCGCCGGCCGCTGATACTGGCCGGCGGCGGCGCGATCCACGCCGCGGCGGAACTGCGCGAACTCGCCGAGCGCCTGCACGCGCCCGTCGCGCTGACGATCAACGCGAAGGGCCTGCTGCCGGCCGGCCACCCGTTGCTGATCGGCTCCACGCAGTCGCTGCCGGCCACGCGCGCGGCGATCGGCGACGCCGACGTGGTGCTCGCCGTCGGCACCGAACTCGGCGAAACGGATTACGACGTCACGTTCGACGGCGGCTTCGCGATCGACGGCCGGCTGATCCGCATCGACATCGACGCGCAACAGTTGATGCGCAATGCGCGCGCGGAAATCGCCATCGCCGGCGATGCGCGGCTTGCGCTCGGCGCGCTGTCGACCCGCCTGCACGAACGGCCGGCGCCGGCACCCGAGCCCGGCTGGGGCGCGTCGCGGGTGGCCGCCGTGCGCGCGGCGATCGCGTCCGGCCACGACGACGCCGCGCGTGCCCAGGCGCTGCTGATCGACACCATCGTCATGGCGCTGCCCGGCGCGATCATCGCCGGCGATTCGACGAGCCCCGTCTATGTCGGCAATTTCACGCACGATGCGCCGGCGCCTCGCAGTTGGTTCAACTCGTCGACCGGCTACGGCACGCTCGGCTACGGGCTGCCCGCCGCGATCGGCGCGAAGCTCGCCGCGCCTGCGCAGCCGGTCGTGTGCCTGATCGGCGACGGTGGCCTGCAGTTCACGCTGCCGGAACTCGCGAGCGCGGTCGAGGCCCGTGTGCCGGTGATCGTGATCGTCTGGAACAACCGCGGCTACGGCGAGATCCGCAAATACATGGTCGCGCGCGACATCACGCCGGTGGGCGTCGATCCGTATACGCCCGATTTCCAGGCACTTGCACGCGGCTTCGGCTGCGCGGCGCTCACGGCCGCGACACCCGGCGCACTGGCCGAAGCGCTGCGCGACGCGACGGCACGCACGATTCCGACCGTGATCGAAATCGACGAGGCAACCTGGTTCGATCAGGTGCAGCGATGAGCACGATTCCGGATCTCGCGTTCAATCCGCCGCTGCATACGCGCCACTTCATCGACGGTACGTGGCGCACGAGCTTCAGCGGCGCGACGCTGCCCGTCGTCGACCCGTCGACGGAAGCGGTCATCGCCGACGTCAGCGCGGGCGGCGAAGCCGACGTCGAGCGTGCCGTGCAGGCCGCATCGCGCGCGTTTCCCGGCTGGAAACGCACGACGGGTGCCGCGCGCGCGGCCCTGCTCCGCGCGATCGCGCGTGGCGTCGATGCACGCCGCACACGGCTCGCGACACTGCAGTCGATCAACAACGGCAAGCCGTTCGCCGAGGCCGAGATCGACGTCGCGGACGTGATCGCCACCTTCGACTACTACGCGGGCCTCGCGGAACGCCTCGACACCGACGGCGAAACCGAGATCGCGCTGCCGGGCGGAGACCATCGCGCATGGATCCGGCGCGAACCGGCCGGCGTCGCCGCGCTGATCGTGCCGTGGAATTTCCCGATGGTGACGACCGCGTGGAAGCTCGCGCCCGCGCTCGCCGCCGGCTGCACCGTCGTGCTGAAGCCGTCCGAGATCACGCCACTGCCAGAGCTCGAACTCGCCGCGATCATTGCCGAAGCGGGCCTGCCGCCCGGCGTGCTGAACGTCGTGACGGGCACCGGCCACGACGTCGGCGCCCCGCTGTGCGCGCATCCGCTCGTCGCGAAGGTGTCGTTTACCGGCAGCACTGCGGTCGGCACGCAGGTCATGAAGACGGCCGCGGACACGATCAAGGGCGTCGGTCTCGAACTCGGCGGCAAATCGTCGATCGTCGTGTTCGACGACGCCGACCTCGATCACGCGGTCGAACTGATCGCTGGCGGCGGGCTGTTCAACGCCGGTCAAATGTGTTCGGCGACCTCGCGCGTGCTCGTTGCCGCCCCGCTCGCCGACGACCTGATCGCACGCCTCGCTCGACGGATCGAGACGACCGTGGTCGGCCCCCCGTTCGCGCCCGGCGTACAGATGGGCCCGCTGACGAATCGCGCCCAATACGAACGCGTGAAGCGCCACATCGCACAAGGCCGTGCAGACGGCGCGCGGCTCGTTGCGGGCGGCGACGCGCTCGCCGGCCCCGGCTACTTCATCCGGCCCGCGCTGTTCGCCGACGTGCCGGCCGACTGCGCGCTATGGCGCGACGAGATTTTCGGACCGGTGCTGTGCGTCCGCGCATTCGACACCGAGGACGACGCGATCGCGGCCGCCAACGATACCGTATACGGCCTCGTCGCGACCGTCGTCACGCGCGATGCGGCGCGCGGCAGGCGGGTCGCCAACGCGCTCGAGGCGGGCGTCGTCTGGATCAACACGCCACAACTGATCTATCCGCAAACCTCATGGGGCGGCTACAAGCGCAGCAGCCTCGGGCGCGAGCTCGGCCCGTTCGGGCTGGCCGCATTTCAGGAGATCAAGCAGGTCATGACGCCGGCCGGCTAAGGGCGCCGGCCCATGCGTTTATGTCATGCCGCGCATGCGGATATTTCGTTTGTTGCGGAAATTTGACCTCCCTACAGTTCATCCACACCCCGCGCCGCAGTTCGGCGACCGGCATCGAACCACACGACATCGTTCATCAGGAGACGGCCATGCAACACTTCAAGGCGGGCAGAAGGCAGGTGATCAAAACCCTCGGCACGGCACTCGCCGCATCCGCCATTCCGATGCCATTCATCAGTACTGCGAATGCACAATCGAACCGTTTCGCCGGCAAGACGCTGCGCCTGCTCACCTGGTCCGACGATACCGGCGCGGCCGCGCTGCGCAACATCGCGGAAACCTTCAGCAAGCAGACGGGCGCACGCGTGATCGCCGATCGCGCGGACGGCACGTCGGGCATGGTCGCAAAGGTCAAGGCCGCCGGCGAGCGGCCGACCTACGACGTCATCACGCTCGCGGGCGTCGGCGCGGCCGGACTCGCCGACGCGGGCCTGCTCGCGAAGCCGGACCTGAACCGGCTGCCGAACCTGAAGGACGTCGCGCCGCAGTACCGCACGGGCGCGAACGGCTTCGGCATCGGCTACCTGCTGTGGTCGGACGGATTGATCTACAACACGGCGACCGTGAAGAGCGCGCCGTCGAGCTACGAGGCGTTGTGGGATCCAAAGTATGCGGGCCGCCTGTTCCTGCCGCCGCCGGAGTGGGCCGAAGCGGTCGACCTCGCGATCATCGCCGCGAAGCTGGCGGGCGGTTCGCAGCAGAACATCGATCCGGGGTTCAGGAAGCTCGCGCAGCTCAAGGATCGCGTGATGACCCTCGGTGAAAACCCGAACCAGGTCGCCGACCTGTTCCGCACCGGTTCGCTCGACATCGGCGGCATCTATTCGCCCGCGTTCTTCCCGGACCAGATCCGCAAGCCCGACTACAAGATGGGCGTGACGTACGGGATGAAGGAAGGCTTCGCGACGCAACTGATGTTCACCGTGATCCCGAAGGCGCACCCGGGCGACCTCGACCTGATCCACGCGTTCATCAACCATTCGCTCGATGCGGGCGTGCAGGGCCGGATGGCGGCCGACGTGCTCAACGGGCCCGTGAACGCGAAGGCCGTGATTCCCGCGGAGAGCCGCGCGTTCGTGCCGTCGCCGCAGCAGATCGCTGAGAAAGCCGTGCTGCACGACGACAAGGCGCTCGCGATCGTCCAGCCGGCATGGATCAAGCGCTACACGGGCCTCTTCTCGGCGTAACGACATGGCCTCCCTGTCCTCCCCCCGCGATACGGCGCCGGCCGCCGCACCGGCCGATGCCGGGTCGAACGCCGGGCATGCGCTGCCCGGCGTGCCGCCCTGGCTGCTGCTCGCGCCGATCCTCGCGTTCCTCGCGGTGCTCGCCGCCGCGACGCTCACGGTGTTGCGAATGAGCGTCGGCGTGTCCGGCGACGAATGGCGGACCTTCACGCTGCAGAACTACATCGACCTCGCGGACCCGTACTTCGCGACGTCGCTGTGGCTCACGCTGCGCCTCGCATTCCAGAGCATGGTGTGCGCGGTGCTGCTCGCGATCCCGGTCGCGCTCGCGATGGCGCGCACCGAATCGCGGCTCGCGCGTCGGCTGATGCTCGCCGGCGTCTTGCTGCCGCTGCTCGTGAACCTGCTGCTGCAAGGCTACGGCTGGCTCGTGATGCTCGGTCCGGCCGGCTTGATCAATCGCGCGCTGCTGGCCGCCGGCGTGCTCGATCGGCCGCTCCAACTGCTGTACCGCGAGCACGGCGTGCTGCTTGGGCTGATCCAGACCGCGTTCCCGCTCGCGGTGCTGCCGCTGTCGAGCGCGCTGCGCGCGGTGTCACGCGCGTACGACGAAGCCGCCGCGACGCTCGGTGCGAGCCGCTGGCAGACGCTGCGGCACGTGACGTTGCCGCTCGCGATGCCCGGCCTCGTCTCCGGCGCGCTGCTCGTGTTCGCGTACAACGCCAGCGCATTCGCGGTGCCGCTGCTGCTCGGCGGTCGACGCGTGCCGATGCTCGCGGTGCTCGTACACGACCAGGTCGCGCCGTTGCTCAACTGGCCCGCCGCGTCGGCATCGGGCGTCGTGCTGATGGCCGCGACGCTCGTCGTGATGGCGGTTTCCCAGCGCCTCGTGCGCACCCTGCAACATGCCGGCGAGGTCAACCGATGAATACCCTGCTCTTGCGCGCGCCTATGCCCGGCCGCCTCGGACGCGCGACCGGTGCGCTCGCGACGCTCGTGTTGTTCCTCGCCGCGCTGCCCATCCTGACGATGATCACGATGTCGTTCGGCGCATCGGGCACGCTCGAATTCCCGCCGCGCGATGTCAGCCTGCACTGGTATCGCGCCGCATGGCAGACGTTCGTGTCGTCCGATGCGGGCAGCGCGCAGTCGATGGGCGCCGCGTTGACGACGAGCCTCGTCGTCGCGGTCGCGACGATGCTGATCGCGACCGCCGTGTCGGTACCCGCGGCGTATGCGCTGTCGCGCTGCCGCTTCCGCGGCAAGACGCTCGTCGAGCAGCTCGTCGCGTTGCCGATCGTCTATCCGCTGGTGATGCTCGGGCTCGCCCTGCTGATCGTGTTCAACGCACTGCCGGTCGAGCTCGGCATCGCGCGGCTCGTGGTCGCGCACGTGATCCTGACGCTGCCGTTCACCGTGAAGAACTGCGCCGCCTCGGTTGCGTCGATCGGCCCCGACTTCGAGGAAGCCGCGTGCGTGATGGGCGCGAGCCCGCGTCGCGCGCTCGTCGACGTCGTGCTGCCGCTGATGCGGCCCGGCATTCTCGCGGGGATGCTGTTCGCGTTCATCGTGTCGTTCAACGAATTCACGGTGACGTTCTTCCTGTACAGCATCGACACGATGACGCTGCCGGTCTGGCTCTACAGCCGCACCGTGTCGTCGCTCGACCCGACCGTGTTCTGCTTCGCCGTGTTCACGGTCGCGATCGACTTCGCGCTGATCTGGATGCTCGAAAAACTCGTCGGCGACAAGGGCGTCGCGCTTTGATGCGCGCGCGGCCCCGCCCTCGCCCGTGCAAGGAACCCACATGACCCAGCTCATCCTCCAGAACGTGACCAAGCGCTTTCAGCAAGCGTATGCGGTCGATCACGTCGACCTGTCGGTGCCCGACGGCAAGCTCGTCTGCTTTCTCGGCCCGTCCGGCTGCGGCAAGACCACGCTGATGCGGATCATCGCCGGCCTCGAAACGCCGACTTCAGGCACCCTGACGTTCGCCGGCCGCGACCTCACGCACGTGCCCGCCAACCGGCGCGATTTCGGAATGGTGTTCCAGTCGCTCGCGCTATTTCCGCACATGACGGTCGCGCAGAACATCGAGTATCCGCTGCGGCTGCGCAAGACGGCCAGGGCCGCGCAGGCGCAACGCGTCGCCGAGCTGCTGGAGCTGATCCAGCTTCCGCACATGGCCGACCGGCTCGTCACGCAGCTGTCGGGCGGGCAGCGCCAGCGCGTCGCGATTGCACGCGCGATCGCATCGTCGCCGCGTCTGCTGCTGCTCGACGAGCCGTTGTCGGCACTCGACGCGAAGCTGCGCGAGGCGATGCAGGTCGAGATCCGGCTGCTCCAGCAACGGCTCGGCATCACGACGATCATGGTCACGCACGACCAGCGCGAAGCGATGACGATGGCCGACGAGATCGTCGTGATGGAGAAAGGCCGGATCCAGCAGGTCGGTCGGCCGCTCGACATCTATCGCGATCCGGTCAACGAATTCGTCGCCGACTTCATCGGCCTCGGCAACATCCTGCCGGTCGCGCGCGACGGCGACGACGCGATCGTCCTGCCGGGCGGGCAGCGGCTCGCGATCGAGCGCGCGCCGAACCCGCCACGCGCGACCGACGCCGTGCGCCTGCTGATTCGTCCCGAGGACGTCTGCGTGCGCCCGGACTCGACAGCGCCGCGCGGTCCGAACACGCTGGCCGGCACGATCACGTTCGTACGCGACGTCGGCGCGTCGATCGAAGCGACGATCGACTGCCGCGGCTTCACGCTGACGGCCGCGACCACGCCGCGCGAGACACCCGACCTGCACGTCGGCATGCCGGTTGCCGCCGAACTGCCCGCACACGCATGCAAGCTGATCGCCGCTCGCGGCGCCTGACTTTCCGTTTCTTCCCCAGCGCAGCAACAAGGATCTCACCATGAACGCATCGACCCAAGCCAACCGCCTCGTGCGACGCCTGCTCGCCCGTACCGCCCTCCTCTGCGCCTGCGCCACCGGCCTGGCCGCCTTCGCGCCGCTCGCGCATGCCGACGCGCTCGACACGATCGCGAAATCGGGCGTCGTCCGCATCGGCGTGTTCGAGGACTACCCGCCGTTCGGTTCGATCGGGCCCGACATGAAGCCGCAAGGCTATGACATTGACATGGCGAACCTGATCGGCCGGGCGCTCAACGCGAAGGTCGAACTCGTGCAGGTCACCGGCGACAACCGGATGGCATATCTCGCCGACCGCAAGACCGACATGCTGCTGTCGGTCGGGCAGACGCCGGAGCGCGCGAAGGTCATCGACTTCTCGAACGCGTATGCGCCGTACTACCTCGCCGTGTTCGGCCCGAAGTCGCTCGCCGTGAAGGGCAACGCCGATCTCGCCGGCAAATCGGTCGCAGTCGCGCGCGGCACGCTGGAGGACCTGAGCGTCAGCAAGGTCGCGCCGCCCAGCGCGACGATCAAGCGCTTCGACGATCCGAACGGCGCGATCGCGGCGTTCCTGTCGGGACAGGCGCAGCTGCTGGTGGTGGGCAACGACGTCGGCGCGACGATCATCGCGCGCCATCCGTCGATCGATCCCGAACAGAAGTTCTCGCTGTTCAGCTCGCCCGACCACGTCGGCCTGAACAAGAACGAGCCGCGCCTGATGCAAAAGGTCAACGACGCGATCGCCGGCGCGAAGAAGAACGGCACGCTGAACACCTTGTCGCAGAAGTGGCTGCACGCGGCACTGCCGACCGATCTGTGATGCGCACCGCCTCCGCCCCGCATTCCCGACCAAAGGCATCGCGATGACTTACGTGTTCGACTTCAGCGATTTCGGCCTCTACGCCGACATGCTCGCGCGCGGCATCGGCGTGACGCTTGGCCTGACCGCGGCCGCGACCGTGCTGGGCGGCCTGATCGGCACCGCCGGCGCGTGGGCCGCGCTCGCCGGCCCGCGCTGGGCGCGCGCGCTCGTCGCGTCCTACGTCGAGCTGATCCGCAATACGCCGTTCCTGGTCCAGTTGTTCTTCATCTTCTTCGGGCTGCCCGGGATCGGTGTACACATCGACGAAGCGCAGGCGGCCGTGCTCGCGATGACGATCAACCTCGGCGCCTATGCGGTCGAGATCCTGCGCGCCGGGATCGAATCGGTGCCGCACGGGCAAGTGCAGGCCGCGCGTGCGCTCGGGCTGCACGGCCGGCAGGTGTTCGGCCACGTCGTGCTGCCGCAGGCGCTCGCGAACGTGTACCCCGCGCTGCTCGGGCAGGTACTGATCGTGATGCTCGGTTCGGCTGTGGTGTCGCAGATCTCGGTGCCCGACCTGACCTACGCGGCCAACTTCATCCAGTCGCGCAATTTCCGCGCGTTCGAGATCTACATCGTCGTGACCGCGATCTATCTGCTGCTGTCGATCGCGCTGCGCATGCTGCTCAATCGCGTCGGCCGACGGCTGTTCTCCGGCCGCGCGCCGCACGGCGCGGCCGCCGCGCCGCGCCGCACCCGGGTTGCCCGCCTCGCGTGGCGCGCCCGCTCCCCTGATACCCACCTGCCGACGGAACGTGCGCGATGATCGAATTCACTTTCCAGGATATTGCATGGAACCTGCTGCTCGCCGCGCGCTGGACCGTGTTGCTGTCGCTGATTACGTTCGGCGGCGGCAGCGTCGCCGGGTTCGCGCTTCTGGCGATGCGCATCTCGCCCATGCCGGCGCTGCGACGCTTCGTGATCCTGTACGTCGAGCTGTTTCAGGGCACGCCGTTGCTGATGCAACTGTTCCTCGGCTTCTTCGGATTGCCGCTCGTCGGCATTGACGTGACACCCTGGGTCGCTGCGTCGGTCGTGCTGACGCTGAACGCAAGCGCCTATCTGGCCGACATCTGGCGCGGCTGCGTCGACGCGGTGCCGCACGGCCAGTGGCACGCGGCGGCGAGCCTCGGCATGACATGGGTGCAGCGGCTGCGCTACGTGGTGTGGCCGCAGGCGTGGAAGATCGCGCTTGCGCCGACGGTCGGTTTCCTCGTGCAGGCGGTGAAGAGCACCGCGCTCACGTCGATCATCGGGCTGACCGAACTGACCAAGACCGGCAACATCATCACCAACGCGGTATTCAAGCCGTTTCCGATCTACGCGATGGTCGCGCTGCTCTACTTCGCCATGTGCTTCCCGCTGACGTGGTATGCCCGCGCGCTCGAGCAGCGCCATCGCATCGCGAAGGCGCGCTGAACCGGCGCCGTGCGCGCCTCAATTCGATGCAGGTACTTTCATGATTTCCATCAGCAACGTTTCGAAGTGGTACGGCCAGTTTCAGGTCCTCGCCGATTGCACGACCGAGGTGAAGAAAGGCGAGGTGGTCGTAGTGTGCGGCCCGTCGGGCTCGGGCAAGTCGACGCTGATCAAGACCGTGAACGGCCTCGAGCCGTTCCAGCAGGGCGAAATCCTCGTGAACGACCAGTCGGTCGGCGACAGGAAGACGAACCTGTCGAAGCTGCGCTCGAAGGTCGGGATGGTGTTCCAGCATTTCGAGCTGTTTCCGCATCTGTCGATCACCGAGAACCTGACGCTCGCGCAGATCAAGGTACTCGGCCGCGGCAAGGACGATGCGACCGAGAAGGGCATGAAGCTGCTCGATCGCGTCGGCCTGAAGGCGCATGCGCACAAGTTTCCGGGCCAGTTGTCGGGCGGCCAGCAGCAGCGGGTCGCGATCGCGCGCGCACTGTCGATGGACCCGATCGCGATGCTGTTCGACGAACCGACGTCCGCGCTCGATCCGGAAATGATCAACGAAGTGCTCGACGTGATGGTCGAGCTCGCGCAGGAAGGCATGACGATGATGGTCGTCACGCACGAAATGGGCTTCGCGAAGAAGGTCGCCCATCGCGTGATCTTCATGGACAAGGGCGCGATCGTCGAGGACGACCGCAAGGACGATTTCTTCTCGAATCCGAAGTCGGATCGCGCGAAGGACTTCCTCGCGAAAATCCTGCACTGAGCGATACCGCGTCGCCGCCCGTTCCACGCCGATTCTCCCGATGAAACGACTTCCCTCCCTCAATGCGCTGCAGGTCTTCGACGTCGTCGCCCGTCACGGCAGCTTCACGCGCGCCGCCGGGCACCTGTGCCTGACCCAGGGCGCCGTAAGCCGGCAAATCCTCGCGCTCGAAAGCTTCTATCAGTTTCCGCTGTTCAAGCGCACGCCCAAGGGGCTGACGCTGACGGCCGAGGGCGAACTCCTGTTGCCGACGGTACGCGAGAGTTTCGCGCGCATCGAGGAAGTATCGATGCGCCTTTTGCGCAGGCGCACCGAGCTCGCGCTGAAGGTGCCGACCTGCATGATGCAGTGGATGCTGCCGCGAATCATGCGGTTCCAGGCCGAGCATCCCGAACTCCAGGTGCAGATCACGACCACCTGGGAGCATCACGTCGATTTCCGCATGGAACCGTTCGACGCCGCGGTGATCTACGCCCCCGGCGCCGGTCCCGACATGCACGCGATCCCGTTGTTCGAGGAGCGGCTCACGCCGGTCTGTGCCCCGAGCCTGCTGGACCGGCAGCCGATCGCGAGCCTCGACGACCTGGCCCGTCATACGCTGCTGCATCCGACGCGCGATCACCGCGACTGGAAACGGTGGCTCGACCATGCGGGCGCGCCGTACGTCGACTCGACTCGCGGGTTGAGCTTCGAGACGCTGGATCTCGCGACACACGCGGCGATCGACGGTTACGGCATCGCGATCGGCGACAGGACGCTGGTGGACGAGAGCGTGGTGGCGCACCGGCTCGTGATGCCGTTCGACATCTCGTTGCCGACGGGGATGGGCTATTACTTCGTGTATCCGGGCGGGACCGAGCAACAACAGAAGATCCAGCTGTTCGGCGACTGGATCGCCGACGAACGCGCGTGGCGTTGCATCAAGCCGCCAGCCCCGGCGACGCGGCCGACGCCAACAGCGGCACTTCCGGATTGAACCGCGTCATGCAGTTCAGATCGAGCGCGCGAATCTGCTCGGTCATGAAGTCGACGAAGATCCGGATGCGCGTCGGAAGGTGCTGCCGGCTCAGATAGCAGATGTAGTGGCCGCGATCCTCCGGCACATGCTTCGCCAGCGCGACGACGAGTTCGTTCGACGCGAGATGGTCGCGAATCTGGTAGCCCGCCAACTGCGCGATGCCCGATCCGTTCAGCACCGAACGCAACACCAGATCCGCATCGTTGAAGGTGAGGCGCGACGCCGGCAGGTACTTCTGCACGCGGCCGTCCACGTTGAACTCCCATTCGAACAGGCGCCCGCTCGCAAACCGGAAATTGATGCACTCGTGCCTGTCGAGGTCGTCGACGCTCTGCGGAAGGCCGTGCTTCGCCACATACGACGGCGCCGCGCACAGCGCCATCTGCATCGGAATCAATTGCCGGGCGATGATGCTGGAGTCCTCGATGCGTCCGTTCCGGAACGACACGTCGATCCGTTCGGACACCAGATCGACGGGCCGGTCGTCGAGCAGCAGATCGATGATGATGTCCGGATACGCGTGCGCGAACTTTTCCAGGAGCGGCGCCACGATCTTCCTGCCGAATCCCACTGCCGAGCTGATGCGGATGAGGCCGCGCGGCGGCCCCTGCCGCAATTCCAGCATGTCGTTCATGGCTTCGACGATCTGCGCCACGCCCTGATGGCAATTCTCGAAGAAGCGCCGGCCCTCGCACGTCAGCTCGGTCGTGCGCGTGGTCCGCTGGAACAGCCGCGTGCTCAACTGCGCCTCCAGCTTCTGGACGTTCCGGCTCACGGCCGGCCGCCCGACGCCGAGCAGTTCCGCAGCCTTGGTGAAACTCCCCTCGCTCGCCACGGCGACGAATGCAAGGATGCCTGCATAGCTCGCGCCGAAGCTCGCCGACAGTGCATCGGCGCGACTGGCCAGGTCGCGACGCGCGTCGTGTTCCGATGGTTCCGAATGATTCATTTCCGCTGCCCCCAGACAATGCTGCTCAAACGGACTGATTCGTCGCCGGCCTGCGCCGGCGTACCGCATACATGCGAACGTGAATCAGCGTCTTGCCAGCCACTGGTCGAGACCGATGCGGCCGAGCCGCGCGGCCCCGAGCGGCACCAGCGACGTTTCCTCGACGCGGCCGCCGTAGTAACGGGCGTCGCGATCGGTCACCACCGCGCGCGTATCGCCGACCGACTTCAGGTAGCGCGCGACGATCTCCGCGAACGGCGCACGATCCGGGCCCGCGATCTCGATCGTGCCGTTCTGCGGCCCGGCGAGCGCGGCCTGCGCGACGAGTGCCGACACGTCTTCTGCGGCGATCGGCTGGAACAGTCCGTCGCCGATGTGCACGGTGCCGTCTTCGGTGCCGAAATCCGCGATGCCGCCGATGAATTCCATGAATTGCGTCGCGCGCACGATCGTGTACGGCACGCCCGCCGCCTCGATCGCCTGCTCCTGCGCCACCTTGGCCGCGAAATAGCCGTTCTCCGGCATCCGGTCGCAGCCGACGATCGACAGCGCGACGTGATGGCGCACGCCTGCAGCCACTTCGGCCTTGCCGAGATTACGCGCCGATGTGCGGAAGAAGTCCAGCACCGCCTGCGGTTCCCATGACGGTGCGTTCGCCACGTCCACGACGACGTCCGCGTCCGTCAACGCGTCGGTCAAGCCCTCGCCCGTGATGGTATTGACGCCCGTGCGCGGCGATGCAGCCAGCGCCTGGTGGCCCGCTTCCTCGAGCAGCGTGACGACACGCGAGCCGATCAGGCCCGAACCGCCGATGACAACGATCTTCATCGCAAAATCTCCTGACGAATGGATTTCATGTGAATGCGAGGGGGACATGACGAGTACCGGATCCGGTGAAAGGCGGTGATGACCGTCGCATCGCGTGGCGCAATTGTGGAAGAATCATGTCCTATCCAGCAGTGCCAAGAATCGTCGATCGGACTGGTCCATGCCGTGCCTGTTCCGTCACCCACGAGGCCTTCATGTCTGCGCAACCCTCCACACTGACCATCGAAATCGACCGGCAGCATCAATTGCCGATCTACCTGCAGATCTGCGAGCGGTTCAGAACCGCGATCGCCGCGGGCCACCTGCGTCCCGGCGATCGCGTGCCGGCGCTGCGCGGTCTGGCGACGCAACTGAACACGGCGCGCGGCACCGTCGAACAGGCATACACGATCCTGGTCGACGAGGGATATCTGCAAATGCGCGGCGCGGCAGGCACGTTCGTCTCGCCGTCGCTGCCGAAATCGCTGCCGCGGGCAACGCCCGCGCATGACGATGAATCGGCAGCGCACGTGAACAACGCCGGCGTGCTTCAAGCGCCGGGCACGTCGCGCGACAACCCGCTTCCACGGCGCGCGCAACCGATCGCCGTCGCGATGAGCGGCGAGCCGCGCCCGTTGCAGCCCGGGGTCCCCGCCCTCGACGCCTTTCCGCGCAAGGTCTGGCACCGCCTCGTGTCGCTCCGCGCGCGCAGCGGCGATCGCGCGCTGCTGGGCTACCCGAATCCGGCCGGTTACCGGCCGCTGCGCGAGCACATCGCCACCTATCTGGGGCTGTCGCGCGGCGTCACCTGCGTGCCGGAACAGGTGTTCATCACCAGCGGCTACCGCGCCACGCTGGAACTCGTGCTGCGCAGCCTCGCGCGTCCGAACGATCGCGTGTGGTTCGAGGACCCCGGCTATCTGCTCGCACGCAGCTTCCTGTCCGAGACCGGCGTGCAGCTCGTCCCGGTGCCGGTGGATGCCGAGGGAATCGACGTCGGGCGCGGCCTGCAACTGGACGCGCACGCGCGCTTCGCGCTCGTGACGCCGTCGCATCAGAGCCCGCTCGGGCATACGCTGTCGCTGTCCCGCCGCGTCGCCCTGCTGGACTGGGCCGAAAAGACGTCGGGGTGGATCGTCGAGGACGACTACGACAGCGAGTTCCGCTATCTGGGCCGCCCGCTGCAGGCGCTGAAGAGTCTCGACCGGCGCGATCACGTGATCTATTGCAGTACCTTCAGCAAGGCGATGTATCCCGGCTTGCGGCTCGCGTACGCGGTCGTGCCGGAGCGTGCGGTGGAGCGCGTCGAACGCGTGGCCTGCAGCATGAACGCCGGCTCGCCGGCGCTCCTGCAGGCAGCCCTGGCCGATTTCATCGAGCAGGGCCACTTCGCCCGGCACCTGAAGCGCATGCGCACGCTGTACGGCGAGCGCCGCACGCTGATCGTGCACGCATTACGGCAGGCATTCGGCGAGCGGCTGATCGTCGAGTTGCCGCCGGGCGGCATCCAGTTCGCAGTGCGGTTCACGGCGGGGCCCGACGGGCCGGTCGACGACGTCGCCGTCGCCGCGCGCGCCCGCGAAGCCGGGCTCGCGGTCCTGCCGCTGTCGATCTGGTATACGAACAGCCACACGCAGCAAACGCCGCGCGGCCTCATCATCGGGTTCGCGAACATCGCCGACGCGGACGAAGCACAACGTCACGCCCAAACGCTGCGCGCGTGCCTGGGCCGCTGACGCGCGGCGTGCACCAATCGCGTGCGACCATGCGTGCCGGCAACCGCTGCCGCCGGGCGCCTCGTTGAAATTCACGGCACGTTCCGGATTGGTGTCCAACGGGAAACATACAATCGCCCGGAACGGCCGTACCGCCATCCTGTGCGCGCCTCTAGCATGGAAGCGTCTTTCTCCCGTAGACGAACCGGGAACCGGGCTGCACCGGAAGATTGCCGCATTCCTCAGACAATCCGCCGCGCCCGTCATTCCCTGAATACGCAGCCCAGCCCCTTCGCAAGACGTTTCGACGCCCGAATGACCGAGGGTCGGAGCGTGTCGCTGAATTCGAGCACGCATCATGGATGACAAGAAGCTGCAAGCCCCGCCGCTTTCCCTCCTCGACAGGTACCGAGGCCGGGATTTTCGACCGCTTTACACCACGACCGTCACCGTGTCCGGCGGCGAGACGGGCCATGGCCGCGCATCCGGCGTGGTCCGCTCGGATGACGGAAATCTCGCCGTCGACTTGCGCCTGCCCACCGAGTTTGGCGGGCCCGGCAACGGGACCAATCCGGAGCAGTTGTTCGCGGCAGGCTTCGCCGCGTGCTTCCACGGCGCGCTCAATCTGCTCGAGAAACGCGCCGATATGGAAACGCCCGACACCACTGTGGAGGTGCAGGTTTCGTTCGGCCGCGATCCCATGGATGGCGGCTATGCGTTGCTCGTCGACGTCCGGGTACGGATGCCGGGCGTCGATCGAAACCTCGCGGAAGAAATGGTTCGAACCGCGGAACGCTTGTGCCCGTACGCGAAGATGGCCCGGCAAGGCACCGTCAATATCGTGACCGTCGTCGACTGACCTGGCGCTCGTCGTGCCGCGGCAGCGTGTCGTCCGTTGCCGGAACGGCGCGCCGCCCCCCGCCGCGCATCTCGCGATACGCGCGGGGGCAACCGGTCAATCGAACGATGCCTGCGGGTTACCGGCCGCCAGCGCCGCGGTCCGATTCGGTGCCGGCGGATAGATCCATTGCGTGTTGATCATCTGCTTGCGCGCCTTTCCTTCGGCACGCGTCAGTTTGATCTGCCGATCCCAGCCTTCCGAGTACACGGCACCCCAGTCGCCCAGGTCGACGCATGTCGCATAGAACGGCTGCCGATATTCCAGCGTCGGCACGCCGATCAGATCCGCCGCGACGTTGTGCCCGCCGAATTGCCCCATCACGATCGCGTGCTGGCACGACATCAGCGCATAGTGCCCTTCATCGTCGCTGCGCGCGCGCGCCACGTCTCCCGCGACGAATACGTGCGGCGCTTCCGCCACGCGAAGATCCGGTGCGACTTCGACGCGCCCGAGCGGGTCCAGATGCGAGGAGACCTGCGACGTCAGCGGGCTCGCCTGCATTCCGCCCGCCCAGATTACGGTCATGGCCTCGATGTGCGTGCCCGACGCGGTACGAACGCCGTCGGCCGCGACCGACACGACGCGCGATCCGAGCACGGCCTCGACGCCCAGCGACGCGAAGGCTTCGGCGACATACGGTCGAGGATTGGGGCCGAGATCGGGACCGATGTCGTCCTGCGCGCCGATCACGACGACACGCCCCGTCGTCTGCGGGCCGAACCAATCGCGCAAGCGCTTCGGCAACTCGGTGGCGACCTCGATGCCCGTAAAGCCGCAGCCGACTACCGCGACCGTATTGCGTGCCGGCGATTCCGGCAGTTTCGCCAGCGCCGCGAAGTGTTCGTCGAGCGCGACGGCGTCCTCGATGCGATCGACCGAGAACGCGTGTTCCGCGAGCCCCGGCACCGGCGGTTTGCTCAACCTGCTGCCGCTCGTCAACAACAGCCTGTCATACGCGAGCAGACGTCGCTGGCCGTTGCCGCACGCGACACTGACCGTCTTCTCGCGGACGGTAATCTCCTCGACGCTGCCTTCGAGAAACCTCACGCCGACCGCATCGAGCAGCGGCAACAGCGGCGCGGCCATCCGCTGCGGCTCGCTTTCGTACAGCCGCGGCCGGATCTGCAGTTCCGGTTTCGGGGAGATCAACGTGATCTCAACGTCGCCGCCCGTCACGCCGGCACCATCCAGCACGCGCGCCGCACCCAGCGCGCCCCACACGCCGGCGAAACCGGCACCCACTATCAGGATCTTCTGCGACATGATCATTGCCCTCGGTTGATGTCGATGGCGGCAACTCGCCGCGCGAATTCATCCTAGGTCGACACGGCATTGCGCAGTAGATCCGCAGTCGTGCTCACGATGTTGCCGCTTCGGCACCAATCCATCGCACGCCGCACGGATCGATCGCAGGCATGATGTCGGCGAACGATCGCACGCGACTCGAACGCCGTCTTCGTCACCCACCTGAATCAACGATGAGGCAAATAAAATGCACATGGGGAAATCGTACAAACTGTCGGAGTTCCTGATCTGGACGCGCTGGAAAATTTACGAGCTGCTTATTTTCGGTTCGGTTCCGGTTGTCCTGTACAAGTTCTTCTCCGTTACGTGGCTGTCGATCCCCCTGACGATCGTGGTTCTGCTCGGCACCGCGACCTCGTTCATCGTCGGCTTCAAGAACGTTCAAACCTACAACCGCGCGATGGACGCGCTGGAAATCTGGACCGATATCCTGAGCAAGAGCCGTCGCTGGGGCCAACTCGCCCGCGACTTCGTCACCGATGACGAGATCGCCCGAAAACTCGTCGATCGCCACCTGGCGTGGCTGACCGCGCTGCGCTATGACCTGCGTCGCCCGCGCGTCTGGGAAAGCACGAGCAAACGCTACAACGCGGAGTACCGCCGGTTCTATCGCGTTCCGGAATGGGAAAAGGACATCAGGGAATTGTTGCCGAAGTACCTCTCCTCTACCGAAACGGAGCAGGCGCTCTCGTCGCCTTGCATCGCGACGTTCGTGCTGAGCCTGCAGGGCACTTCGCTCAGGACGCTTCACATGGCCGGCCATCTGAATTCGAACTTCTACATGGAGCTTCAGAAGACCGTCGGCGACTTCATCGATCTTCAGGCAAGATCGGAACGCTTCAAGAACTTTCCCTACCCGCGTCAGTACGCGACCGTCAGCGCCCTGTTCGTCCGGTTCTTCTGCCTGTCACTTCCGTTCGGCCTTCTGAACGAATTCAACCGGTTGAACGACAGCGTGAGCGGTTTCATGCACGGCAACATGGTCTGGCTGGTCGTGCCGTGCAGCGTCGCCGTTTCCTGGATGTACACCTCGCTCGAGCAGGTTGGCGAAAGCACCGAGAACCCGTTCGAAGGCGGCGCCAACGACGTGCCCATTTCAACGCTGTGCAGCACGATCGAACGCGATCTGAAAGCGATGCTCGGAGAACACGCGCGCGACCCGTCGAGCCGCACGATCATCGCGTTGTAACGCGTCAGGCGCCTCTTGTCGCGCCACCCTCCGTTCGTCGATTGTTGTCGCCGAGACAACATGATGAGGTCCTTCGCGACGCTACTGCCGCACGAGCACATCACCTACGCTTGGCGCTGACGGTGGCCGTGCATGCATGTCCGCTCCCTTCCGGGAAACGGACACGACACCGCAAGAGCAACGTGCGACCCGCGCGGCCGTCTGCGCCGCGTTGCGTCGTCGCGCGTCATTGGCCGCGCAGCCAGGGCTGTTGCCATGGTGTGACCCGGCACCTCACCAACCGAGGAACGATCCGTGACAGAAGAAGATATCCGCAACAAAGCGTTTACGATGCCCGTGCACAACCCGGCGTATCCGCGTCCGCCCTTCCGCTTCGTCAATCGGGAGTACTTCATCATCTCGTACGAGACGGACATGGACACCCTCCGGGCCGTCGTCCCGGAACCGCTGACGGTCGACCAGGCCGTCGTCCACTACGAGTTCATTCGGATGCCTGATTCGTCGGGATTCGGTGACTACACCGAAAGCGGCCAGGTGATCTCCGTTCTGGACGAGGACGGCGCTCGCGCCAATTTCACGCATGCGATGTACCTCGACGACGAAGGCCCGATCGCCGCCGGACGGGAAATCTGGGGATTTCCCAAGAAACTGGCGTCGCCGCGGCTCTACGTCGACGGCAAGGACACGCTGCTCGGCACGCTCGACTACGGCACGCAGCGCATCGCCACAGGAACGATGGGTTACAAGTACCGCGCACTCGACACGGAAGCCGAGCGCCGCAAGCTCGCCGACACGCCCAACTATCTGCTCAAGGTCATTCCGCACGTCGACGGCTCCGCGCGCATCTGCGAGCTGGTGCGATTCTTCCTGCGCGATGTCGACGTGATCGGCGCATGGGAGGGACCCGCCGCGCTCGAACTGCATCCGCATGCGCTCGCGTCGGTTGCCGACCTGCCGGTTCGCAAGGTGATCGGCGCGCGCCACGTCATCGCGCATCTCACGCTCGATATCGGCGAAGTGGCCCACGACTACCTCGCCCCCGCCGCGTCGCTGAAGCTCGCGGTCAACCAGTAAACATCAGGAGGACGTATGGCACTGAATGACAAGATCGCGCTCGTGACGGGCGCGGCAAGCGGTATCGGCGACCTGTGCGCACGCAAGCTTGCGGCGGACGGCGCGACCGTCGTGATCGCCGATCTGAACCTCGCGGCCGCCCGCAAGGTTGCGGACGATATCGTCGCGGCCGGCGGCAAGGCATTGGCGATCGCGATGGACGTCACCAGCGAGGAAGCCGTCGAAGCCGGCATGGCCGAAACGGTGAACCGGCTGGGCGGCATCGACGTGCTCGTGTCGAACGCGGGCATCCAGATCGTCAACCGGATCGAGGACTACGCATTTTCCGACTGGAAGAAGATGCTGGCCATTCACCTGGACGGGGCATTCCTGACGACGCGTGCCGCCATCGGGCACATGTACGCGTCGAACAAGGGCGGCACGGTGATCTACATGTGCTCGGTGCATTCGCACGAAGCCTCGCCGCTGAAGTCCGCCTACGTGACCGCGAAGCACGGGTTGCTCGGGCTTGCGCGCGTCGTCGCGAAGGAAGGTGGGCCGCGCGGCGTACGCGCCAATGTCGTGTGCCCGGGCTTCGTCAGGACGCCGCTGGTCGACAAGCAGATTCCCGAGCAGGCGAAGGCGCTGGGCATCTCCGAACAGCAGGTCGTCAGGGACGTGATGTTACGGGAGACCGTCGACGGCGAATTCACGTCGGCCGCCGATGTCGCGCACACGGTTGCGTTCCTGGCCGGCTTCGAGTCGAACGCGCTCACCGGACAATCGATCGTCGTCAGCCACGGCTGGTTCATGCAATAAGGAGGGCACCATGTATTCGAGCCAGCGTAACAAGCTGAAGCAGCCCCACCGCATCAAGCTGCCCGCGTATGACGAAATCGGGCTCGTGCTGCAGGGTGGCGGTGCACTCGGCTCATATCAGGCCGGCGTATATGAAGGCATGGCCGAAGTCGGCGTGGAGCCGACGCGGATCGCCGGCGTATCGATCGGTGCGCTGAATACGGCGATCATCGCCGGCAACGCGCCGGCGGACCGCACGGACGCGCTCCGCGGCTTCTGGAACACCATCAGTCAGCCGGGCGATCCGCTCGCTCACGTCGGCGCGTGCATGTCGGCATGGCCCGGGCTGGCCGACGTGGGGCGACGGTGGTCGAGCGCATGGGCCGCCACGCGCACGCTGATGGAAGGCCAGGAGGGATTCTTCTCGCCGCGCATGCACGTGCCTTTCGCCGGGTTCGGCGGGAAGCGTCCCGACCAGGTCAGCTATTACGACACGTCGGCGTTGCGCGAAACGCTCCTGCGGTACGCCAATTTCGACCGCATCAACGACGGGAACATTCGCGTATCCGTCGGCGCGGTCAACGTGCGAACGGGCAATCTCGTCTATTTCGACAATACGAAAATGCGCCTCGCGCCGGAACATTTCATCGCGTCCGGCGCGCTGCCGCCGGGTTTTCCGGCCGTCGAAATCGATGGCGAGTTCTACTGGGACGGCGGCCTCGTTTCCAATACGCCGCTCACCGAGATCATCCGCGAAAGCCAGCACAAGGACACGCTCGTCTTCCAGCTCGATCTGTGGAGCTCGCGCGGCAAGTTGCCGGGCGACTTCCTCGATGTCAGCGAACGCACCAAGGACATTCAGTATTCGAGCCGCACGCGCGCGATCACGGCGTTCATGTCGCAGAACCAGAAGCATGCGCAGATGATCAAGGCGCTGCTCGAACATATTCCCGAACACGTGCGGCTTGCCCACCCGCTGCTGCGGGAAGCGCAGAAGACGGCGGACGGCAGCGCCGTGAACGTGGTGCACCTGATCTACAAGAACAAGGCGTTCGAGGGGCACTACAAGGACTACGAGTTCAGCAAGGACACGATGCGCGAGCATTGGGCGAGCGGTCTCGAGGACATTCGCCGTTCGTTCGGACACCCGGAGTGGTTCGAGATTCCGAGCCGGGAAACCGGCTTCGTCACGCGGGACGTGCACCGCTATCGGCACGACGTCGACGAAGCCGGCAGCCTCGGCAAGCATGCCTCTCCCGTGGAACCACTGCCACCGGAGAAGGAATCGTCCGTCGTCGGGTAACCCGTATCGACGCCAGCCGCGGGTGAGCCAGGCGGTCGGCCGCGGGCCGGCGACGCGTGACCGGCGCCCCGCCGGTGCCGCTCCCGACTCGCGGTACCGCGCTTGCAGGACCGCTTCCGTCGGAGCCATGACCGATCGTCGAGATCGCGCGTGCGCTCGTCTCAAGGAGAGCACCATGATGTCGCATGAAATGATCGCGCGGTACGGCACGTTGGTCGTATTCCTGAACGTGCTCGGGTCGTCGCTCGGCCTGCCGCTGCCTGCCATTCCGACCTTGATCACGGTGGGCGCGGGTATCGCGCTCGTGACCCATGTCGCGTCGTCGGCGCTGCTGCATTTCTCGACGATACTGGCCGCCGCCGTGGTTGGCGGCCTGCTTGGCGACCTGATCTGGTACCAGGGCGGAAAGCGCTACGGCAAGCGCACGCTTCACACCGTCTGCAAACTGACGCCGTCGCGCGACGCGTGCGTTCGGACGACCGAGCGCTTTTTCGGCCGCTGGGGCGTTCGCGTGCTCGTGGTCGCGCGGTTCGTACCCGGCCTGTCGCTCGTGGCCGTTCCGCTTTGCGGCGCGATGGCCGTCAGGTTGCGCGCCTTTGTCTTGCACGATTGCGTCGGCATCGCGCTGTGGGCATCGATCGGACTGGCCGTCGGCACGCTGTTCGCGTCGCAGATCGACGCGTTCTTCGCGCTCGTCGCCCGTCTCGGCTGGCATGTGCTCATCGTGATCGGCATCGCACCGCCACTGTATTTCGTGTACGGATATTGCCGCCGGCGCATGCTGGCAAGCGCACTCGGTAAAGCGCGGATCAGCGCCGCGGAACTGCATGCGCTGCTCGCGAACAATCCGCGACCGGCCGTGATCGATATCCGTTCCGCCGAACGAAGAATGCTCGATCCGTTCGTCATTCCGGGCGCGGTGATCGGCGATGAACGCAAGCCCCGCCAGATCATGGAACGTTACGGCACGAACCGGACACTCGTCATCTATTGCGCGTGCCCGCACGAAACATCTGCCGTGTCGGTGGCCAGGCAGCTGCGGCTGTCCGGCGTCAAGCTCGCGTTGCCGCTCACCGGCGGTATCGATGCATGGCGCATCGCGGGCTTCGACGTGGTGCCGATGGTCGCGATGAACGACACGGCGATCGGCCCGGAAGAACGGAAAGCCTTCACGTATTGACGCAGTGGCGCGCCCGGATTCCCGGGCAGCGGGGTATCGCACCGTCGGCGGCCTGTCGGGCCGCCGATTCGATTTGCGACGGTCAACACCTCAATGACGCCTCCATCGGCTCGCGCAGCGAGTGCCGGACATCGACATCGCGCGCCTCGCTCCTCTTCTTCCCGGTCACATCCTCGGCGGACCTGACACGACGCACTCGGCGACAGTTGCGCCATGCGCCGACTGCATCACTTGTCTCGAACCTGAGGGCATGACGCGCTGTCGTTCATGTAACGGGTAAAGCGTCCGTTCCGCCGCTGCGCGCCTGGCGGGCACTTTCCCCGACACGGTCAGTGAGATCGGCGTAACGGAAGTTCGACGTCGGCAGGCTTGGTACGCCATCAAACGCATTTCCGTGACGATAGAGGCACTGGTTGGCCCCGAACGGCTTGATCAGTTTGACGAAGCGTTTGACGCAAGGCACGGCCGCTTCCTGCAACGACCCGACCGATCCGCAGAACGCGACTGCATGGTGTCCATCATTTTGACGGACACCATGCCGACATTGATCCACACGGATTTGGCGCATCCCGGTGCGGCGGCAACCGAGCGATCGTCGCCGCGCGATTCCGGCGGCCTCGTTCAGTGACCGCCTGCCGCGATCCCGGCGCCCCCGCCCTTGCCCGGCCGGGTGAGCCAGACCAGCGGAATGATGACGATGAAGATGATCGACGACAACCAGAAGATGTCGTTCAGCGCGAGCATCGCGGCCTGTGCATTCAGCGTGCGTTCGAAAAACGCCGCAGCCTGGTCGACACCGCCGCCGAGGGTCGCCTGGAGCTGCGCGACGGCACTCGTGTAAGCGGGGTTGTTCACGCTCGATTGCTCGGCGAGCCGCGCGTGATGCAGGATCGTCCGGTCATTCCATCCCGTCGCGATCAGCGAGGTGCCGACGCCGCCCGCGAACACGCGCACGAAGTTCGACAGCCCGGCGGCCGCCGGAATCCGGTCGGGCGCGAGGCCCGACAGAATGATCGCGGTCAGCGGCGTGAAGAAGAGCGCCATCGGAATGCCTTGTAGCAGGGTCGGCAGCACCAGCGTATACGGGTCGACGCCCGTCGTGTAATGCGAGCGCATGAAGAACACGCCCGCAAAGCCGACGAAGGCCAGCGTCGCGAGCACCCGCGCATCGGACTTCGGCATGATCTTCGCCATCAACGGTGCCATCAGCACGGCGAAGATCCCGAGCGGTGCCGTCACGAGCCCGGCGTCCACCGATCGATAGCCGAGATAACCCTGAATCCATTGCGGCAGGATCACGAGGTTCGAGAAGAACACCGCGTACGCGACCGAGATCGCGATCGTGCCGCCGCGGAAATTGCGCACCGCGAACAGGCGAACGTCGACGATCGGGTTCCGCTCGGTGAGCTCCCAGATCAGGAAGAACACGAAGCTGACGGCGGCGATCACGGCGAGCGAGCAGATCACGGGCGAGCTGAACCAGTCGAGATCCTTGCCTTTGTCGAGCATGATCTGCAGCGTCGCGACCCATACGACCAGCGACATCAGGCCGACCTTGTCGATGGGCAGCTTGCGCACCTGCGTCTCGCGGTCGCGATAGATCATCCACGTCACGCCGGCCGCGAACAGGCCGACCGGAATGTTGATGTAGAAGATCCACGACCAACTGTAGCTGTCGGTGATCCAGCCGCCGAGCGCGGGACCGGCGATCGGGCCGACCGTCGCGGTCATCGACCAGAGCGCGAGCGCGGTCGAGCTTTTCTCCTTCGGATACGAGCCCAGCAGGATCGCCTGCGAAAGCGGAATCAGCGGCCCCGCGACGGCGCCCTGCAACACGCGCGCGGCGAGCAACACGAGCAGGTTCGGCGCGATGCCGCATAGCCACGACGACAGAACGAACAGCACGATCGCCGCCACGAACAACCTGATCTGCCCGACGCGCTGCGTGAGCCATCCGGTCAGCGGAATCGCAACGGCATTGGCCGCCGAGAACAGCGTGATCACCCACGTGCCTTCGTCGACGGACACGCCGAGGTTTCCGGAGATGGTCGGAATCGCCACGTTGGCAATCGACGAATCGAGCACGTTCATGAACGTCGCGAGCGCGACGGCAAGCGTCGCCAGCACCAGCTTTCCACCC
This sequence comes from Burkholderia sp. BCC1638, assembly GCF_902833195.1. Taxonomy (NCBI): domain Bacteria; kingdom Pseudomonadati; phylum Pseudomonadota; class Betaproteobacteria; order Burkholderiales; family Burkholderiaceae; genus Burkholderia; species Burkholderia sp. BCC1638. The sequence goes on from NZ_CADFEC010000026.1 coordinate 80,836, forward strand.
GTGAGCGGCGGCGGCGCAGGTTGAGTCGAGGAATTCATTTTGCTCATACTCCGAAGGTCGACCGCGCCGGCGCATCGTTCCGGCCAGTCGGATGATTGAATCGACCGGAACGCGACTGCCATGCGTATCCCGGCCGACGGTTCAACTCGCGCGCCGCGTCGTGTCGCGCGGGTCCTTTGCATCACGCGTGGCGGAAGCCGTCGGCTCGCCGACACGCGCCGTCGCCCCCGCACGTCCGATCACGACGTTGCGCGCGATGATCTTCTCGATCTCGGCATCCGCCTGTGCGCCATATTCGGCAAACACGTCCGTGCGATACGACGTGTTCGTCGCCGCGCCGAGCTGCGGGCCCGTGTCGTCGCGCGTATCCACATCGACGTCCATCGACAGTCCGATACGCAGCGGATGCGCGTCGAGTTCCTTCGGGTCGAGCTGGATGCGCGCGGGCAGGCGCTGAACGATCTTGATCCAGTTGCCCGTCGCGTTCTGCGCGGGCAGGCTCGCGAATGCGCTGCCCGTGCCCGCCGAGAAGCCGACCACGCGGCCGTGATACCTGACCTTTCCGCCGTACACATCGGCCGTCAGCGTGACGGGTTGACCGATGCGCATGTTGCGCAACTGGCTTTCCTTGTAGTTCGCGTCGACCCACACGCCGTCGAGCGGCACGATCGCCATCAACGGCGTGCCGGGCGACACGCGCTGGCCGACCTGAACCGAACGCTTCGCGACGTAACCCGTGACGGGCGCGGGCAGCACGTTGCGCGCGTATGCGAGATAAGCGTCGCGCACCTTCGACGCGGCCGCCTGCACGTTCGGGTGCTGATCGATCGTCGTGCGGTCGGTCAATGCGCGGTTGGCTGCCGCCTGTTGACGGGCAGCGTCGAGCGCGGCACGCGCGGCCGCCACGGTGTCGCGTGCGTGCGCGATGTCCTCGGCCGACACGGCCCCCGTATCGGCGACGGCCGCGCGACGACGCAGGTCGTCCTGGGCACGCACGAGATCGGACTGCTTCTGGGCGATGTTCGCGGCATACAGATCGTCGTTCACGTAGAGACTGCTCACTTGGCGCACGGTCTGGCCCAGCGCCGCCTCGGCGTTGCCGAGCGCGACTTTGGCGTCGGCGGCGTCGAGCGTGACGACAGGATCGCCCGCCTTCACGATCTGCGTATCGTCGGCGTTCACGGCGACGACGGTACCCGCCACCTGCGGCGTCAACTGCACGAGATTGCCGCTGACGTATGCGTCGTCGGTTGATTCGTGGTAACGCGCGAACGTCAGGTAGTACGCGCCATACGCAACCGACGCCGCCACGACCGTCACGCCGAGCAGCGCCAGCAGAAGCCGACGGCGGCGCGTCGCGCCTTCGCTTGCGACATCGTCGCCGCCCGACGGCGACGTATCACGATTCACGCGGGAGGCGTCGGCCGGCTTGCGTACCGGCGGATCGATTTCGCTCATTTCAATTCTCCAGGCAGATTCGATGGATCGCCGCTCAGCGCGCGGCGACAGCAGGCACGGCCGCTACGCGCACATCGGCATGTGCCGATGTGCCTGCGCCCGCGAATGACGTGTCGACGAAGCCGCCGCCCAAAGCGGACGCGAGCGCAATCTGACGATCGCGGCGATCCATGCGCAGATTCGCGACGCTCTGATCGGCGGAAAGTGCGTTGATGTCGGCGTTCAACACCGTCAGTTGATTCGTGAGACCGGCCTTGTACTGCGCGAGCGCCAGCGCGGCCGCCTTCAGCGCGGCCTGCTGCGCCGTCTGCGCATCGATCAGCTCTGCGTCCGTCGAACGCACGTCGGCGACTTGCGTCGCGACTTCGCTCAGCGCGGTGACGAGCGCCTGGTTATAGGTCGCGACGGCGAGATCGAAGTCCGCGTAGCGCCCCTTCAGTTGCGCACGAAGTGCACCGGCGTCGAAGATCGGCAGGTGAATGGCCGGTCCGACCGACGCGGTACGGCTCGCCGCCGTCAGGAAACGGCCGAAGCCGAACGCATCGAGTCCGATCGCGGCGCTCAGGTTGATGTCCGGATAGAACTCGGCCTTCGCTTCCTTCACGCCGTGCACGAGCGCATCGACACGCCACCGGGCAGCCACGATGTCGGGGCGCCGGCTCACGAGATCCGCAGGCAGATTGTCGGGCACGCGTACCTCGTTTCCAGTGCCGAGCGTCGGGCGCCCGATCCCCAGGCCGCGATCGGGACCCGCGCCGAGCAGCGCGGCAATCTGGTAGCGCGCCGCGAGGATCCGGCCGTCGAGCGATTTCAGCAACGCACGGCTCGTCGCGAGATTCGCGCGCGCGGTCTCCCGCTCGACCTGCGTATCGAGCCCGGTCGCGATTCGGCCCGCGGCGATGCGATCGATCTGCTCGCGTTGGGCGATCTCCCGTTGCGCGATGTCATGCAACAGGAACAGGCGTGCAAGTTCGTTATAGGTGCGTGCGATCGCCGTCGTAAGCGTCAACCTGACCGCTTCCGCGTCGGCGCGGCTCGCCTGCAGGCCGGACACCGACGCGCGCAGTGCCTCGCGTTTCTTGCCCCAGAGGTCGAGCTCGTACGAAGCGCCCAGGATGCCGCGGTTCTCCGTCTGCCATGACCCACCATACGGCGGCGGCACGAGCGCTGTTCCAGAAAACTGCTGACGCGTGAGCGCGTAGCTGGCGTCGACGCGCGGCATCGTCCCCGCCCGCGCGGATTCGCTGTAAGCCTGCGCGGCTGCCACGCGTGCACGCGCCTGATCGAGTGTCGGGCTGCTCTCGAGCGCCTCGTCGATCAGAGACTTCAGTTGCCCGTCACCGAACTGATCGGCCCAGTCGGCGGTCGGCCAATGTCCTTGCTCGGACGGCAGGCTCTGTTGCGTCGCGTAATGCTGCGGATCGGTGATCGCCGCATCGCCGTGAATGCCGGCGTAGTTCGCGCACGCCGACAACGCCGATGCGACGATCACCGGCACGCCGGCCCTGAACGCGCGCGATGCATTCCGCCACGCGATCGAAAGCATGGTCGTCGCGCGTGCCTTCACGAGCGCGATCAATGTCCGGATGCCGATCCATGGATTCAGCAAACCGCGGCGCACCTGCTCGCTGTGACCGACACCGCACACGCACCAGCTGCAGAAGTGCTCGCAGTTGTTCGTCAGAAGCCGATAGCGGTCCTCGCCGACGCGCGACCAGGCCCGCTCGACGACAGCGACTCCGGTATAGACGGCGTCCGGTTCCGCCTGAACATGGATGCCGTGGTTCGCCGCGAAGCGACGCAACGGGATGCATTCCACCGGACACCGCCTCGCGGAACGATCGAAGCCGCCATAGTGAACAACCAGTCCGTCTCCGACGTAGATGCCGTGATGCACGTAGCCATCGCGCTCGCTGACGAGATGCGCGCCTGCGTCGATGCCGGGTTCCGTACGAATCGGTCCGTGCGAAAGCGTCGGCCAATCGATATCCAAAGTGTCCATCGCAAGCCTCCGATTGCGTAGGTGTGCCGCATGTCGCGTCACCGATGGGTTGCCTGCATGCGCAAGCCGAACATCGGCCCGCATTGCCGTGCCGTCATACTAGGATCCGCACTCATGCGCAGGTAGACCCGCATCGGAACACTGACCCGTTCCTCATCGGCACCAATCGGCTGCACCCGCGGTCGTGCAACGCTCGACGCGAGCGACACCCGCCGCTCTCGCCGCATTGGTGCGAAGCGGGCAACACCATGCATCCCTGACCGATCTGGTCCAACGACCCGTCTTTGCCTAGCATGCAAGAGCGCTGGGGCCATCGTTCGGATGGCGGTCGTGGGGAACGGCCTGCAGGCAAGCGCTGCACCATTGCGCCGATTCGCTTCGGGAAACGACGCGCCGCCCCGATACGCAGGGCTCGAAACACTCGCGTCGATCAATACAAGCAACCGGGAGGCATATGGAGAACGAGAGGTTGCAACCTCCGCCGTTGACACTGCTCGACAAATACCGCGGACAAGAATTCGCCGCGCTCTACACGACCACGGTCACCGTTTCCGGGGGCCAGTCCGGTCATGGCCGCGCATCGGGCGTCGCACGATCCGATGACGGCTGTCTCGCCCTCGATCTGCGATTGCCGACCGAACTCGGCGGGCCGGGCGGCGGAACCAACCCCGAACAGCTTCTCGCCGCCGGCTACGCCGCGTGCTTTCACGGCGCGTTGAGCCTGATCGCTCAACGCGATCGGATCGACATCCGGGAAGCGACCGTCGCCGTCGAAGTGGCGTTCGGTCGCGATCCGGTCGATGGCGGCTATGCGCTGACCGCCACCGTCACCATCCGCATGCCGGGCGTGGACCGGCAGGTCGCGGAGCGACTCGTCCGCGACACGGAGCGCCTGTGTCCTTATTCGAAGATGGCACGGCAGGGAATGTGCAGTGTCGTCGCCGTGTCGGCGTGATTGGTGCCGAAGCGGCAACAGAGTGCGCACGTTCCTGGTTCTACCGGCCCGCGGGACCCGCGATTACGATGGTTGCCAGGCAGGTCGTGCGATGCATCGCCATGCTCACGACCACTCGTGCAGCTTCCACCAATCAGGAGAACGGATCATGACGCAACGTATCAATTATTTTCAGCAATCGCCGGAACTGACCAGGAAACTCGTCGAACTCGACGGGCTGCTTCAGAAGACGGCGATCGAGGTTCCGGTCCGCGAGCTCGTCGAGATTCGCGCGTCGCAGCTCAACGGCTGCGCGTTTTGCGTCGACATGCACATCAAGATGGCGAAGATCCACGGCGAGCGCGAACTGCGCGTGCATCACGTCGCGATCTGGCGCGAGTCGCCGCTGTTTTCGCCGCGCGAGCGCGCCGCGCTCGAATGGACCGAGGCGCTGACGCATCTCTCGTCGCATGGCGTGCCGGACGATCTCTACGAGCGCGTGCGGGCCCATTATTCCGAGCAGGAACTGTCGGATCTCACCGTCCTCGTGGGCGCGATCAACTGCTGGAACCGGCTGAACGTCGCGTTCCACATCGTGCCCGGTTCGTTCGACAAGATGTTCGGGCTCGACAAGGCCAACCTGGAGTAACGCCATGAAACGCATCGTGCTTGCACTTGCACCGCTTGCGCTGTCGCTACTGACGCCCGTTCAGCCGGTCGTCGCGGCACCGCAAGCCAAGGTCACGCAACTGACGACGGAATCGTTGCCCGAGTATCCGGGCAAGGAAGTCGAGATGATCGTCGTGGATTATCCACCCGGCAGCGTCGACCCCATCCATCGCCACGACGCACACGCATTCGTCTATGTGCTCGACGGCAGCATCGTGATGGGCCTGAACGGCGGCAAGACGGTCACGCTTCATGCCGGCGACACGTTCCACGAAGGCCCGGAAGACGTGCATACGGTCGGACGAAACGCCAGCAACACGAAGCCGGCAAAATTCGTCGTGTTCCTGATCAAGAACAAGGGCGCCCCCGTCCTCACGCCGGTGAAATAGCAGGACCGTCGTCGCGCCGGTCACCGGGTCGGGCGACGACGAAACCGAGCGCGATCTTCAGTGAAAGTCATGGCGCCGCGAACGGGCGCCATGATCGAACGACCTTCCTGATGCGTCATGCCGCGCTGGCGTTCAGGCGCGACCGTCTCCTTCCGCACGTCGGGCGTCGCCGAGCATCGTGACGAGAACCAGCGCGGCAATCAGCCCAAGGTGCTCGAAGAAGCTGTTGAGCGCCATGAAATGCGCCGCGCCCGTGTGGTTCCAGAAATCGTTCGCCACGACCATCGCGACGAGCGTCAGCATGCCGAGGCTGCCGGCGCCGAGCCACGTGAAGCGGCGAAACACCACGCAGAGCGAACCGCCGATCTCGACCACAACCGCCAGCGCAGCCCACAGCGCGGCCGGCTGCAGGCCGAAATGCGCCTGCTCGGCCACCGCTTCGTCGAAATGCATCGCCTTGTTGATCCCGCCGATCAGAAACGCGGAGACGAGTGCAAGTCGTACCAATGGACCGACCCACGGCTGCGCAAGCAGAACCCGGATCCACCCGGGGCTGTACCGACCGGTTGTCGTCGACATGTCAGACCGCCCAGCACGAACAGCCGAACGCGCCCCAGAAGCCCTTCGCGTCCGACGTCGGCAATGCGCTGCCCCACGCGCTCGCATGCGCATGCTGGTGCACG